>NZ_JBQENZ010000018.1:0-87730 GCF_052044935.1 Ensifer sp. 22460
GTCACCGATTTTGCGAGGTTGCGGGGCTGGTCGACGTCGGTGCCCATGAATACCGCCGTATGGTAGGCAAGCAACTGGATCGGCAGCGAGAAGATCATCGGCGCGATGATCTCGTCGACATTCGGCAGCACGATCGTTGCCATCGTTTCGAGCTTCGAGGCGGCAGCCCCCTTCTCATCGGTGATCAGGATGATCCGACCGCCGCGCGCGGCCACTTCCTGCATGTTGGAAACCGTCTTCTCATAGAAGCGGTCATGCGGCGCAATGACGATGACCGGCATGTTTTCGTCGATCAGCGCGATCGGTCCGTGCTTCAGTTCGCCGGCGGCATAACCTTCGGCGTGAATATAGGAGATTTCCTTGAGCTTGAGCGCTCCTTCCACGGCCAGCGGGAAGCTGGTGCCGCGGCCGAGATAGAGCACGTCGTCGCACTTGGCGAGCTGGTGCGACAGAAGCTCGATCTGCGGCTGGATGGCTTGCAGTACCTGGCCCATGATGCGCGGCATTTCCGAGAGGTAGCGAACCAGCACCTGCTCCTCGTCTGCACTGAGCGTGCCGCGGGCGCGTCCGGCGCCGATCGCGAGCGACGCCAGCACCGCGAGCTGGCAGGTGAAGGCCTTGGTGGAGGCCACACCGATCTCCGGACCGGCGAGGATCGGGAACACGGCGTCGGACTCGCGGGCGATCGTCGATTCGCGCGTGTTGACGACGGCGCCGATCTTCAAGCCCAGCTCCTTGCAGTAGCGCAGCGAGGCAAGCGTGTCGGCGGTTTCGCCCGACTGCGAGATGAACAGTGCTGCCGACTGCGGTGACAGCGGGATTTCGCGATAGCGGAACTCGGAGGCAACGTCGATTTCCACCGGCAGGCGGGCATAGCGCTCGAACCAGTATTTGCCGACGAGGCCGGCGAGATAGGCCGTGCCGCAGGCAGAGATCGCCAGGCTTGGAACCTTTGCAAAATCGATCGTGCCGGCGAGTGCCTTGATGCGGTTGTCGGCAAAGTCGATGTAGTGGCTGAGCGCGTGCGCAATCACCTCCGGCTGCTCATAGATTTCCTTCTCCATGAAGTGCCGGTGGTTGCCCTTGTCGATCATATAGGCGGCGGCCGATGAGATCTGCTTCGGTCGATCAACGACATTGCCGGCGAGATCGAAGATATGCACGCCGTTCGCGCCGATCACCGCCCAGTCGCCGTCGATCAGATAGGTGATCTCATTGGTGAAGGGCGAAAGCGCGATCGCGTCGGAGCCGAGGAACATCTCGCCCTTGCCGTGGCCGATCGCCAGCGGCGGACCGTTGCGCGCCGCCATGATCGTCGACGGATCGTCCTCAAACAGTATGGCGAGCGCATAGGCACCGGTGACCCGCTGCAGCATCGCATGCATCGCCTCGCGCCGGCCAAGGCCCTCGCGGCGGAATTTCGAAAGCAGATGCGCCACGACTTCGGTGTCGGTGTCCGTCTCGAACTTGGCGCCGTCAGCGATCAGTTCGTCCTTCAGTTCGGCGAAATTCTCGATGATGCCGTTGTGGACGACGGCGACACCGTCGGTGAAGTGCGGATGGGCATTGCGCTCGGTCGGCGCGCCGTGGGTCGCCCAACGCGTGTGCGCAATGCCGATCGTGCCGGCCAGCGGTTCTTCGCGCAGCCCGATCTCGAGATTGACGAGCTTGCCTTCGGCACGCCGGCGCTCCAGCGCCCCGCCGTTGATGGTCGCAACACCGGCAGAATCATAGCCGCGGTATTCCAGGCGCTTCAGCGCATCGACCAGTCGCTCCGATACCGGCTGATTGCCAACGATGCCTACAATACCGCACATAGTCGTCTCCGATTTGTCCCCGCGCCCGTCGCGGCGCCTCAGCCGATAAGGGCGGATGGCCCGCCCCTTGCGCTGCCTTGGTAAAGGAATTTCCGTGCGAGGCAATCCCTACCGGTTAAGACGCCTTCTTGGTGACTCGGCTGACGCGGGCGCCCTTGGCGGAAACATAACGCTGAAGTCCGCATCATCAGTTCGGTCGGTGATGAGGTCGTCGAGCCCGACTGATAGATCCTTCCTGTGCGTGGCCCGGTTCGGGTGGACAACGGCTCGTTGTGCAAACTTGTTCACCAATCAATCGTCTGCTAGCGGCCAGCGCGGCTTTCGCCTTGGGGGTGGGATTGGGTGGTTTAGGCCGTTTCGTTCCGATCCCCCATGCGGTATACTCGCCCCGCGCCCGCGAACTGGCGACCATCGCCCCCAGTCATTCAATTTCCCGCATCGCATTTGGCGACCGGGTCTTTACGCCAGACTCTGGTTGGAAGCGGTTCGAACAGCAGCCCAGCGAGTCATCACGCATGTGCCCTACATCCTCGTCAGAATCGTGAGCTTTGCCGTTCGTGATGTTTCGGGATAAAAGGCGGCCTGACGAACTCATGTTTGATGGCGGAATTTCCTTTGACGATTGATGTACAGACGGCCGGAGTCCGCAGATGGGAGCACTCCTGTTCGCGTGGTGATCAAGCGCGAATCGTCACGCTCGTTGCGGGAGCCACGGATTGGAAAAGACCTTTTCTGAACCGTTGCTTTCCTGAGCGCGAACTGCGTTTCCTTCCATTGGATATCGACGGCCATCAATTCGAAACACTATGGGAACAACTGATAGCCTCCGACAAAGATTGCGAGATCCTCGTCTGGGGCCCATCTTTGCCAGACGCTCTGAAAAGAACGATTTCTGAACGAAAAATACGATTCTGGTTCGTCGAAGACGGCTTCCTCCGCTCCATCCGGCCCAGTGCTAGTAAAACGTCGCCACTATCGCTGACAATCGACGGACGGGCACCTTACTTCGACTGCCGCCAAGAGTCCGACCTCGAACACCTGCTTAAGACATATGATTTCGATGCCGACTCGGAACTTCGTGAGAGGGCGCGGTATTGCATAGGTTTACTGCTACAAGCGGGTGTCAGCAAATACAACGGTGCGCTTCGGCGGACCGCAGAAGAAATCTACGGCAAGAAGACGCGCAAAAGAGTCCTGGTCATTGGACAGGTCGAAGACGATGCATCCATACGGCTTGGTTGTATTAACTCTCTAACGAACAATGATCTTGTGCGCTTGGCTGCTAAGGAGCAACCCGGTGCACAGATCTTTTACAAACCACACCCAGACATCCTCGGCCGAGTACGACCGGCCAAATCCGACCCTTCCGAGGTATCGCACCTTTGTCACATCGTTGCCGAGCAACTACCTCTGGCCGAATCCCTGAGGACGATTGACCACGTCTACACGATTACTTCCCTCGCCGGCTTCGAGGCTCTCCTACGTGGCATTCCGGTGACAACGGCGGGCTCGCCCTTCTATGCCGGTTGGGGGTTGACGGACGATCGCCAGGAAAATCCCCGCCGGGGGCGGAAATTGAGCCTTGAGGCGCTTTTCGCGGGCGCTTACCTGCTTTATCCTTGTTACTTCGATCCCGTCACTGGAGAAGAGACATCATTCGAAACGACCGTCGCCACGATCCGCAGGCAGTTGGACGAGCCCGACGCACTCCTCGACTCCCGTCGAGCTTGGCGGCCATTGGGGCCCTACGGCATTTTTGGCTGGCGTCATGTCCTGACAATGTTGCTCGCGCCCCTGGTCTTGTATGTGGGCAACGATCGCGACCTCGAGGATTTTCGAGCAGATCCTATTCGTTTTTTCCGCGGCCTCTCCGACCGACGTCTCCGGATAATCGGCCGAATTCTCTATCCTTTCGAGTGATGACGTGAGTTATCTTTGCATCCATGTTCGCGTGGTCGGCGCTCTGCTCGTCCGGGAAATGTCAACACGCTTCGGTTCGAAGCCTGGAGGCTATATCTGGGCATTGCTCGATCCCGCCGCCCACATTCTCTTAATGACGATCATATTCAAGGCGATCGCGCGCGCACCAGCGCTCGGCACTAGCTTCGCGCTATTTTTTGCCACAGGCTACATCGCCTTCCAATTCTACTCGGCTATGAGTAGCTATTTGAATAGTGCGGTCCGGGCCAACAGGACGTTACTGAATTATCCGAATGTTGCCCCGATCGACACCGTTGTCGCCCGTTTCGTCTTACAGGTCTCCACGACTTCACTCGTCGCCTTTATCGTCCTAGGAGCGATTGTAGCCACTATGCGTGTTGAGGCCAGCATCCACTGGCCGGCGCTCTTGGAAGCGGCGGCTATGGCCTGCATTCTCGGCCTGGGAGTGGCGATGGTCAATTGCGTGCTGTTCCTCAAGTATCCGCTCTACGAACAGGTATTTAATATCGTAAACCGGCCGCTCTTTCTCATCTCCGGCGTCTTCTTCCTACCGGATACCATACCGGCGCCTTATCGCGACCTTGTCTTCATCAATCCACTCGTCCACATCATTATGGGTTTTCGCAGGGGATTTTATCCTGAATATCGCGCGATCGGCCTCGACATGAATTATCTTTATGGAATCGCATTTCTGACATTGTTTACCGGAATGGTCGTCTTCACCTTTTCCAGAAAGACGCTGAGAAACGAATGATCAGGTTCGAGCAGGCAACGAAATATGCCCGTACCAAGGGCATAAAGAAGCCCATCATCGAAGATGCCTCGCTTACCCTCAACCGAGGCAAGAGCGTCGGTCTGCTTGGACGAAACGGCGCCGGCAAATCGACGTTGCTCCGGCTAATAGCGGGTGCGATCAAGCTTGATGGCGGCAGAATCATCCGCAGGGGTAAAATCTCCTGGCCGCTTGGGTTCCAGGGTAGTTTCCAAAGTTCGATGACGGGCGAACAGAATGTGCGTTTTGTCGCCAGGATCTACGGCGTTGATACCCAACGGCTAGCGACATACGTCGAAGACTTCGCTGAGCTAGGGCCCTTTTACAAAGCGCCGGTAGGCACGTATTCATCGGGCATGAAAGCACGGCTTGCCTTTGGTTTGAGCATGGGAGTTAACTTCGACTATTACCTCGTTGACGAGATTACAGCGGTTGGTGACTCAAATTTTAAGAAAAAGTGCCAAGCTGTCTTTGAAACCAAGCTACAAGATTCCGATGTGATCATGGTTTCACACAGCACCGGCACGATTCGAGATTATTGCGATTGCGGCGTCGTGCTGGAAAAAGGAAAGCTGACGTATTATGAAGACGTCGAAGACGCTATCCGGGCGCACGACAGAAATATGAAGGGAAATTGAATGGCGGCGAGCAAAGACGCGGCAGCAAACAAGGCAGGCCCAGCCGAGGCCACCAATACTGCGTCCGTAAAAGCCAGTGCCAAGACCAAGGGTATCGAAGTACTCGAAGGACTACTCGGCAAAGAGAGCGCGCCGGTCATCCATCTTCCCGGACGCCAGAAGATCGATCCCAAGAAAAAATCTGGCCTGCTGCCCGGTTGGTCCAAGAAGTTACGCTTGAGACACGCAATCATCGGCGCGTCCTTCCTTGGCCTCGTTGCCGTTCCGGCCACCCTCGCTTCAATCTACATGGCCTTCATCGCCGCCGATCAGTATCACAGCACCGCGTCCTTCGCAGTGCGCAGTATCGAAGGCGGCGGCGCGACTGATATTCTGGGCATGTTTACTCAGGCCTCTGGCAGCAGTACAGTTTCGGATAGCTATATTCTGATGGACTACATCCTGAGCGAACGCATGGTCATGTCCGCCGACCGCAATTTCAGCCTCGAGAAAGTCTACGCCTCTCGCGGGCTCGACTATTTCTATGGCATTGGCTCCGGCCTGCCGATTGAGGACAAGCTTGCCTATTGGCGAAACATGGTGAGCGTTAATTTCGACCATGCCTCGGGCATTATGCAAGTGACAGTGAAGGCCTTCGATCCAAAGAAGGCGCAAGAAATCGCCCAATTCATCGTCACTCGAAGTGACAGTCTGGTCAACGGCCTCTCTCTTTCGGCACGCAACGACGTGCTTCGAGCCGCGCAGGACGAAGTGTTGGGGGGCGAAGCACGCCTCTTCAAGGCGCGCGCGGCCTTACGCGACTATCGTGACAAATCGCAGGAAATCAGCCCTGACCAAGCCGCAAAACTCGCCATACAATTGATCGCCGGCCTCGAAGAAGAATTGACAAAACTCAATGCTGACCTGGCCACCGCAAAAAGCCAAATGAGTGAGGACACGCCGCGAACTCGCGTACTCAAGACCCGCATCGGGAGCCTGGAACAACAACTTTCCCTTGAGCGTCAAAGACTCGGGACGGGTGCAAGTAAGGTAGCCAACAAAGCCCCCAACGCGCCAGACGTGGCCGGCCGCATTGCCGAATTCGAGGAACTGGAGACCGAACGAGAATTCGCCGAACGCGCCTATACAGCCGCACTTGGCGCTCTTGAACGGGCCAGAGTCGAAGCGGACAACCGCCAACGTTACTTGGCACTTTTCATTGAACCGACACTTTCAGAAATGGCCCAGTATCCTTCCCGGTTGTTTAGCTCACTTCTAGTGGCCCTAGGACTGCTGTTCGCTTGGGGGGTTGGCGTCATGAGCTACTACAACATTCGGGATAGGGCATAGTCATTCCGACCGCTGCAATCGACAAAGTCGTTTGGCAAGCTCCGTTTTTTTGTCTACATGAGCGATCACATCGCCAAGAGCCTGTCCAAAAGAGAAACGTAGAATGCACCCCGACTTGATAGCATTTGTCCCTGCGCGCGCTGGTTCAAAAGGACTTCCGGGCAAGAATACGAAGAACCTTTGTGGCAAGCCCCTTTACAGGCACAGCGTGGACTCTGCGCTGGACGCTGGTATATCAAAGGTGTTCGTATCGACTGACATCGACGAGATATTCTCGCATTCACTACCAAGGAATGTTACCGTGGTCCGGCGGCCTCCCGAACTCGCTCGTGACACGACGACGATGGCCGAGGTTCTGCTGGAATTCCTCAATTCGACACATCACGGTAGCGGGACCGTCGTGCTGCTACAGCCCACTTCACCACTACGGAGATCCGATCATATCCAAGCGGGATTGCGCTTGTTTTCTGACGGAGACTGCTCGCTAGTGATGAGTGTTTGCGAGGCTAATTCTGGTGTGCTGAAATGGGGACAACTTGCCGGTGACCGGTTTCAACCGCTTTCTGACCCCCGTTTCTGTTTTGCCAACCGCCAATCCCTGCCACCGGTCTATCGACCAAATGGGGCTTTGTATGTATTTGACGCCGACTCGTTCAGAATCAATCGAGATTTTTCTCCAGCCTCGGTGAAGGTTGTACAAATGTCGAGCTTGGAATCGCTCGATATTGACACGCTGGAGGATTTCAGCAAGTGCGAAGAAACGATTTTACAAAGGTTATCTCAATGAAGATTCGTGACCGCCATATCGGCCCATCCCATCCGCCCCTGGTTATAGCCGAAATCGGGATCAACCATGGGGGCAACCTTGATGTGGCGAAGGCGATGGTACTAGCGGCAGCTCAATCGGGCTGTGAAATCGTCAAGCACCAAACACACATCGTTGAAGACGAAATGACGGAAGAAGCGAAGAAAATTTTTCCGCCGAACGCCGAGGTCTCCATCTGGGATGTGATGAAATCCTGTGCTTTGCCGCTGGAAGATGAGAAAGCCTTAAAGGACTACGCTGAAAGCTTGGGCCTTATTTACATTTCCACCCCATTTTCGCGAGCGGCAGCTGATTTCCTCAACTCCGTCGATGTACCGGCCTTCAAGATTGGCAGCGGTGAGTGCGACAACATTCCGCTGATTCGCCACATCACTTCATTCGGCAAGCCAATCATAATGAGCACCGGTATGCAGTCGATCGAAACGATTCGGGCATCCGTCGAAGTACTTGAACGTTCAGGCGTGGAGTATGCGCTACTTGAATGCACAAACCTCTATCCTTCACCGCCGGAAATCGTCTCGCTTCGCGGTGTCACGGATTTGAAGCGTGCATTCCCGAATGCGATCGTTGGTTTCTCTGATCACAGTATAGGTCCGGAGATGGCGCTCGCATCCGTTGCCCTCGGCGCCTGCATTCTCGAGCGTCACTTCACTGACACGCGCTATCGCAAAGGCCCAGACATTTCCTGTTCTATGGACCCTGCCGAGTTGCGCTTTTTAATCGACAGATCGCGTGAAATTTTCATCGCGGTGAACAACGAGAAGAAACGTACGGCGCCCGAGGAAGCGGTTTACCGATTTGCCAGAAGCTCCGTTGTGGCTGACCGTGACTTACAGCCAGGGGACATCATCTCCGAGTATGACATATGGGCGCGACGCCCAGGGAACGGCGAAATTCCCGGCTATCAACTCGACGATCTCATTGGAAAAACGATCACCGTGGCACGGAGGAGAAATGACCAGCTCCGCTGGAGTGACTTCGCTTAGACTTCCAGAGGCCTTAAAATGAGCAAAAAACTCCTGTTTTTGACCGGCACGCGGGCCGATTTTGGCAAGATTGAGCCGCTGGCATTGGCTGCCAAGAGCGCCGGGCACACCATCAACTTCTTCGTAACTGGCATGCACATGCTCGAGAAATACGGCGCGACCAAGCATGAAGTGCATCGCCTTGAAGGCGTTGAAGTACACGAATTTATCAACCAGCGCATCGGGGATCCGCAGGATCTAATTTTGTCGAAGACAATCCTTGGGTTTTCGGACTGGGTATACGAACACAAACCCGATCTCGTCATCGTACATGGAGACCGAATTGAGGCACTCGCTGCCTCGCTTGTTTGCGCAACTAACTATATACGTTGCGCGCACATTGAAGGCGGAGAGGTATCTGGTACGATCGACGAAATCTACCGGCATTGCAACTCAAAGCTTAGTACTTACCATTTCGTTAGCTCGGAAACTGCAATGGCTCGTGTGCTCGCGCTGGGAGAGGATCCGCGGTTTGTATACAACATCGGATCACCGGAGTTGGATTTCCATAGCAAAGGGTCCAGCGTATCCCTTGATAAGGTGCGCGAACGATATGAGATCCCTTTCTCTGAGTACGGGATTGTAACCTTCCATCCCGTTACGTCGGAAACGGATACCATCGGAGCCCAGGCACGAAGCTTGTTTACGATTCTGTCAGAGACTGGCAAAAATTTCGTTGTTATTTCGCCGAACAACGATCCGGGCAGTGAGGATATCTTCGCGGAGATCGCGCGTCTCGACGTAAATCATTTCCGCCACTTGCCGAGTATGCGCTTTGCATACTTCTCCGAGCTTATGAAGAATGCAAAAGCAATCGTCGGCAACAGCAGCGCCGGCGTCCGCGAAGCACCGTTCTTGGGGGTCCCTAGCCTGAACGTTGGGACAAGGCAAGATAACAGATCTCAGGCTGCCACCATCACAGACGCGTCTGCATTCGATGCGAATACAATTCGGCACTTCCTGAACACGATTTGGGGACAAAAGTTCCCAAGCGATCAAAGTTTTGGCAACGGCAACGCTGCGGCGGCTTTTGTACGAGTACTGGATGACGACGAATTTTGGTCTGCACCATTGCAGAAGAAGTTCAATGACTAGCGAGACTGAGACATTTCTGCCTGCCGTAGATATGATCGTTGTATCAAATAGTCGGCAGGCATTGAATGCCAGCGCTTTCATTAAAGTGTTCGGTAGCAGGCTAAGGCTCTCTCCATTCGTCCTTGCCTTGTACACTGACGCGAACTTGAAAGAAAAAGGGGAGATAGCCGAACTCCTAACAATGGAGAAAATCCCGCACAAAATAGTTCGACTGCCGATAGGAGCCGCGTACTATTCGTTAAGGCGACAGACCACCATACTGGGAACTTATCGGAAAGTGTTTACGGCATTTAAGCCGCACCGTGTTTTTCTTTTTAACTATAATACCCACTATGGTTTTGTATACGATCTTGCACGTCAATCTAATGTCTCTGTATTCTTTATTGAGGAAGGACTGTCATCGTACAAGAACACCGATCGCTATGCGCCGCCTCGATCGCTTGTTCAAATTATCGATCAAGACATTATTTCAGACTCCTTTTTCGGCAAGCTATTGTTGAAAGCACCTTACCAACTCGTGAGGCATCCAAAGAGAGTTCTCGGTGAGATAGTCGGATTTCTAAAAAATGAACTCGCTTTCGCTGGACGATGCTTCGCAGTTCCTTTCGACAACGAATACTCCGCAGCGCGACTGTCACGCCTTTTCGGCGGCAGCTACTATTATAGACGTTTTCACAATCCGATATCCGGTTTCGACGGTGTATGGGGAACTTTTCCGGATCGCTTGGCAAAACGCTTTGCGTGCAACGAGAAGACGTACTACAGCTATTTGAAGAATACTTTCGAAAGGGCGCACGACGTTCTCCTAACTAAGTTAGAAGACACCCGCATAACCAACAAATCTATTCTATTTGCCGATCAAGCATACGAGATTGACAAAACCGTTGTTGTCGAGGTGATCGCCAAGTGGATCGCAGATGATTTTCCGGACACAGACACTCTATTCATAAAGCCTCACCCGAAAGCTAGGTTTAGCCCTGAGAAATTTGCGGCCCTACGGCGAACTCAGCCGCAACTTAATATCAAGCTTCTTCCGTACACCGACATCCCTGCCGAGTTTATTCCTGCACTCACGGCGTGCCGACGAATCGTTGGGATAGCGAGTTCGACCCTCGTATACGCGCGGGACATCTGCCCAGAAGTGGAAACGTACTCCATCTATCGGCGACTCTTGCCGTTAATCCAAAGCGATCGTCGAGTGGCTCAAGTAATTAAAGAGCACGGGATTACCCTTGAGCAATTCCCGGACGTACGGTTTGTCTGAGTTCAACACGAAGCGCAGCCTTCGCACCTCGCTTCCTGCAAAGCAACAAAAGGCACTGTTGGTGTATTCGACAGATTCCTACGTTGGCTTTTGCAGCATAATATATGACCATCTCACCTCCGCGCATTTTGAGATCGAAATTATCGAGGTCGTAAAAGAGCACTCCTCTGTCGGCTTGTCAGATACACAACGCATCAAATGGGCCGTTTCTTTCCCGAAAAGTAATGTTCGTTTCGCAACGGACGAAACTTTAGTAGAGGAAATCATTGCCAGCTGCCCAGATTTTTTATTTCTCGGAATACCTGGCCGAAAGGTGTTTCGTGTCTGCAATAAACTAGACAGAGCCGCCGAACTAAATTCGTCTATGGTCATTACGACGGGGTTTCCAGGACTTCAGTATTACATGAGGTTCACCGGGTTGTATTGGAGAGCATTCGTTGACAGGCTTTTATTCATCGATGCCAGTCATTATCGTCAGGCGACGAAGCGGCTTGCTTGGACGCCACTGCGAACGGCCAATTGTGTTTTATTCGGCACACCTAGAGTAAGAAACATCCCTACCCGCGACACGTCCATTGACCGCCGATACATTGCATTCTTTGAACAAAACGAGGTGCCGTCCTCGAAAAGCCAGCGATTTGAACTCGCAAGGCAACTTGCCTTGCTCGCAGACGCTCACCCACAAAAGACGCTCTTAGTCATCGCCAGAAGCGGCCCTGGGGAAACGTCGAATCATCATGGCCGCGAAAGTATGCGGATTGATCGAATCCTGTTGGAGCGCGAGGGCCGAAACGTGGACGTGTTCAACGGTGACTGGATGACTATTGCGGATGACATTGAGTTCGCTGTTAGCGTATCATCTACAGCTTTGCTCGAGGCCAATCTTTTGCAAATTCCGGCATTCAGCCTCCGCATCGGGGCACGTGATGGAAGCAGATTTGATGCATTTCAGTTTTTCCAGGAGATAGGCTTCGGTCGCACTCTAGAACAACTAACGTCCCCCTGCGCTTTAGAACCGGTGCAATCCAGCGCGGAGTTCCTGGTACCATACGATCCAACCTCGTTGCTTAAGGTACTGTCGCCGCGCACTCGTCAACGGCGTCCCCTTGGTCGAGGAGAGATTCTCTTGAGGCACGTCTGCGTCGCAATCGCGAAGGCCTTCGACTGGGCTTTTCGCCTTAGGGAACGCTATCCAATAGCACGCAATCATAAACGCTAAATCGCTAAATCGCTAAATCGTCGGACCGTATGCCCTTCCTCGGGATCAACGATCAACGGGGGAGCGACAACGATGCATTCGTTGTTATGAGGCTGCCCCACCGGCTACGGGCTATACCGGCTGATCCGCTCACTCGGTCAAACTCAAGGCAATTGCTGCCCATTCTATTTTCGTGTTGTTGCTTTTGTTATCTGGACCTCGAGCATACCCCGGCTAGGTCTCAACCTCCCTTGTCCCAGGCCATCCAGCCAACCCCATATCCTCGACACCCATTTACGAGTGAAATCCCCTTGGTCGCGCGCTTCCACCAACGGCACAAAGCCGCAGAAGTCATCTATCAGGGTGTTCAGTGACGGACACTGTAGCCGGCGTCTGTCAAAGTCGGAAAAAAACTGCTTCTGGCTCGCCGGCAGCATAACCTTAAGGTCAATATCGGCCTCAGCATCGCTATACAATTTGGCCGCGAGCTTCTTCATGCTGCGGGAGCTTCTTCGATTGATCACAAATGGCGTGATCGAGCCGTGAAATTCCATGTCCAGAGGCATAAGTTGGACATTTGCTTCCACTGCTAGACGGTGTGCCTCGACGCAGTCCATCGAGTTCTTCGCGGAAAAAATGATTTTGGTTGGGGGCAGCAATCCCCTCAGGGATTCCGGAAGGTTTCCGTATGTCAGGAAATTTTGCCGATGGCGCTCGTTGGCCTCCACAATCCGCATATTGCTCATGTAGCTTGGAATCGAGGCAAGATTCTCGTTGAACGGATAGAGAAGCGTTTGGGGACTGAAGGCCAGGCAGAAAACGCGAAAATCGACCCCTCTTCTCAAGACAAGGGATGACCAAAGTAGAGAACCCACGGCTCCTTTCGAGAGACCGATGAAGACGGCCGTTTTGTAACCTGCCTGCTCAATAAACCTTTGAAGAACGAGTGCTTGTCGACCTGGATTGTGCAGATAGTAAAACAGTTTCCTATCGGTGACATAGAGACAGTCATATCTGAATTCATATTTACGCAAAGCCGGCCGCGGAGCGTGTGAGAACACAATAACGAGGTTTTCCGATCCACGCTCATCGTGTTCCAACGAATAATATTTGTGGATCGAGGCATTCAGTTCCTGAAAATGGCGCGCCCGTTCGGCTGTATCAACAACGCTATTCAACGAGATATCCTCCATCCGCCCACACCAATGTAATCAATCCTCATCCCTTCCGTTCAAGGAGGTCACAGGTAGCCCGTGTTTCAGCTTGCAGGCAATTGGATTGACCGTACACCAAACATTGTCCAGGTCGCTACCCTAAGTCGAGCAGTAACCAAGTCAACGCGGCCGGCATGACCATGGGTGTCCAAAAATCAACATGGTTGGCCAGTGTTCGATGTCGCAAGCTTGATTTCCTTGTAACCGGTCGTTATGGCCGTGGGCGGGCTATGCATTCCGAACTTGTCAAACAGGATCGTCGCAGGCCGGATCAAGCCGTTCCGCGTGGCTTCGGTCGTCGGCGTCGTGCTGGTCGCCTAGCTGTCGCGGTAGGTAAACTCTCCCGGCCCCTCTCGATCGCTTTGAACCACCGCTGAACTTTCGCGGGCATTTCTCGCCCTCGCTCAGTTTTTTTTTCACGCGCACCCGGCCACAATATGCACAGGTGGCTAGAGGATCGATTACCACGCCCTCCCCTGGATTTCCTGTTTTCGCCGACAATTCCTACAAGCAAGTGCGCTCCGATGTGCGCAACCGCTGTCGCGCGGACCGCCTCAATCATCATTGGTCGTCACACAAGTTGCGTTGAAGGTGATCTAGATTATCATTTGCCAAAAGAGCCGGAGGACTGGTGTTGGACTTCGAAACGATCGGACGTGCCCGCATGATGATACGGCTTCCAGGCCATCGAGGAAAGCTTCGGGAGCTAAGCTGCCTTGCGCTGACCAGCTTGATCGAGAGCTATGGTGTTGCGGTGATGGCTCTGGAGGAGTTGAGAAAAAATGCGACGCCGGACGAGCGTTTGATTGCACAGTACGAATACGATTGTCAGGCGTTCGAGGAGAAGGTGGTTCGTCTTCTCAGTGATCTTGCCGACCTTGCTCGCTAGTTGCCACCTGGACAACATCCACCATGGCTCACCGATCTACACCGCTGCAATCAAAAACGCGTTCGCGAATAGCTTCTATCCAAGGCCACCACGAGCAAATGTTTGCCGATTTGGTGCATCAAGATAACATGCGAAGGCAATAAGTCGAGGCGTGATCATTGAAGGGGTGTCGGTCATCACTTGTCGGCATTCTGAAAAGGGATCCAACTCCCGCCAAAATACATCAACATGATCTGATTGTTGCCGTTGCTGAGTTCGCGATCGGCACCCGAGTTTATATTTCCAACCCCATTCTTTATTGTAACTCTGCGGCTGGATGAGACTGTCTTCAGCACGATAGCATCGCCCTCGAATGCGTCAGCGTCGGTGATCGTATCCAGGCTATCCGACGCAGCCCCTCCCTCTGTGTCAATGAAGTAAAGCCCGGCTCGTGATCCAGTCAACGATAGCACGCCGTCTTCTATAATCAAGGTCGACACGTGGCGAGCAAAATTAGGACGCCCACTGACAAGCGTCGGCCCCAATCCGTTCGCGTCATTGAAGGGAATTACAAAGGCATCAATTCCCGATGCCTTCCGCAACGGGTTCGGGGCGGCACGATTCGCAGCTAGGTCAGAACTGACGTCAAACATGGACCCGCGGTCGTTCAGGAAGATGATCGTCTGATAGATATTCGCAATCCGATTGCCCTTGCCGAAGCCAGCGGTGGCACCAGTTCGCTCCTCCACACCGTAAAAGAGGTGGACCTTATCGCCTGCCACTATCACAGAACCTTGGCTTAGTGCAGAAGCACCACCTGATTCCCGCCTCGATAGTTGGCCGATGCTATAGAGTTTCGTTGTGGGGGCGGCCCAAAAGCTTCCCGACACGACAGCCGGCCCAGTGATGTAAAACGCACTAACCTGCTCATCAGTGCCCACCCCTTCGATGACGCCGTTGCGATATGCGATGGTGCCATGGATACGCCCGGTCTCAGGATCAATATCAAAGCAGAGGGAACTCGATGACATTGCGCCGCCACCGAAGTATCCCGCCGGAGCGGTGTAATACTGGATGGTTGCAAGATTGTCTGCAGAGACCCAGTAGCGAGGCTCGCCACCGGCGCCGTTCCGCATGAAGCCTACGTATAATCCGGAAGTCGAGATGTACCGCACCGTGGGCTCTTCGAACGAACTTCCAATTCCTAGGGTTGCTGATTTCCACGTATCGCCTCCATCAGTTGAGCGCATGACAGCGGCGCCCTGTCCATAGGAGGCCCCGACCAGAATTGATCCCGAATGACCGACGGTGAACGAATGCACCATAACGGGCTGCCCGGTGAAACCCGACGGCACTGGGAACGTGATGTTCGTCTTGGTCCAAGCACCGTTGTAGTTCTGCGAGGCGCCTACGCCGAGAGCGCGTTTCCACATCTGATATGTATAAGGGGGGACGTCGTTCTCTCCCGCAGGAATTCTGACGAACAAATACTCGCTGACGCCGTCAAAACCGGCAGACCAGAGTGTCCTTCCGCTAGCTCTGGCGTCAAGATATTCGCCCGTTGACCAGGTCGCTCCTCCATCGTCGGAAGCATAACCCACGATTCGCCCCGTACCATCCAGATGACTTTCCTTTTCGTTTACCCATACGCGGAGCTGGTTTCCGATTTTGTAGGCTTTGTCCTGAGCCCAAGCGGTATACAGAAATCCGTTGGTGACTTTGGAAGTGTCTGTCCGCAGATAATCACGCGTCGGAAATATGACGTTGCCTACTTTGAATGCTGCGTCGCGAACCTTGGCAAAGCTAACCGGCTTCGAATGGACTTTGTAAGTGAGGCCGCCACCATTGATCGTACGGCCGGAGGCAAGCGCGGCTGTCACGGCGGCACTATCGTCGACTGATCCATCGCCAGTCGCACCATATCCACGAAGCGCACGAGGTAGATCGACGCCTGCCGCTGCTGCGGTTTCGGCAACTGCCTGCGCAGCCTCAGCACGAGATGCCGCAGCCTCTACTTGCGCGAGGATCGCTACACTCGCCTGGTCGCTAAAAAGCCGCACTGTTATACCAGCTAGAACGGCCACTACAACCATACAGGCTACGAGCCCGGTTAATGGGATGAATGGCGCTGGTCGTTCCATTTCTATTCTTTTACCTTTCGATTTCTGAAACGGTCGTTTATGTTCCGCCGCGCCTCTAGCGTCGGCTTTCTAAGGATCCCGTTATTGTCCCTGTTGTCTACCTATCTACGCGTTGTTGGTTCGATGATCGTGCGTGAAATGTCCACCCGTTTTGGCCACAAGCCAGGGGGGTATGTCTGGGCGCTGCTTGAGCCCATCGGATACATCGCGATGATGACCACAATCTTCGGTGCCCTGTCTAAGACGCCACCGCTTGGCACCAACTTCATACTCTTCTTTGCCACAGGTTTTATGGGCTACCAGCTGTATCAGTCTAAGGTTGCCTATATTGGGTCGGCTGTACGCGCGAACAAGCCGCTGCTGTCCTATCCGAACGTCGCACCGATCGATGCCATCACTGCCAGATACATTTTGCAAGTCGCCACCACTTTGCTAGTGGCTATCATTGTCTTCAGCGCGATATTCGCCTCAATGGCCCTGCCGCCACGCCTGAACTGGCCCCACTTGATGGAGGCTGAAGTCGCCGCAGGTACTCTAGCCTTGGGCGTGGGCATGTTTAATAGCGTAGTCTTTATTCGGTACCCAATATATGAGCAAATATACGGGATCATTACACGCCCGATGTTCTTGCTGTCTGGCGTATTTTTTCTTCCAGATGGCATGATGCCGCCTTACCGTGACTTCTTGATGTATAACCCGATCTGCCAAGTCATCATGCTTTTTAGGACCGGGTTTTATCCAGAGTACAGGGCCACGGGGCTTGATAGCACTTACTTATTTAAAACGGCCGTGGTTGTTTTGATGATTGGCCTGACGGTGTTTACGCTTTCACGCCGAACGCTCCGAAACGACCTCTAGTGAGGTCTCCTTCGCATTACTGGTGCCGCAAAACTGGTCAATCATTTCGCTGAGCGAAGGGCAATTCAAATCGGAGAATACTGTGGCAAAGTCATTTCTGTCAGCTGGCAGCATTGCCTTCAGATCTGGATCATGCGCGGCGTCTGAATACAGCTTTGCAGACAGTTTCTCGATTTCCTGAGTGCTTCCCAGATTAATCACGAACGGAGTAATCGAGCCATGGAACGCTAAGTTGATCGGATTCAAGCGGACATGCTCTATTCCTTCTAGACGCTCAGCTTCTAAGCGATCCATCCTATTCTTCACCGAATAGGTCACTAGCGTCGTCGCCGCATGGGCAGAAAGCATGGCCGGGATGTTCCCGTACGCTTCGAAATTGGCCCTCGTTCCCGGGTCCCCATCCAACGACTGCATGTTATTTACATAGCTCGGGAGTGAAGCAAGATTCTCGTTGAACGGCAGAAGCTGAGTTTGAGGGCTAAATGCCATGCAGAAAAGCTCAAATGACCGCTCCCATTTTGATATCAGCGAGGACCACAGCAGTGCGCCAGCCCCCCCCTTTGACGACCCCACGAATGCAACCTTGCGATACTCGCATCGCTGAATGAAACCATGCAGAGACATCGTCTGGCGGCCTGGGTTTCGGGTGTAGTACTGAAGCCGCCTATCCGCCACATAGAGGCAGTCGTGCGTGAATGGATATTTTCGAAGCGTTGCACGCGGGTTCGGAGAAAAAATGACAATAAGGCAATCCGAGCCACGTTGGTCATAATTCAGAACATATTGGTCATGTATCGAAAGCCGCAGCTTCATAAAAGCTGACTTCCTTTGTGTGCTTTGTTCGATCAAAGTAGGCGCCCTTTCAAAAACTCTCCGGCGAATACTAGAAATCTCACGAAGCGTCAAAGCAGTTCTTATCTACAGTTGCACAATACGCTGAGGCGCACTAAAAAGGGTCGCCTCCTAAACCCTCGGGTCGGATACTGAAATATGAACGTTTCCTCTACGCTCAAGCGCAAAGCCCTGTTCATTGTGTCGCAGGTCGGCCAAGTACGGCGGGCGCAGGAATTGGCGAGCCAGCTTGGCATAACCGGCGCAAGCCTCGCCATTCTATACACCAAGAAGAACTCGGAGATGCCAATAGCAACTGCGGCTATCGCTGACCCTGGCGTTTTCGCCGACGTCCGCAAAGTTGAGATCCATCCGGCATCGAATGATCTTAGCAAGCTTGCGGCGAAGCGAGCGCGAGAAACGTACAAAGCTCTTCTCGCAGACGTTGAGCCTGACGACGTTTTCGTATGCTCGTTCGAACGTCACTATGCAATTCTCTGCACCGAAGCGATCAAACGCGGCGCCAAACTATCCTTGTATGAGGAAGGAACGGCGATATACAAATACTCTGTCGATGGCTTTTCAACCTTCCCATCGCACACTCTCGCGTCTTCCGCCAAGACCATCTACAATCGAGTATGGAAGAAGCATCCGGTTGCAAAGTATATTTTTGCTCCAATCGCTTATGCAACTTACCAGATAGCGATAATTCCGAGACTAATCGGCCAGACATTGTGGGAATTATACAAAACTCCGCAGATACAGAAGGCAGTTTTGAAGAGGTCCGAGCCGGATTTCTTGAATGGCTGGCGAACTTTCGATACGGTCTACGCCTCAAATCCTTCGGTATTGGCCAATCACTTCAAATCTCAGAAATACGTGGAGGCCTCTCCAGGTTTTGATGACCCAACCATCATCAAGGAAGCTATCAGGCTGTCATTCCAGTTTGGGATTGATAGCGAGACTGCGATTTTCGCGACTCAGCCGTATGCGGTAGACGCATCAGCTATGAGTTCCGCTTTGGTCGATTTGCTGCGACAGGTAAGCGGCAAGACAGGGATGCGAATATTCATAAAGCTTCATCCCCGTGAGAAGCCGTCAAATATAGCTGCCTATCGCGCAGCTATCGCGAAATTCGGACTGGGCGAATCTATTCAGCTCCTGGAAGGCATCGATGTTCCCGCCGAATATCTTGCGATCTATTCAGACTGCCAAGCTGTCATTTCGATATCCTCTTCCACGCTAATGTACGCTCCCAAGCATAAGCAGGAACTTCGGGCTATCTCAGTAGGTAAGTCACTCTGCCGCGTGCTGCGCCAGTCAGGATTACGCGGAGCAGGGGTTGAGCAAATCGAAGACCACATAAAAATCTTGGAGCCCATCACATACATTGAGCATATGTAAACGCATTCGACTTTTTTGCATCATGATTTCGCTTTTTCCGTTGGCCTACTCGCGAAAACCCCTCGGGATCAGCCTGCTCATTGGGATTCTATCGAGTCGGCCGCTTCAGAAGAATAGAAGTGCTTTCCGAGCCAGAGCGGCGCCGTTGGTCAACGGTCGAGAAGCTTGCCATTATTCAGGAGACCTATGAGCCGGATGCGCCGGAGAGCATTGTTGCCCGGCGTCACGGCATCCAGCCGAACCAACTTTTCAACTGGCGTAAGCTCGCGACGAGCTGAGACTCGTCGGTCCCGACATCCACGCCGATTACTGCGTCGTCGATGATGATGTCCACAGTGGAGCAGGCGCTTCGAGCCATGTCGACGGACCGCCTCGGCTTTCAGACGGGCATTGCGCCGCCACGTGAACAATTGGGATGCCGATGCGTCTCGCCACCGCCGAAACGCTCGCCCCCGACTCCATACTTGCCGCAACAGGGTCCACTTAGATCCCGCTCAGAAAAGACGTGAACCGCTCCAATGGCTGAGCGTGTAGACGATGGCTTCGCAAGCACGAGTTTCGACGACACCCCATGGATAACTCGATGAACAGTCCGTGCATCAGTTCGGAGATAGTACTAATTGCCTGCAACGTAACTCACGTGCGGGTATCCATTATTGTAGTTAATTATTGTAGTTAATATACTCTTCCGTGATCAATGACTGGCACGCTTCCACCAACTTCTGCGAAGATCAATTAGTGTATACCTTAAATGTGTTGAGAATTGTTTCGGCCATGAAATGCTGACTTCCGCAGTCTGATTGATTTCGCATCATTCTCGAGATCTTGTACCCGCCGATCATAGTTAGGCGCAATCGTACCCATCACCCGGTCCCAGAACGAGAAATAGTTCGCGTAGTTGTATTTGAACTCAGCGTGATGCTGGTCGTGATAGGTCGTGCAAAGCATCGGCCAGGGGTGACGCGCCGTGCGCGAGGCGAAATATTCAAAGCCCGCGTGTCCAAAGGTGCCGTTGATCTGGTCGAAGAGTCTATGCGCCAGAAGAATGATCGGCGGGAACGGCACGAGGAAGGTGATGACGGCGTAGTAGCCCTGCGACAACGCCGTATCCACAAGTCCGATCGAATCGTTGCTCCAGACTGTCGGGGCGACGCTTCGGTGGTGGAGCAGGTGGTATTTGTAGAAAGCCTTGGTGTGCAGCAGCCGGTGGGCAAAATAGAACCAGGCGTCGAAGAGCACCATGCAGAAGAGAAACAGCGGCACTGCGGTCAACCAGCTGAAAGACCAGGGTGAGAAGAAGGTCCAGCCCTGGTACTGTGCGAAGAGACCGATTGCGACGGACGTGCAGGTCACGAGGATGGAGGCCATGCTCTGGCGGATCTCGATGGCTTTGCGCTTTTCGCCGCGCCGCCCCTTCTGGATGCGGCGTTCGGGATTGCGGTCATTGAGCCAGGTGATGCCATAGCCCAGAATGAAATAGACCAGCACCGTTGCCGCGTAGATTACGCCCAACAAGGCAACAAAGGTGAGGCTGTCCTCGAGAAGGGCGCTCAAATCGAAATCCACTGTGGAGAGGAAAGTAGAGATGTCCGGTGGACTACATCAACCGCCCTCCTCGACGCAAGCCGTCCAGTGCTAATTGCGTTCCAGTTCGGTCAGGAACGCCTTGAGTTCGCTTTCATCAATGCCAACGAGATGCCGCTGTTCCGGATAGACACCGGATCGGACATCCTCAGCAAATTCGGTAAACGCTCCGACCCGCTCACGCTGAAGGCGATCATATTCCGCCGCGAAGTTGCGATAAGTCTTAGCGTGGCGGGGCACGTGGCCACGGTTGCTGCCGAGCACGTCATCGGCGAACAGATATTGGGCGTCGCAGCCCGAGCCCGCCCCCATCGACAGCATCAGCATCGAAGTTCGCGCGTTGATCGCCGATGCGACGTCGCCAGGGACGACCTCGATTTCGGCAGCAAAGGCCCCAGCCTCCTCAAGCGCTTTGACCTGCCGCCAGATCTCGAGCGCGCTTGCGGCCGTCTTGCCGACTGCACGGAACCCACCGGTCCAGGTGGATTTGGACGGTATGAGCCCGACATGGCCGCAGACCGGAATGCCCTCTTCCCGCATACGCCGAACGGTCGAAAGACCAGCGGCGCAATAGACGGCGTCGCCGCCGGCTTTCAACGCCTTGAATGCCGCACGGATGTATTCTTCGGCCGAAACGTAGTCTCCATATTCGAGACCAGGAAAGGCAAAACAGGTCGGCGCCACTTCCCGAAACTGCGGCCCCAGAAGAGCCGACGGAACGGAGACGAGGTCAATGCCGGCAGCTTCCGCCGCTTCGGCTTCGTCAAGCGTTTCCACCCGCAACATTGTGAGCTGACGCTTGCCCTTCATTGAAAGGAGATCGGCAACGGTGGGGCGGCGGCTTTTCATGAGAAGTCTCCGATATCAGTGAGCAAGTAAGGGGTAGCAAAAGGCTTTCGCACTAGGCGGCAAGCAGGGCCTTGAGTTTGGTTTCTGGCGAAACGAGCGCCTGAGGATCGGGCCGTTTTCCGGCCGCGATCAGCATTTCCGCCAGCCGAATATCGCGCGCGACCACATTGTCTTGGCCGATGCCGGAGGCGGCAAGCAACCGCCCAGTGTCGTCGAGATGAAAAAGAATGAAGGCGCCCTCTGCGAGGTCGCGCCGCACGGTCGCGGCCGCTCCGTCTGCAAGTCCGGCAATCTGCAATGTCAGGTCATATTGATCGGACCAGAACCACGGCACGCTGGTGACCGTTTCGTTCGCGCCCAGCAGATTGCCGGCGACGAGCGTTCCTTGATCCTGTGCATTGCGCCAGGCCTCAAGACGAACCCGGCGGTCGCCATAGTGACACAGCGGATAGGAGCAGCAATCGCCGGCCGCGAAGATGTCGGGATCTGAAGTCCTGAGCGTCGCGTCGACGGCAATGCCATTATCCACCTGAAGGCCAGCGGCTTCTGCCAGCTCCGCGTTCGGCGACGCCCCGATGCCAACGACCAGGAAATCAGCATCGACCGATTGTCCGTTCGCAAGCAGGATACGCACGCCGCTCTGATCAGCATCGATGTGATCGATTTTCGTGTCGCAACGTATGTCGACGCCTTCCGTGCGGTGCCGCTCTGCCACAACGGTCGCGATCTCAGCCGGAACACCGCGCGAAAGGATGCGTGGCAGCCCTTCGATCAGGACGACGCCTGCACCGAGGCTGCGCGCGGTTGCCGCCAGTTCCAGCCCAATAAATCCGCCACCGATGATTGCAAGCCTTCGCCCGGGCATAAGTTCACGGCGGATCTCCTCGGCGTCGGCATGCGTTCTGAGAGTGCGAACACGCCGAGACGCTTCCTCTGCTCCGGATATCGTTCGCGCTCGGGCGCCGGTCGTCAGCAAGAGCCGATCGTAGGCGATGCTGCCACCGTCGACGAGTTCCACGCGCTTGGCGGCTCGGTCGATGGCCTTGACCGGGGTACCGGTCAGAACATCGATCCCGGAAGCAGCGTAGCGCTCGGCATCGGCGACATATTTCGGTTGAAGCTGGTCCCTGAGGCCATCCTTCGAAAGTGGCGGCCGTTCATAGGGAAGATGCGGCTCGGCGCCGATCAACGTGAGTGAGCCGTTGTAGCCCCTCTCCCTCAGGGCAAAGGCGGCTCTTGCGCCGCATTCGCCGGCACCAACAATGACGATTCCACCCATCTCAACCTCCCTGCCCGCTCTATGCTGAGTTTTTCGCGTTGAAGCCGCGATCAAGCGATCGCGATGAACACGCTTCCTGCCTCGACCTTCACCGGATAGGTCTTCAGGTTGACGCAGGCCGGTGCGTCCTTGGCCTGTCCCGTCTTATAGTTGAAGCGACCGTTGTGCTTCGGACATTCGATGATGTCGTCCATCACAAGGCCGTCGGCGAGATGGATGTGCTCGTGCGTGCAGAGCCCGTCGGTTGCGAAGTATTCGTCATCCGGGCTCCGATAGACCGCGAAGGTGCGTCCTTCGTGATCAAATCGGATGACGTCCTCTTCATCGATTTCGTCCGCCGCGCACACTTCAACCCAGTTCCCGCTCATGACTTCCTCCCATTTGCTAAGTTCGTTGGCTATTCGGCGGCGCGCACGATCGCGTCGCTGTGAAACTCTTCCCGGTAGGGCTTTGCCGTTGCCGGCAGTTCGCGCTTCAAGAAATAGTCCTCGTTGCGCAACTGCCGCAGGAAGGCCGGGATCATCTCGCGATAGCCATGCAGCATCGACGGGTTTGGCTCCGGCAGATCGTGCTTGACCATGGCGTGAAGCTTCGGAAGCGCGTGATAGGGCACCATCGGGAACATGTGGTGCTCCACATGGTAGTTCATGTTCCAATAGACGAAGCGGCTCACCGGGTTCATGTAAACCGTGCGGCTGTTCAGCCGATGGTCCGTCACGTTGTCGGCGAGGCCGCCATGCTGCAGCAGCCCGGTCAGCACATGGTGCCAGGCACCATAGAGCCGCGGCAGACCGATCAGCATCAGCGGCAGGATCGAACCGAGGTAGAGCGAGAGCACGATCGTTGCGGCGTAGATGACGAACCAGATTCGGGCAACGAGGATTGCCTTCGGCTGTTCCATTTCAGGGATGAATGTCGCCTCCTCGGCACTGATGATGCCAAGCGTGTTGCGAACCATGTCGATGATCGCGTGCCAGACATCGAGAATGCCGAAGAAGTTCAGGACGAGGCGCATGAGATCCGGCGGCCGCATGACGGCGATCTCAGGGTCGCGGCCGACGATGACCGTGTCTGTGTGGTGGCGCGTGTGGCTCCAGCGCCAGGTGACGGGATTGCGCATGATCATGAAGCAGGCGATCTGGTAGACGGCGTTGTTCATCCACATCGTCTTGAACGCGGTGCCATGCCCGCATTCGTGCCAGCGGCTGTCGGAGGCGGAACCGTAGAGAACGCCGTAGGCGAGGAAGAACGGAGCGGCCCACCAGGTGCCCCAGAAAGTGATGCCGAGCCCACCGAAAAGAACGAGGCAACCGAGCCAGATCGCGGTATCGCGGATGGCGGGTCCGTCCTCACGCTTCATCAGTTCCTTCATCTGCTTGCGCGGGACCTCCGTGTGATACCACTCGGCCGCCGAGAGGCCATTGGCGACAGCCGCCTGGGCATCGCGCCCAAGGAGACTGTAATCTCGCTTCGTTGGAACCATCGCCATTTGTTCTCCTCCCTGCGATCCGGCCAGTTTGGCCAGGAGCGTTCGATGTCGTGCAATGACGATAGGTTGACTTTTGCCAGGTCTCAATGCAGCAATGATATATTCTCTCAAATGCTCTCAAAAGCAGCATAACATTCGTGATGCAAACCTATCAGGAGAAGCGATGAGCAACCGTCCGACCATTGCCGACCTCGCACGCACCGCCGGCGTCAGCGTCGCGACCGTCGATCGCGTTCTGAACGGACGGCATCCGGTGCGAGAGGAGACTGCGCGCCGTGTCTACGAGGCAGCCAAGGCTATCGGCTACCATGCCGTTGGCCTCATCCGGCAGCGCGTCTTCGAAGATCTGCCGCAGTACAGACTTGGCTTTGTGCTGCAAAAGCCGGAGCAGTCCTTCTACAAAGCGGTTGCGAAGGAGATCGAAAACGCGGCGCTTTCGCTTTCAAACGCACGCGTGTTCGCCCAGATCGACTTCGTGGCAAATTCGACACCGACGGCGATTACGGAAAAGCTTCGTGCGACTGCGGCGAGAAACCAGGTGATTGCGCTCGTCGCTCCCGATTATCCGGCAGTGACGGCCGCGATCGAGGAGCTGAAGGAGCGCGGCGTTCCCGTCTTCTCGCTGCTTTCGGACTTCGCGGCCGGCGTGCGTGAGGGCTATGTCGGGCTCAACAACCACAAGGTCGGTCGCACCGCGGCGTGGATGATCGTCAAGGCAGCCAAACGCCCCGGCAAGGTCGCGGCCTTCGTCGGCAGCCACCGCTTCCTCGGCCACGAACTTCGAGAGATCGGGTTCCGCTCCTATTTTCGCGAGCATGCACCGGATTTCGAAGTGCTTGATACCATGGTCAATCTCGACACGGCCGAGATTACGCACGAGGCAACACTGAACCTTCTGCAACGTCACCCGGATCTGATCGGATTCTACGTCTGCGGAGGGGGGATGGAAGGTGCAATCTCGGCAATACGCGAGGAAAGGCTCGAAGGTAAGCTCATCGCCGTCGTCAACGAATTGACGCCGGAGTCGCGGGCGGCCCTTGGAGATGAGGTCGTCACATTGGCGATATCAACCCCAACCGCGACGCTTGCCCGCGAAACGATCAATCTGATGATCCAGGCCGTCGATAAAGGCCCGACAGGCGCCCCAGGGCAAACCTTTCTGCCATTTGACCTCTTTACCCCCGAGAACATTTAGGATGCGACTGGTTGGCGAGGCTGAAGGACATTACGCCTCGCGCCGCGTCCGCGCAATTTCCCCCACCAGGTGGTCGATAGCGGTCAGTGTGTCCAATTGTTCCCATGTCTCCGGGTGACGATAAACCGGATAGAGGCTTAATGCGGCAAAGGTGAGCTGATCGAGCGTTGGGCGCGAAGCCGACCTGCGGAGAAGCGCGTCGTCCGATGCCCTGCCGGATCGGTCGTCGGTAAGACCCCAGCCCGCATAAAATGGCGTTGCATAGCAACGAACAGGCAGTCCACGCAGAAGTGCATCGAAGCCCATTTGGCTGGAGACTGTCCAGACCTCATCAACGACGTCAAGGATTGAGGCCGCCGAAACTTTGTCCGCCATTAAGATGACGCCCGACGCCTTGGCTGCCCGCTCGGTCATGTAGCCGCGTCGGTGACCTGCAATAACGTCAGGATGGGTGCGGACAACGCATTGAGCGCCGCTATCGAGGCCGTCGTCCAGCATGCGTTGGAAGGACCGTTGCGACCCAAGCGCCTTTGCGACGGAGACATCCCCGTACACCTGATCCACGAGCAGTATCCTGCGCCGACCAGTGCGTTCGATGCGCGGGCTATGATGAGGCAGATTGTTGTATTTAGAAAGCTTGTAGCGCACCAGCGCCTCACGAATGGCCGCCCCTATGTCCGCTGGCGCCGTACGACCCGCTTCGGCGATCAGCAACTCTAGACGCGAGGCGCGACCCGCATCGACGGGTAGCGTCTTGTCGTCGATGACAATCGAGATGGGTACACTGCCTTCTTTGCCGAGCCCCACCGAGCGCAGGAAGCCGTCTTCGAGGTGCCAGTGTGGCAGACCTCTCAGGCTTGCGATGCGGTGAGCGGCCTTCGCCGGTAAGCGACCACCCCAAGAGACGATCCCATCGAGAGAAGGCGACAATGTCGAGTGAAGGGGCGCATTACCAAAGTAGTGCCGCAACCAGGGGAAAGCCTGATGCACAAAATAGGTCGCCCCGATCCTGGCACCCCATTTCGGATGCCAAGATCGCCCAGCCTCCAGATATACTTCGTCCAGTACTTTCATTCCGATGTCTCAAGCCGCGAAGTCCTCGACTTCCTGCGGCCAGAAACCATCTCACCTCCCAAAATGCAATTGCGAACTTGAATGCGCGGCCATTGGGAGCAATGTTGCCATGCTGGCAATCTCAACCCCAACAGCGACGCTTGCGCGCGAAACGGTCAATCTGATGATCCAGGCGATCGACAAGGGCCCGACGGGTGCCCCAGGGAAAACCTTCCTGCCCTTCGATCTCTTCACGCCTGAAAATATCTAGCGAAGGATGATAGAATCCAATCATTGACGAAAGGCAATATTGCAGCAATGCAAGTCCTTTGAGCCACTCGCTCTTTGACTGTCCTCCAGCAGTTGGTGAAATGTCTCCGACGCTGTAAATGGAATGAACGTTCTATTTGCAAAGCGTGACCCGTCCCACTGGAGGAGACATTCCCGTGACAACCCTGCCCTTCGCCCTCAATCATATGACGACGCCCGGCCTTCCGCTCGGCGCCTTCTTCGAACTTGCCAAATCCCTCGGGATCTCCTCCGTCGAGATCCGCAACGACCTCTCGGGCAATGCCATTTTCGACGGCACGCCCGCAAAGGACGTAGCGGCGCTTGCCAGTCGCAATGGCATTACGATCATCTCCATCAACGCCTTGCAGCGTTTCAATGAGTGGAATTCAGATCGGCAGAAAGAAGCCGAAGAGCTGATAACCTATGCGCGCGACTGCGGCGCCAAGGCCCTCGTCCTCGTGCCCGTCAACGACGGCTCCGGCCAGGCGGACGGCGAGCGACAGGCAAACCTTCGTGCAGCGCTTGCAGCGCTGAAACCGTTGCTCCAATCGGCCGGAATTATCGGCCTTGTCGAACCGCTGGGCTTCGAAATCTGCTCTCTGCGCTCGAAGACGGAGGCTGTCGAGGGGATCAAGGCGGTCGGAGGAGAAAGTACCTTCCGACTAGTGCACGATACGTTCCATCACCACCTCGCCGGCGAACCCGCAACCTATCCTGACATGACCGGGCTCGTGCATATTTCCGGCGTAACCGACGGTCGGGTCGCCGTTTCCGATCTGCGCGACTCGCATCGCGTTCTGGTCGATCAGGACGACCTTCTCGACAATGTCGGCCAGATCCGGCGCCTGCGCGCCGAGGGCTATGCAGGGCCGTTTTCCTTCGAACCGTTTGCCGCCGAGGTCCACGCGATCGCAGATCCAGTGGCTGCGATCAGGCAGAGTGTGGACCACATTCAAAGCCGGTTCTGATCCGCCGCGGCCTGGCTGCGGGAAAACGATGCGGGGCGCCGCAACAGGTCTTGACGGCGCCCACATAAAATGGAATACATATTCCGTAATCGCAATTAGCTGGTTCGTTTATTCCGTTTTATCCGAGGGCGTAACGGGAGTGACGCTTTCGATGTGAATGAGCGCAATCCGGCAAGGATTGCGCTCCCGGCAGGAGAAGGTGTCGCCGGGCACCATTGTGGAGGAGAGAGACAATGAAGAAATTCGTGCTGGGTACAGCGCTGGCCGTGATGATGTCGACGGCTGCGCATGCCGAGACCATCGGCGTGTCGATGGCCCTTTTCGATGACAACTTCCTAACGGTCTTGCGAAACGGCATGTCCGACTACGCCAAGACGCTCGACGGCGTCGAACTGCAGATCGAAGACGCGCAGAACGACGTCTCGAAGCAGCAGAGCCAGATCCAGAACTTCATCGCAGCCGGCGTGACCGCCATCATTGTCAACCCGGTCGATACCGATGCGACGGCAGCCATGTCGAAGATTGCAGCAGACGCCGGCGTTGCGCTCGTCTACGTTAACCGCGAGCCGGTCAACGTCGACACTCTGCCGGAAAAGCAGGCTTTCGTCGCGTCGAACGAACAGGAATCCGGCACGCTGCAGACGCAGGAAATCTGCAAGATGCTTGGCGGCAAGGGCAAGGCCGTCGTCATGATGGGCGAACTGTCCAACCAGGCCGCCCGTATGCGCACGAAGGACATTCACGACGTGCTCGCGACCGACCAGTGCAAGGGTATCGAGATCGTCGAGGAGCAGACGGCCAACTGGTCGCGTACGCAAGGGTCGGACCTTCTGACGAACTGGCTCTCGGCCGGCGTTGAATTCGATGCCGTCATTTCGAACAACGACGAAATGGCGATCGGCGCCATCCAGGCCCTGAAGGCCGCTGGCCGCTCGATGGACTCGGTCGTCGTCGGCGGCATCGACGCGACGCAGGACGCACTCGCCGCAATGGCTGCGGGCGACCTCGACGTAACCGTGTTCCAGAACGCAGCCGGCCAGGGCCAGGGCTCGGTCGATGCCGCACTGAAGCTCGCCAAGGGCGAAGCCGTCGACAAGAAGGTTTACATTCCCTTCGAGCTGGTGACTAAGGAAAACCTCGACAAGTATCAGGCCAAGAACTGATCGCCTGCAGCGGGAGCGCAGGATCACCTGCGCTCCCGCTCAAATATGCAAGTCCCGCTGCGGATGTCTGCGTCCTTTTGGATGCGACCTGCGATTAAATGGGCTGGTCACCCGCCAGCGATGAGGACTTTCCGCAACAGCCGGAAACGACGGGGGAGGCAAGGAAATGACGCTCAGTCCGACAACGATGGCAGCCGTGCGCGCCAGCGGCGCCGTGCCTAAGGCCGAATATCTTCTTTCGGCGGAAGGCATCCGCAAGGAATTCCCGGGCGTCGTCGCCCTTGACGACGTCGAGTTCAAGCTGAAGCGCGGCACGGTCCATGCGCTGATGGGTGAAAACGGCGCCGGCAAGTCGACGCTGATGAAGATCCTCGCCGGCATCTATACGCCCGACAAGGGCGACATCAGGTTGAAGGGCGTCGACATCCGACTGAAATCGCCGCTCGACGCGCTCGAAAACGGCATCGCGATGATCCATCAGGAACTGAATCTGATGCCGTTCATGACGGTGGCGGAAAACATCTGGATCCGCCGCGAACCGAAGAATCGCTTCGGCTTCGTCGACCACGGCGAGATGAACCGCATCACCGCTCGGCTGTTCGATCGCCTGAAGATCAAGATCGATCCGGAGATTGAGGTCCGCCATCTCTCCGTTGCGAACCGGCAGATGGTCGAGATCGCCAAGGCGGTCTCCTATGAATCCGACGTGCTGATCATGGACGAACCGACGTCAGCGCTGACCGAGCGCGAGGTCGCGCACCTCTTCGAGATCATCCGCGATCTGCGCGAACAAGGGATCGGCATCGTCTACATCACCCACAAGATGAACGAGCTCTTCGAAATCGCCGACGAGTTCTCGGTGTTTCGTGACGGCAAGTTCATCGGCACCCATGCCTCGAGCGACGTCACCCGCGACGACATCATCCGCATGATGGTCGGCCGTGAGATCACCCAGATGTTCCCGAAGGAGGAAGTGCCGATCGGCGACGTCGTCCTGTCGGTGAAGAACCTCGCGCTCGACGGCGTCTTTCGCGATGTCGCCTTCGATGTTCGCGCCGGCGAAATCCTCGGCATTGCCGGCCTCGTCGGTTCCGGCCGCTCGAACGTCGCCGAGACGCTCTTCGGCGTGACGCCGGCAAGTTCCGGCACGATTTCGATCGACGGAAAGACCCTTTCAATCAATAGCCCAAACACTGCAATCAGGCACCGCATGGCGTTCCTGACCGAGGACCGCAAGGACACCGGCTGTCTTCTGATCCTCGACATCCTCGAGAACATGCAGATCGCGGTGCTGCAGGATCGCTTCGTCAAGGGCGGCTTCGTTACCGAGAAACTGATTACCGCCGCCTGCGAAGAGATGAGCCGCAAGCTGCGCGTCAAGACGCCGAACCTGCAGGAGCGCATCGAAAACCTCTCCGGCGGCAACCAGCAGAAGGTGCTCATCGGCCGCTGGCTGCTCACCAATCCGCGCATCCTGATCCTCGACGAGCCGACACGTGGCATCGATGTCGGCGCCAAGGCGGAAATCCACCGCCTCGTCACCGAACTCGCACGCAATGGTGTCGCGGTCATCATGATTTCTTCGGAAATGCCAGAGGTGCTCGGCATGAGCGACCGCATCATGGTCATGCACGAGGGCCGCGTCACCGGCTTCCTCGACAGGGCGGAAGCAACCCAGATCAAGGTCATGGAGCTCGCCGCGAGTTGAGCGGGAAGCGACCCGACGAAAGGGAGGAATGAAAATGGATACCAATGTCGCCGCACAGGGCGCGAGCACACCGCTTACCGGCGCAAAGCGCCGCCTGCCCCCCGAATTCAACATCTTCCTCGTATTGATCGGCATTGCGCTGGTTTATGAGGTTCTTGGCTGGATCTTCGTCGGCCAGAGCTTCCTGATGAATCCACAGCGCCTGACAATCATGATCCTGCAGGTCTCGGTGATCGGCATCATCGCCGTCGGCGTCACGCAGGTCATCATCACAGGTGGCATCGACCTTTCCTCGGGCTCCGTCGTCGGCATGACGGCGATGATCTCCGCAAGCGTCGCTCAGGCCTCCACCTGGCCCCGCGCGCTCTATCCGTCGCTGACCGACATGCCGGCAATCGTCCCGATCGGGCTTGGCATTGGTATCGGCCTCCTAGCCGGCTTCATTAACGGCCAGCTCATTGCCCGCACGAAGATCCCGCCCTTCATCGCCACGCTCGGCATGATGGTGTCGGCACGCGGTATCTCCAAGTGGTACACCAAGGGCCAGCCGGTCTCGGGCCTCACCGAACAGTTCAACTTCATCGGCACCGGCATCTGGCCCGTCATCGTCTTCCTTGTCGTCGCGATCATCTTCCACATTGCGCTGCGCTACACGCGCTACGGCAAGTTTACCTATGCGATCGGCGCCAACGTCCAGGCGGCGCGCGTCTCGGGTATCAATGTCGAAACACACCTCATCAAGGTCTATGCCATTGCCGGCATGCTGGCTGGCCTCGCAGGCGTCGTCACCGCGGCCCGCGCCCAGACCGCTCAGGCAGGCATGGGTGTCATGTACGAACTGGACGCGATCGCCGCGACCGTCATCGGCGGCACCTCACTCACCGGCGGCGTCGGTCGCATCACCGGCACGGTGATCGGCACGATTATCCTCGGCGTCATGACCTCTGGTTTCACCTTCCTGCGTGTCGACGCCTACTACCAGGAAATCGTCAAGGGCCTGATTATCGTCGCGGCCGTGGTGATCGACGTCTACCGACAGAAAAACCGCAAGAAGGCTTGACGCTCAAAAGAATAACCCTCCTCCCAGTGAAGCCAACTGGCCGGGATGATGAAAATCATCTCGGCATTTTCTTTTTCGCCGGCAGGTATTTCGCCCGCCTTATGCCGTTTTCCACATATGCTTGGCGCGCACAGCTGCCCCGGCGCGCGCGCACTGGCAAAATCCCCGCCAATGCACTATATGGAAGGCATCCAAAACTATCGGAGACTTATCATGTTGTCGCAGCGCAAGCTTGCGAGCCAGTTTCAGCCGCGTTTCGTTCTACAGCTTTGGAACGCGATGCTGCGGGTACAGACCCGCGAGACAGCTTCCCTCTTCGGCCACCGCGGCCGCTAAGCAAGACAATTTAAAGTGCCGCAACCATTCGGGCGTGTCGACCTGACCGCTTGCAGATGGTGTTGCTCATCCGGCCCGCAATCGCGGCGCCGGACAGAGCCGGACCGATAGCGCCCATCTGTGACTACCCCGCCGGAAAGAGGATGGTCACCTTGAGGCCTCGTCCGTCGGCCCCCTCGCTAAGACGGGTCGTCGCGCCGTAGAGTTCGGCAATCTCCTCGACGATCGGCAGACCAAGCCCCGATCCCGGCGCTTCGCTGCCTCCGCGCTCGAAGCGACGGAGCACCGATTCGCGCATTTCGGGCCGAATTCCCGGCCCGTTATCCTCCACCTCGAGCGACACCGAACCGCCTTCGGCGCGTACGCGCGTCGTCACCTCTGCACCCCGGCCGGCATAGAGCAAGGCGTTGTCGATCAGGTTCTTCAGCATTTCAGCCACCAGCAGCGGCTCGGCGCGAATGAAGGCTTCGCCGTCGCCGTCGAAACCGAGATCGATATGCGCTTCGCCTGCTGCGGGTACATGCTCTGCCGTGATCTCCCGCACGAGATCGACGAGATCGACGCGCCCCAGCATCCGCGCCTCGTTCTTCCCGGCCGCGTCGATTTTCGCCATCAGCAGCAATTGGCCCAGGATGCGTTCGGCATTGGCGACCGCTTCATCGGCCTTTTTCACCGCGCCATGAGTTTCCTCGATTGACCCTGCGCGCTGCGCCAGGGCGAGTTGGGTTCGAATAATCGCAAGCGGCGTGCGGAGTTGATGGCTGGCGTTGCCTGTGAAATTGCGCAGCGCGTCGAGGGCCGACTGCAGGCGTCCCATGAATGAGTTGACGGTATCGACGAGCCCCTGGACTTCGTTCGGTACCCGTTCTCCGATCGGGTGCAGATCATCCGGATTACGCTCCGAAATCGCATCGCCGAGCCGGTAGAGCGGGCGCAGCGAAAACGTGACTGCGATCCAGACGATGACTGCAGCGCCGGCGATCATCATGCCGAGGCGCAGCGCCGAGCGGAAGAGGATGGTCTGCGCCAGTTGCCGTCGCGCGATCGTCGTTTCGGCAACGGTCACGACAAAGGGTACCGAATTGATCCCGGTCGAGGCGGAACGGCGAAGCGCTGCGATGCGGATTGGTTCACCGCGGAAGGTCGAATCCGCAAAGGTCGTGGATGTCCCCGGCTCTTCCGCAAGCGACGGCAACGTCTGGTAACCCGTGATGAACTGGCCGGGCGGTCCGTCGACCCTGTAGAAAACGCGGTCCTGCGCCGCAGAGGTCAACATCTCCAGGGCAACATAGGGAATATCGACCTCGAGCGAGCCATCCTCCGCGACGACCACGCGCTCCGCGATCGCCAACGCGGAGCCGGCGAGCACGCGGTCGGAGACAACGTTGGCGGTCGTCACAGCCTCGCGGTAGGTGTCCATGAGCGCAATGACGCCGATGACGACCGTCGAGATCAGTAGCCAGCCAAGCAGGCGCCGGCGGAGGGAGTAGACCGCCGCCTTCATTCCGGCCCGGCCATCTTGTCAAGGTAGTAGCCGATGCCGCGGGCCGTGCGAACTGTGAGGCCATGCGGCGCCAGCCGCTTGCGCAGCCGACTGACATATTGCTCGATCGCGTTGGAGCTCAAATCATCGTCGAAGCCAGTCAGCGACTGCATGATCGCGTCCTTGGCAACCACCTTGCCGGCGCGCATGAACAGGAGTTCGAGAAGCCCGAGTTCGCGCGCCGGGATCTCGATCGGCACGCCACCCGAGGAGAAGCTGCGCGTATTGAGATCGAGCGAAACATTGCCATAGCTCACAGTGGATGCCCTGAGCCCCGCCTGCCGGCGCAGCAACACGCGCACCCGCGCTTCAAGTTCGCCAACGTCGAACGGCTTGATCATATAATCGTCGGCGCCGAGATCGAGACCCTTGATCCGCTCCTCGGGCGCCCCCCGTGCCGTAAGGATCAGCACGGCCGCGCGGTTCTGCCGGGCACGCATCGCCCGCAAGACGTCGAGCCCGTCCATCTCCGGCAGGTTGAGATCGAGAATGACAAGATCGAAGGTTTCAGTTGCAGCAACCGCATGCGCCGACGCGCCATCACTGACAACGTCGACGGCGTAGCCACTGCCACGCAAAATGGCAGACAGGCCCTCGGCCAGGTCCTGGTTGTCCTCAACAAGCAAGATACGCAAATATCGTCACTCCCCGATCCACCTTATCCGGCAACACCTTGCTTGTGAACGGTGACACGCTGAGGCATTGTGGATTCATGCGGTTCTTGATTTCTCTTCTTTTTTTTGCACTTTGCCCCCGGCTGCTCCTTGCGGCGCCAATCATATTTCCAGCCCTTTCCGGCAACTCCGATGCGCGCACGCTGGTGGTTTATTCCTCGCTCGATGAGCCTCTCGCCAAGCCGATGATCATCGGCTTCCAGAGGGCCAATCCGGATGTCACTGTGCGCTACGAAGACATGCTGACCGGCGAGATCTACGACCGCATCATCAAGGAGACGGATGCCGGAATGAAGACGGCGGACTTCGCCTTTTCTTCCGCCATGGATCTGCAAGTCAAGCTCAGCAACGATGGCTATGCCCAGCGCAGCGACCTGCCGATGAGCGACCGCTGGCCCGCATGGGCAAACTGGCGCAACACGGCCTATGCGCTCACCTTCGAGCCGGCCGTCTTCGTCTATCATAAGCCGAGTTTCACGACGGAAAAACCACCGTCCACGCGTTCCGAATTCGTCGATTACCTCAAGCGCCAGGGCGCCAACGTCTTCGGCCGCATCGGGACCTACGACATCGAGCGCTCCGGCGTCGGCTTCCTCTTCATGGCACGTGACCAGGAGCAGTTCGGCGATATCTGGGATGTGATCCAGGCAATGGGTGCCGCTGGCGTCAAGCTCTACTCCACCAGTGAGGCCATCCTTGAGCGGGTGGCCGACGGGCGCTTCGTGCTCGGCTATAACATCCTCGGCTCCTATGCCGCGGACTGGGCAGCGCGGCATCCGGATGTCGGGATCGTGCTGCCCAAGGACTACACGGTGGTGATGTCGCGAATTGGCCTCGTTCCCCAGGCCTCGGCTTCTCCGGACCTCGGACGCCGCTATCTCGAATTCTTCATGTCCAAGGAAGGACAGACGATCATGGCGCGAGAACTGCAGATCGCCGCCGTCAGCCCAGAGGTCGCCGGAGAAAATACCGCAAACACCATGCAGGAAATGTTGGGCGCTCAATTGCGCCCGGTTCCCGTCAGCCCCGGACTGATGGTCTATCTTGACCAGGTAAAGCGCTCGCGTCTGATTGCCAAATGGAACGAGGTCCTGCGGCTCCACTGAAATCAGGGCGCGCGCCAATTCGGCGGCGCCCTGAGTGGGAAAGTCAGGCTTTCTTCCTGGAGGGGCCGCTACGTTCGGCTTGTACCGACAGGTTCAGATCCACGGCAGCTCGAATGAGGGCCTTCAATGCGTCCTCATCGATCCTTTGGCCCTCCTGGATATCGATCGCTCGCCGGGTATTGCCGTCGAGGCTTGAATTGAAGAGACCCGAGGGATCTTCCAGTGATGCGCCCTTGGCGAAGGTCATCTTGACCACCGCCTTGTAGGTTTCGCCTGTACAGATGATCCCCGCATGTTCCCAAACCGGAACGCCTCTCCATTTCCATTCCTCGACGACCTCGGGGTCGACCTCTTTGATGAGCTTCCGAACCCGCCCAAGCATCTTTCCCCGCCAGTCGCCCAGTTCAGCTATCCTGGCATCGATCCGTTCGGAGGCGGGCGCTTGTCCCTCGACCGCATCATTCTTCGTCATCGTTCCCGTCACTTTCTTCATCCGATCATCTCCACACAGGTATCCACAAATCACGCCGGGTGCGCTCTGCACAACGTCACGACATTCCGCTCACATACGTTCGCCGGGCAATTGGCTAGCTTGTTTTACCCAATCGCTGAATTGCGCCTCATCGATCTCGTCCTTCTCATCGATATGGAAATAGCGCGCATTCTCCATCTTGGATTCGACGGGTGGCGGCGGGCTGAGGGACGCGCCATTGAAGAACGCGACCTTGATGTATTTCGCAAAGCAGTGAACGCCGAGGAACCATCCGTCGCCCTCCATGCCATAGAGCGGCGAATTCCACTTCACGGCCTTTTGTGCTTTCGGGACGGCGCGCATGATGAGATTGTCGAGATGGCGCCCAACGGCGCTCTTCCAGCCCGGCATGGCGGCGATATAGGCCTGCACCGGCGCATCGCCATAGCCCTTGGCGATCTGGGGATTGCCGCCTGAAAGCAATTTCGGCTGCTCTGCAACCGCCTGTCCCCACTCCTCTTTTTCGCCTTCCTTTTTGGCTGACGCTCGCCTCCGCGTGGCGTTACTTTTTGCTGGTCGCTTCGATGTCCCATTGGCGATCTTGGAGTTGGCTGTCTTGGTCATTGCTCCATCCTTCCGAACAGGTCTCGGGGCGAACAGGTCTCGGGTTGGTCGGGCGTGACACTACCACAGCTTGCCGTTCTCGCGATATCGCTGCCATCATACGTGGAACCGGCACCTCGGCGCCGAGGTTGCGATTCGCCCATTTCCCGGTGGATCAACCTCTCCGAACTCGGCCACCGAGGCTGACAGAGGCTATCTCCCTCGTTGGCGCGGCCCAGAATCTAAGATTTCGTAAACGTCACGCACCGAAAAGCGCATTCGGGGCTTGATGTCAGCTAAATGTCAGCTTTCTATGGTGGCTTAGGGTCACTGGCACCCGTGGAGGCGGGTCGCCGGTTGCGCACTGGGAGGAAGCCACCAATCCGGTCAAGCGACAAGGGTCGAAAGAACCCGTCGCCGTCTTCCCGTCCGCACTGAGCAACAACGTGCGCGGTGAAAACGCGCCTCACGGAGGACTGACCTTGAAACACTTTTTCCTCGCAACGATTCTCGCCGGCGCCATGTCGCTGCCGGCTGTTGCCGCTGATTACACCATCATCGCGCCGGCGAACCCGGGCGGTGGCTGGGACCAGACGGCCCGTTCGCTTCAGACCGTCATGCAGCAGGAAGGCATCTCCGGCAACGTTCAGGTTCAGAACGTGCCGGGCGCCGGCGGCACCATCGGCCTCGCGCAGTTCGCGAGCCAGCAGAAGGGCAACCCGAACGCCCTGATCGTCGGCGGCTATGTCATGGTCGGCGCGATCCTGACCAACAAGTCGCCGGTCACGCTCAAGGATGTCACGCCGATTGCACGCCTCACCGGCGAGTATGAAGCGATCGTCGTTCCGGCTGCTTCGGAGATCAAGACGATGGCTGACCTTGTCGCAGCCCTGAAGAAGGACCCGGGTGCGGTATCCTGGGCTGGCGGCTCGGCCGGTGGTACCGACCACATCGCCGTTGGCCTGATTGCCAAGGCTGCCGGGGTCGACCCGACCAAGATCAACTACATCGCCTATTCGGGCGGCGGTGAAGCACTTGCTGCAATTCTCGGCAGCCAGGTGACGGCTGGTGTATCGGGCTACGGTGAATTCGAATCGCAGATCAAGGCCGGCACGCTTCGTCTGCTCGCAGTATCCGGTCCAGAGCGCATCGCGGGCGTAGAAGCCCCGACGCTGAAGGAATCGGGTCTCGACGTCGTCGTCGAAAACTGGCGCATGGTCGCAGCCGCTCCGGGCCTGTCGGACGAGCAGAAGGCTGCCGTCTCGGCCGATATCGAGAAGCTTGCGAAGTCCGCCGGCTGGCAGGAAGTTCTGAAGACCAAGGGCTGGCAGGACAGCTATCTCGCCGGTGATGCCTTCAACGCCCAGCTCGACAAGGACGTTGCGGCAACCGAAGGTGTTCTCAAGGACATTGGACTGGTGAAATGACCAAGGGGCATTACCCTTCAACCGCAACGCGTCGCCCGGATCGGGCGGCGCTCTTCATCGCGGTGGTTCTCGCCGCTATCGCTGGCCTCATTTTTTGGGATGTGTCGCGCTTGGCAGGCGCTGCCGGCTACTCCCAGGTCGGACCGACGACGGTCCCCTATGCGATCGCCTGCTGTCTTCTGGCTCTCGCTATCTGGACGGGCTTCGAAGCGTTTCGCGGCGATTTTCCGGAGCGTGAACGCCAGGAGATTGCTCCGGTCATCTGGATCGTTGGCGGCCTTGCTGCCCAGATGCTCCTGCTGAACGTCGCGGGCTTTTCGATCGCCACCGGCATTCTGTTCGCGCTGACCGCACGCGGTTTCGGCAAACGCAAGCTTTGGTTTTCTCTCCCCGTCGGCATCGTGCTCTGTTTCGTCGTCTGGGTGATTTTCGCCAAGCTCCTGCAACTGTCGCTGCCCGCGGGGCCGCTTGAACGCCTGTTCTTTTAAGAGGGCCGACGACCATGGCTACTTTTGATTTCCTGCTGCAGGGATTGCTGGTTGCTGCCCAGCCGATGAACCTGCTCTACGCGCTGATCGGCGTCACGCTCGGAACCGCCGTCGGCGTTCTGCCCGGCATCGGGCCCGCGCTGACCGTGGCTCTCCTTCTGCCCGTTACTTATCGGCTCGATCCCGGCGGTTCGCTGATCATGTTCGCCGGCATCTACTATGGCGGCATGTATGGCGGCTCGACCACGTCGATCCTCTTGAACACGCCCGGCGAAAGCGCGTCGATCGTGACCGCGCTCGAAGGCAACAAGATGGCCCGCGCCGGACGCGGCGGCCCGGCGCTGGCGACAGCTGCGATCGGCTCATTCGTCGCCGGCCTCATCGCCACGCTCGGCCTCGCTTTCATCGCGCCCTATATCGTCAAGTTGGCCCTGGTCTTTGGTCCGCGCGAGTACTTCGCGCTGATGGTGCTGGCGTTCGTCACCGTTTCCTCCGCCTTCGGCGATTCCACCCTTCGCGGCCTGACCTCGCTGTTCGTCGGCCTCGCACTTGCCGTCATCGGCATCGACCAGCTGACCGGCCAGGCTCGCCTCTCCTTCAGCGTACCCGAACTGCTCGACGGCATCGAGGTGACGACGCTCGCGGTTGCCATGTTCGCCATCGGCGAAACGCTCTTCATCGCTGCGCAGGGCGACAAGGGCCCCGACAAGGTCGAGGCCGTTCGTGGCTCCGTCTGGATGAGCGCCAACGACTGGGCGCGTTCCTGGAAGCCCTGGCTGCGCGGTACCTTCATCGGCTTCCCGATCGGCGCAATGCCGGCTGGCGGCGCCGAGATCGGCACCTTCCTCTCCTATGCTGCAGAAAAGCGTCTGACGAAGCATCCGGAAGAGTTTGGCAATGGCGCAATCGAGGGCGTTGCAGGTCCCGAGGCCGCCAATAACGCCTCGGCCGCCGGTACGCTCGTTCCGCTGTTGACGCTTGGCCTGCCGACGACAGCAACAGCGGCAATCATGCTCGCCGGCTTCCAGCAATATGGCCTGCAGCCGGGCCCCCTGCTGTTTGCGACCAATCCGCAACTCGTCTGGGGCCTGATCGCCAGCCTGCTCATCGCCAACTTCATGTTGCTGGTCCTGAACCTGCCGCTGATCGGTCTTTGGGTGAAGCTGCTGACCATCCCGAAGCCGTGGCTCTATGCCGGCATCCTGCTGTTTGCGACGCTCGGAACCATCGGCGCCAACCCATCCGTCTACGAACTCGGCATGCTGCTCGCTTTCGGCCTGCTCGGATACGCCATGCGTGCCTTCGGTTATCCGATCGCCCCCGTCGTCGTCGGCCTGATCCTCGGTCCGCTGGCCGAACAGCAGCTTCGCCGGGCGCTCGCCATCAGCCAGGGTGACTACAGCGTGCTGTTCACCTCGCCGATCGCGGCCGTGCTCCTAATCATTGCGGCAGCAGCCCTGATCGTACCCCTGATCTTGCGGGCACGTGGTCGTGGTGAAGTCCTTTCGCAGCTTGCGGCGAACGAAGACTAATAGCGCCCCTCCCAAGGCCTATCCGCGGGCCCGGTCGGTTTGACTACCGACCGGGCCTGCTTCATTTGCATGGCTGGCGTGCCGAATTGTGCATTGCAACATGGCGCGCCAACCCCCATCTTCTGCTCATCGATTAGAAAACGAAAGCGAGCGAGACGATGGCTACTACAACTTACCACAAGGGTTTCATCGGCCGTGCGTTCGCAGTTCTCGGCGCTGCCAGCGCTGCCGCCGCCGCTGTCGAAGGTCACCGCCGCCCGAAGGCAAGCGACCTGCGCACCCTCGGCATCGACCCGGCGAACTTCCCGGACACGCGCCGCGGCTAACGAATTCCAGCGCCTAACAGGCGCCTTATCCTCCCAAGGATGAAAAACGGCTCGGGATCGGAAGATCGCCGGGCCGTTGTGCGTTTGCGGGTTGAGCCTCGACGCGCAAAATCGGACTGCTTCCTTTGCATGGCTGGAGTGTCCAATTGTGCATTGCAAAAAGACCGGCCAGGCCCCATCTTTTGCTCATCAAAGAGAAAACGAAAGCGAGCAAGACGATGGCTACCACAACTTACCACAAGGGTTTCATCGGTCGTGCGTTCGCAGTTCTCGGCGCTGCTAGCGCTGCCGCCGCCGCTGTTGAAGGTCACCGCCGCCCCAAGGCAAGCGACCTGCGCACCCTCGGCATCGACCCGGCGAACTTCCCGGACACGCGCCGCGGCTAATGAATTTCAACGCGCCTAAGGCGCGCCATATCCTCCCAAGGACAAACGGCTCGGGATCGGTAGATCGCCGGGCCGTTGCTATGTTGGAAAAGCGCATCCCTACCTCATCGAGCTTCGTCGGACGCCTTCAACGCGTTGGCGGCGTACGCACGACATAACGACGCGTCGCGCTACGTCGCCTCATTTCTTCGCGCGATAGATCAATACCGGTATCGTCGAATGAGCCAGCACCTTGGCAGCTACGCTGCCGAGCATCAGGCTTCCGACGCCACCGCGACCATGCGACGCCATGATGATGAGATCGGCATCTTTGTGTATCGCCTGGTCGATGATTGCTCGGTAGACCTCGTGGCTGCTGACCTGCTCCGTCTGGCACGCCACGCCTTCCGCCTCTGCCTTGCGCGCCAAAGCCGCGAGCATTTCCGCGGCATGCTTGCTGGCCAGCGTCTCGTATTCGTCGCGCGTGCCTGACAACTGCTCGGGATCGACCGAAAAGAGATGGAATGGTTCGGTAACGGCAAGGATGGTCACTCTTGCGCCGACGTCCTTCGCAAAGGTTATGCCTGCATCGACCGCGATTGTTGCCAAGGGCGAGCCGTCGGTGGGTATGAGAATATTGCGAAACATGGGATCCTCCTCTTCCAAGTTCTAGACATAACCTAGCGCCGGCGACGGCCTATTCCTTGATCCCGATCAACCTTCCGGACTTCAGCAGGGAGGCGACGAGTTTGCCTGAGGGATGCCTTGCCGGTTCCCACATTAAACGGCCGCGATCGCGAGATCGCCACGCAGGTTTCCGTTCTGGCGAGGCCGCTTAGCGGCGTTTGCCGAAACGGAAGAAATCCCGCAGTCGCCGGCGCAGGATGTAGGACCAGGGCACCTGGGCATCGATCGCCTGGTAACCCGCTTGCGTCAGCGAGAACTCGATATGGCCGTCGTCCACTTCTCTTCGCGTAATGTATTGCATGTTAAGGGCGCGAAAGACCGCCGCATGCAGATCCTGTGGCCAATAGATTTCGTCTGCCGGCACCCGATAGGCACCAACCTTGTAAAGCTCCTCAAGCACATTCCTTAAATCACTGGCCAGCATTGAATGTTTATCGGGCGCGGCGCGCGGTTTGGCAATGCGCGGAACACTCAACAGATAGGTCGAGGTTTCCAGCGAACGATCGCGCCGTTAGGACCCCTCGGTAGGGAGCAAATTATGTGAGGCAACGGTTGAGTATTCGGGAACAGTTTCGACGAGGCAATGCGCCGCGACGCGACATTTCGCTCGATCGAATGATGCGCATTGCTCCTCACATTGATCAATTTTCGCCTCGATCGCACACTCTGACGCACCTGCGTCAGTTGGCTGAGGATAGAGACCCGCGCTTTGTTCCTGTTTGGCCTGCGTGACAAACAACGCTACGTAGCGTAGTTCAATCTTTGGCAGCGAAGCGTCCACGGCCGCAGCCTATAGCTTGATGCCTGGACCGATGGCCGACACTACGGCTTCTGGTTCGAGGTGTTTCTCTAAAGCGCGGGCTCATGTAGCCCGCGGCTACATCCTTGGCGTCGGCCCTTTCAGGCCACCGCTCTCGGTCGCGCCCCGCGGAACAAAGCCCACGGAAAAGCCGAACAGGCTACCGATCCTCTGAAGCGTCTCGACAGTTGGATTAGCCTTCCCCGTCTCGATCTCCGCGACCTGCCTCTTGGTAATCCCGGTGAGCGTTGCGAATTGCTCTTGTGTCAATCCCAGCGATTTACGGATCTCGACCACCCCGTCCGGGAAGCGGAGCTCCCCGGACGCAGCCCTTTCACGAAGGCGGGTGCGGAGCACGCTGATCTCCTCCCTCGTCGGTTTCTTCCACCTCGGCATATCCGACTCCCCTCACCCTCGGCGCGGTCGTTCACCCGCGCGCGCCGATAACGCTCTTGGCAATGGCGGACGCGTTTTGCATCGCCCGGTCGATGACCTCCTGCGGAATCGCGAATTCATAAATACGTTCAACCACGCCGATCAGGCGCTCGCCAAAATCGGCCAGCTCATCCAGCAGCCTCTCTGCGGTCTCGGGACTTTCGGGAAAAACGGCTCGGCACACCTCAGCCCAGTCTGGCGCCGTGTCGCGATGCGTGTCCCGCATTGCCGCCCAACGTGTCGACCTCGAGATCCCCTCCACAGCGAGCCGCATCGGAGCGAAGTCGTATAGCGGGGCGATCGACACGCCACCCAGCGGCCCTTTCGAGATCGCGGTATTCCGACCGTGATTATCCGGATTTCCGAATGCCTGATTGGCGATGTCGCGCTTCACGTATTCGGCGATATCTCCGTATGGATCGGTCGAGTATTTCCGCAGGACATCGATATAGTCCTCATGGTTCGCCAGGTGTCCGTACGCCGCGACACCGATTGCAGATACCATGCTCTCTTGACCGTATCGAAGCATCGCTCCATCTGTGACCTCGCGGTCGAACCGGGGGACCATGAGAACGCCCTCGGCATATGTCGACGGCTCATGAACCTTGAGGCCGAGTTCACGGGCAATGAAAGAGTATCCGGCCTCTGCTTCGAGGATCAACCGGTCACGCTCTTCACGGCTCCTGAGGAGCTTTACGATGACATGACGGACTGCCTCGTCGTCTTGAACGAACGCGTCAGCGTAGTAGAGGCCATCGTTAGCCATTGTCAGCGCGACCTTGGGCCATTCCCCCTGAAGTCCGCTCGAACCCGACGCGATCATTCCGAACCGATCCACGACTTCGATAAACCGTTCGGTTCTGCCGAGGATATCGTCTTCCGTAACTCCCGCTCGTTGTACCGCGGCCAAGCGCTCCCGCTCGGCGACAGCGGCTTCGCGGACGCGGATGTTTCCGATCGGATTGCCGGACGCACGCAGCAGCAACGGAACGTCCGACGCGCGATCGTCAACACCCAGCCGCATGTGTTCCGCCAGCTTCCGGCGCGCGTGGCCCTGGGGCATTAAGTCCAGTAGAAACGGCGGCCAGGTCGGGAGGTACCGGTTCTCCAAATCGACCGGATATCGGACGGAAAGCGCACGGGCGTCATGGACCTCTCCGGAGGCGTTGCGGTCTGCCGCGGCGAATGCAATGAAGTAGTCAAGGTCGTACTCGACGACAGAAGAACCGAGATGGCCCCTTTCTTCTTCGAGCAGAATGAGACGCGCACTCGACCGCCATTCTCCCTGCCAGAACGTCTCAATCGTCAAATCCACGTAATGGACCCCTATGCTGGGTTTTTAATAGCACTTCTTCCGTTTAATGCAACCAATAAAGGGGTTTTTACTTTTGATCGACCTGCCTTTTTCGTTCCCCATGGGCGTGCGCCTCGATCCATTCGCGGGGGGCCGAGGTGCCCTCTCATGACAAGACAGCCGCAACCGGAGAGGCAACTACCTTTCAGATGCAGAAGGGTTCGTTTCCAGCGGCGAGTAACCCATCGATCTCACCGTGCGAATGATGTCCAGTCAAATGACGATTCAACGCCCGCCTTACATTGGAACTCGGCACCATTGTGGAGACCTTCAAGGCGTTACTGCGCATTGCACAGATTGACGTCGCGCCACCCCCACGCTCCCACAGCATCGGTCATCCGCTAGGTGTGATGTAGATTTCTGTTGCGCGAAACCGACCATCCTTTCGGTTGCATTGGACGATGACGTCGATCGAGACCCTCAGCAAGCTATTGATGTCTTCGCGATCCAAATTGCGGCCGCCTTCGGATTCCTTCACAAGCATCGTCAACTGTTGCAAGGCGAGCTTGGCGGAATCGGCATGCACGGTGGTGATTGATCCGGGGTGGCCGGAATTGACGTTGCGCACATAGTAGAAGGCCGTGCCGTCACGCAACTCCTGCAGCAGAATTCGGTCCGGTCGCATCCGGAGACAGGATTCCAGTAGGTCCTTTGGGCCTGCACCCGAGAGTCCCTGAGCACCCTTCGAATAGAAAAGGCGTACGTGGTTGGGCTGCGGAATAACCAATTCGGGAGTGTCCTCGATCGAAATGATCCGCTCATGATTTGGAATGTGCTTGATCAACGCTTTCGACAGTGTCGTCTTGGCTGATCCCGTTGCACCGGAGATGATGATGTTCTTTCGAGCAATGACGGCTTCGCGCAGAAAATCCTTGAAGCGACCGGCTCTGTACAGCTCCAGCAAATCATTGTCCGGCGTCGTGTTGCAGTCGTCCGCTGCTTGCGTCTCGGAAAAGAACTCTCTCTCTTCCAGATCATCGAGCGTGAACGTAACCGAGGACGGCTTTCGTATGGTGATGCTGACCGTGTTCCTGGAGGTGGCAGGAGGAATGACGATCTGGATCCGTTCGCCCCCCGGCAGTGTTGCCGACAGGATCGGCCGCGTCTCATCGATAGACTGTTGGGAAAAACTGGCCACGGCTCGGGCAAGGCGCAACAGCTTTTCGAAGGACAGCTCCGGCAGATCATGGGTCCGCCAACCACTGGCGCCTTCTGTCAGCACCTGCCCGGGCCGATTGACGATCACTTCGTAGAGCGAAGGATCATCGAGGAACGGCGTCAATGGCAAAAGCAGCTCACGAACGACCGCTGCGTCAGGACCTTCGGTCATCGGCCCAGCCTATTTCGTGACGAGCATCGACCGCGGCCGGAAGTCCCCAAACGCGGCCCGGTCAAGAACCTTGTTCCTCGGCTCGGTTACCCGCAATCCGTAGACATCGGAGAAATCGAGGTCATGCGCGACGAAGATCGAGACGAGTTCGCCCTGATGTTTGTTGAGCGTCGGAGGAATGTTGATTGATTGCTCGACAGCGATTGCGGCCGCCTGCTGGCCGGCGCTTGTCGTGTTTTGCGCGTCAACGTCACTGTCCTGCAGGCGGCTACTGGCATAGCTCGTGGCGTCGCCGACGATGGAAAGGAGAAGCGCACTGCCGAACCGCTCCCACCAGTGGGTGTCGACATAGCCGTCGACGCCAGCCCTGCCGAGCGCATCTGTCGCCGACGAAGCTAATGTGACGATGACGCCGTTCGGGGTCTTCGCACGGTTCCAGAGCACGAAGAGGCGCTTTTGTCCTCGCTGGAGGCCGCCGCGGTACTCGCCGACTACCTGCGTGCCCTTCTCCATCAGCACGACCCGTCCATTGTCCGAGAGGACATCCCTGTTGATCACGCAGCTTGTGAAGCCGGGCTGATCAGATGCTAGTGCCGTCTCCAGGACACAGGGTATTGCGGTTCCCATCCCGACGATGAAGTTCCGATTGCCGAGCGTGCCGGCGCGCGAGCCCTCAAGCTTGGTCGGCCGTAGCAACCCGTTGAACCGCTGTTCATCGGCATTGGCCGCATTCTGGCCCATCATATTTCCATCGAGCGGCAGGAAATTGGTGTCCTCGGATATAAGTGGATCTGCGGTCTCATGGTGCGATGTCGTGTTCTTCGGTCCACCGCTGAAGGCCATGACCGGAGCCCGGCGCGCCGAGTCGAGCAGCGGATCTTCGTCCTCCACCTCCTCAGGCGCGAGAGGGGTCGGGAGCTTCATTTCCGGTACTTGCTGAACCGGCTCCACCTTTTCCTTGACCGGCTCGAAATTAGCCGTTTGCCGGATGACAACCCGCTCAGGTCTCGTTGTGTCCGCCGGAGTCTTCTCGCCGCCCATCGACCACAGGGCGAAGGCGATAAAGGTAACAACGGCCAGCGCAACCGCGCCGCGCTTCAAGACGGGATTGCTGTCGATCCTCCCGCTGGAAACCGTTTCGGCACGTTCCCCCGGTATCCGGCTTTCATCTTCCTGAACCATGACAGCTTCCTATCGCGTCACGCCGGCGTCGGTTCGAACGATGCGCTCGACCGACGGCGAGGTCGTGTTGGTGTCCGGGTTGATACCTGCCCGATCGTAGGCCTCATTGAAGACGCAGAGCACGTCCCGTCCCCTGCGCAGGATGAACTTCCAGCCGATCGCATGGGCCAGGACAAGATTGCCATCTACGGATTTCGGCACCAGGCTTTCACTGCCGTCTGAGTTCTCGATGTAGATCGCGGGCATTTCCTGATTGCCGACGAAGGCAAACGTCGTGACCTTGCCATTGTCGTAGACCGAGTCCGGCTCCAGCGCCTGGGAGCCTTGCGCCGAGTAGCGCCAATTTCGTGGACCATAGGCCTCATGAATGGCCAGCACCTTGTCGGCCTCCTTCGCCTGCGAAGCGATCGCTCGCGCAGCCGCGGCCTGGCGCTGCCGTTCAACTTCGTCGGCCGGATAGCGGTATTTGACGTAAAAGTAGGTGTTTTGCCCCACCTCCACCGCGCCATCTCGCACTGTCAGTTCCATTTGGTAGCTTCGGGTCGAGCCGTCACGCCGGGTGGTGACGACAGAGAGATTGGTGACCGGCTGATTTTCCCGCGGTTTGAGAAACAGGATGTTGCCCGCCGGCGCGACCTCCCAGGCCACACTATTGCCGAGCGCAACATGCGCGATCTCCTCGTCGGCCGCGAATTCCACCTGCACCGAAGAACGCAATGAGCCGATGATTCGGGTGATGTTATAGGGCTGGTAATCGACAAAACGAACACGGCTGTCCTGCGACGCGCCGCGCGGGATTTCGAGGGCGAGCGCCGTTGAGGCGAAGGTCGTAAGGAGGAGGGTGGCGATGAAGATAGTCCGCATCAGTTGATGGCCTCCGGATCGGCTCGGTATTCGCCGACCGCAAAACCGAGAGGATTCACCAGCCGATCCGTCGACGACATCGGCGCGTTTGCATAGGAGAAGGTGAGTGTCGCAACCCAATGGGTTGTCCGGACTTCTTCCCCGCGGGTGATCGTGCGCATGTAGCGGACGGATACGACATGCGGATTGATCAGCGAGATCGAGGCGATGCCGATGCGTGCGGTGGCGCCGCGCCCGTAGGTGTTCTGTGGCGACTCCGGATTGCTGCCGCGATAGAGCGCCGAAAAGCGAGTCTGCTCCGGCTGCGTCGACAGCAAGGCGACGGTGCGGAAGTTCTCCTCCGCCTCGCTCCAGACATAGCCTTCGCGAGCGCGCACGTACTTCGCGGCAAAGTACTTGGTTACGGCCTCATCATACGTACCGGCCGTAGACGTCAATGCCGAGACGACATCGACGATTCCCGTCGAATTGTCGACCCGCACGACAAACGGCTCAATCGTTTTCAGCGGCGCGAGGCCGGCGACGGCAAATATCGAAGCACCCGCAAGGATGCCGGCCACGATGGCCACGGACCAGGCGATGCGTGCCGAGCGCTCGACCTGGATCATGCGGTCCTGGTCGAAACGCCGCGCCCTCTCGAAATATGACTTGAGTTCGTCCCCGGAGACCATAGCGTCACCCTTTGCACGAACGATAGGAAGCGTCGATGTCGAGATGGGCAAAGGCGGGAGGTTCCCTGCCCTCTTCGACATAAGCTGTGGCGACGGAGTGAGAGGTCGCCGGTCCCACATCGGACTGTTTCTGTTTGAGGCTGCTATTGTCTTCCCACTGCCACATCGAGCGATTGAGGGGGCGGCGCGAATAGCCATCGCATTTCGGGAGCGGATACGTCAGCGATGCGCAGCCGCTTAAGGCGACCACTATGCAGAGCAGCGGAAATGTTCTGATCATTCCTGAAGAGCCTTTTTCTTGTTCGTGCGAAAAGCGTCACGATCCGGAGCCTTTCGAGCTGAAGGTTCGACCAATGGCGCGGACACCCCGTCCGGTCGCACGGGCGGTATGGGACGCCGCCCAGGCGAGCGTGCTTTCGTGCGCGTCGCGTGCAGCGCCGTAGCCGTAGGTCAACGACGCGCCGCCGGCGGCAAGCGCTGAAGCGATGTTCGGAAGCTGATAGAAGACATAGAGAGCAGCGAGGCAGATGGCGCACAGCGCGGTTGGACGCATCAGCACGTCGCTGTATCCTTCGATCGCCGTGAAGGTGGTGTCTATGCACGTGATCAGCAGAGAACCGACGGCGACGACGAGGACCTGGAGGATCACGAAGTTCGCAAGCTGTCCGAACCAGGCCTCGGTGAAGCGACGCGTCGCCTGGAACATGGCGAGCGCCACGAAGATCGGGCCGATCGCGAGCACGATGGCGAGCGCCAGCCGGGCATAGAGCGATACGATATAGCCAATCGCCGCGACGATGAAGCTCGCGCCAATGACCATCATGCCGCCGATGCCTGTCACGACATCGACCGGCCAGGAGGCGCGGGCCCAGATCTCCTTGGCACACGCGTGCCCCTTGTCGAGCAGGCTGTCGAAGGTCGATGCACTTGGTGCTGCGCCCGCGTTCAACGCCTGCGAAATCTCACGCGGCAATCCCTCGAAGAAGATGTCGGTGACATAGGTCTGGTATTCGTCGGCGTCCCTCACCAGCATCACGATGATTGCTAGCTTGATCGCCCGAAATGCGAAGTCGAGGATCGGTTCCTGGACCGAGCCGCGGAGCACGAGATAGCCGTAAAGCACGACATAGAGTGTGATCGCTGCTGTCAGGGGGCCCGAAATCCACTCTGAGACGTTCGAGGTCCCGTCGGAGACGAAGGTCTCCAGCGGAGCCTTGAACTGCTCGTCGACAAAGGCAAAGACCTGATACATGCCTCAACCTCCAAAGTACCTTTCACATCCGTTTAAGACGGGCCTTGAAGTCTGCGGCTGCTGCGTTTTGGCAATTCGGGGTATTGCCTAATTCACCAGGATTGTTGCGGCACGTCGCGATGATTTCGGACAGGAGCGCCTCGTCGGCCATGAGTTCGTCGACAGTGTAGATTCGCTCGGCTTGCTCGGAGCAGCTGACCAATAGGACAGCTAGAAGAACGACATGCCTCTTCATTGCAGTGCCGCCCCCATTGCGTCCAGGCGCCGGCGCCAGTCTTCTGCCTTGCGCTGCTCGTCAATCTGGGTCTGAGCCTGCTGGACCATTCGGAGGGCCTCCATACGCAGTATATCGGTCTGGAGGAAAGCTGTTTCCGCCTGAAGTCGCGCCTGAAGGTCGGCAATGTCCTTGGCATCGCCCGCCGTCGAAATCTTCTCGCGCAGTTGGTCAATGCCATCGACGCGCTTGGCCGCGGCATCGTAGATCTGCTGCGCTAGGCTCATCTGCCCGGCATGCTTGTTCTGAATGCGCGAAAGCTCCTGCGCGTAGAAGTCATCTGCGCTGGTCCGATAGGTCGAATTCCCCTCAAGGAACTTTGAGGCCGTATCGCCGAACACGCCCGTGCCGCTTCCTTTCAACAGCCCCTCGATGACGTTAAAGTCCCCGGGCAGCGCCTTGCGGACGGCAGGATCGTTCAAGACGCCGGCAACATCCGCCATGTCGGTGATCTTGTTGAGTGAGCCGTAAAGCTGCTGCGCCTGCTCGATCTGCTGGTTGAGCGCATCGAGCTGGGCTTTCAGTTGGGCGATACTCTCGAGGTGCTTGGCGATCGCGGTCCGGTCGATCACCGGGATCCCCTGCCCGGCTGCCGTGCCGGCGGAGAGAATGAGCGCGGCGGTCATTACCGCGCCGTGAATTCGATAGGAAGCCATTAGCTCAAACTCCTTCTTTGCTGAAAAATCGGAAACCAATCCGCGAGCCGGTCGCCAACTTCTGTGCGGATGGTATCGGCGAGTTCGACATTCGCGGTGCGGCCTGAGAGGATGGCGAGTTCGTCGTCGAAACCACCGAGGTTCAGTTCCGCGACGACGCTATTGTGCCCTTGCTTCAATATGAATCGGCGGCTCTCGACGGAGAGCTCGCGTGCAATGAGTTCGTACTCCCGCTCGGTGAGCTTGAAGCCGTCGACATAGTCGGCGTGGTTACCGCGGGCATTCGGTAGGAATATCTGCGTCGGACATTGCTCGATGATCGTATGAGCGATCGGCGATACGATCGCATCGCGCGGGCTCTGCGTAGCAAAGAGCATAAGGCCGTTTTGCTTGCGGATCGTCTTGAGCTTGTTCTGTGCGAGATCGCGAAACCCTTCGTCCTGGAGCGCCTTCCAGAACTCATCGATAACGATGATGATGCGCCTGCCATCGATCAGCTGCTCGACCCGGTGGAAGAGGTAGGCCATCAGGGGCGTGCGGATTTCCTCGTTGTCGAGGAAGTCGGTCATGTCATAGCCGACGAACTTGCCGCCGAAGCCGATGTTCTCAATGATGTTATCGAAGACCCAACCGAGCGGCCCTCCTCTCTCCCACCGCCGCAGCCTCGCGGCGATACCATCGGGATCGGTGTTGTTGAGGAACGTCCTGAGTGCGCCGATCGTCCGGCGCTCCACCGGCAGGTCGGCAAGGCCGTCGATGGCCGAGGCGATGTCGCGGAGTTCGGTCACAGTCAGCTCCCGTGTTGCCGAACCGACAAGCCTGCCGATCCAGCGCGTGAGAAACACCTTGTTCTCCGGCGTCAGTTCAAGTGCCTTCAGGGGAGCGCACCCGGACGGGGCACCATTCTTGAGCGGCAGATAGGTGCCGCCGGCGGAGCGCACGTAGAGATCAGCTCCCCTGTCCTTGTCGAAGAACACCACATGCGGGTCATGTTTCTCGAGCTGGGACAGCAAGAAGTTCAAGAGCACGGTCTTGCCGGCACCGGATGGTCCGCAGACGAATGTGTTACCGAGATCGCCATAATGGAAATTGAAGTAGTACGGTGACCCCGACGCCGTCTTGAAAAGGGCAACGGCAGGTCCCCATTCGTTGCCGTCCTTCCGACCGATCGGGTAGGAGTGGTATGGCGCGAGCGCCGCGAAGTTGCGGGACGTGAGCGCGCCGGACCGGGCGCGATAACGGAAATTGCCCGGCAACTGCGCCCACCAGGCAGCCTCAAGGCCGAGATCCTCACGCGCAGCAACTGCACCACCACTGGTCAGACCGGCGCGTGCCTTGGCGAGATTGTCGATCAGCTCCTTCACCGACCGAGCAAAGACGGCAAGCGTCAGATGGTGTTCGCCAAGTACGAAACGATTGGACTCCAGATCGTCCAGCGCTTCATCGATCTCCTCAATCTGGGAGAACGCCTTGTCGCCGCTGCTGACCATCTGGTTCTGCTTGCGGCCCATGATGACGCGGGCGTCCGCCTTCGATACGAAGGAGAAGGATTGCGCCAGAATTACTTCGAAAGGACTGGTGAGCACACTGTCGAGCATGCCGGTCCGAGTTCTGGCCGGATATTCCTTGAAACTCAGCATGCCGGCAAAGCGACTTTCGGCCTCGTGGCGAATCTCGATCGTCTCGCGGCCGAAGATGACCCGATCGGAGTAGATCACTGAGCCGATGCGACCCTCCGTCAGTGGAACCGGCTCCCGCCGGCCGCCGACGAGCTGGTGCAGCACCTCGCTCGGCTCCGAGAAGATCAGGCCTCTGTGCTCGTAAAGCGACAGCACGCGGGGATCGAAACGCTTCAACGCGGCCGTAACGTCGACGACCTTGTCTCGAAGCTGCTTGAGAGCCTCCTCGTCCAATTCGACACCCGCCCGACGGGACTGCAACAGACGCGACAAGAACGTCGCTGCCTTGTCGGCCGGGTCGCGTGCAGGAGACCAGTGGATCGTAAGATAAAGATCATTCCGGAACAGATCTTCGCCCACCATGCGCTCGCGGTATTTGTCGTTGAGCGCGGCCGAAAATGCGGTCGTGAAAGTGCCCACGGGATAGTCGCCGTCCCGGCGGCGAATGAGATGGGTCCACAAAGCGAGCCGCTCGTCGGCGATGTTCCGATAGAGCGTATTGAGGTCGCGATGGAGAGCGTTCAGATCGAGGGCGTCCGCGGTCTCGAAAGAGACGCCCTCTAATGCGATCATCACCATCAGTGCCCGGGAATCGAGCGCGATTGTCGACTCGTCGACGTGGCGGACGTAGGGGATGAAGGTCTCAGGACCGAGTTCGCGAGATCTGAGTGTGGCGAGGTTAGGCAAGTCCGAAGTCCCTTTCGTCGTAATTGCGCGCGAGCTTCAGGGGGCTAAGCGTCGCTCCGCCCCAATAGCCGCTGTTGCGGGACCGACCGCGTGTCTCTACCCAGGCCAGCAAGATGCGGAACATGTTGTGGTCGTGTTTGACGAGTGCGCGAAACAGCAGATGGAAGACGACGCCAACGAGCGCATAGGCGACCGAGCCTGCGACGATATAGAGGATGGTCGTCAGCATGATATTCACGCCCATGGCTTCCATCGTCACGCCGGCGATCATTGCCGGCCGGGTGCAGGCGATGAACAGCGTGTCTTCCTCAAGGATTGGCCGCGAACTTGCCATGGCGTCAGCTTCCGACGATGGTGTTCACGAGTTCGGTAGCGCCGAAGATGCCGCCAATGCCGATGATCCAGAACCCTGCGCGCCTCAGATCCATGTAGCCGAACATCCAGGCAATGCAGATCACGATCACCGCGATGACGGCCAGAAGCTTGGCGATATTGCCGGTCAGCATATCGACAATGTTCTGCAGCACGGTCTCGATGCCGGCGGCCTGCGCGAAAGCAGGTTCGACCATGGACGTAACGATGGCCACTGCCATGACGGCGGATGCGGCGATTGGGCGGATACGGGCGCTGAAAATCATTCACTCTCCTCCATTTGACTATTCTGAAACACGAGGACGGAGGACCTCCGTCTCGAACTGAAAACGTCCCAGGACGGCACCGACACCGTTCGATCAGCCTGGGCCTCGTCCTTGCGGGCAGCGTCGATCGCCTCGACAAGAGGCGCTTCGTTGAGCTCCCTCTCCCGCCCACCATCTTCGATCATGAGAGTCGTGATGTTTCTGGCGAGCCGGCTTCTTTCCCGGCGGACCTGCTCATCGTACCGGACCATCGCGCCGATAGAGGGATCGTCCCGTCCGTAGTATGAGTGCAGCATCACCTGTTCGGCCCGGTTCGGGTCCGCTCCGGCTTTCACCGCCAGCCGGTAATATCCGTCGAGAGTGGTCGCCGTGGCCCGAAGGTTGAGGCACGGGTCGAAGGCATCTGAAATCGAAAGGTTGAGCTTGCGGAGTTCTTCCATGCCGATGCCGCCGAGACCGAGCTGGATGTCCTGCCGGCCGGCTGCCAATGACGTGGCGATTGCGATCGCCTCCACCTTGGTCGTGGGCTGCCTGGAGAGTGGTGCGCCGCTGTTGATCCGGATGGCGAAGGGTTCGAACCGGCTTTCAAGGCTGACGATGGCGGCGAGTGTCTCGGCTGCAACTATGGGCGCGCACGTTTGCGCTAAATCGAGGAAATCAACTGGCATGCTCAGTACCACACTCGTTGCTTGCCAACACCGTCGATGGTCACGTCGATGTAATGGGGTTGCGGGCGGACATTCGGTCGCGTCGTCACGTAGCGCTGGCATGGCCTACGGCCGTCTCTCCGCCGCCACGCTGTCGACGATGTCATCCGATCATCGTTGGGGTAGCATTCAGCGTTCGAGACGGTCTGTGGCGTGGTCGAGATACAACTCACTTCGAGCCCGCGGTCTCCATACCGCGTCGTCAGGCGATAACCGTTATTACAGTAATAGGGCTCCGATCGGGGACCTGAGGTCTGAAACCCAACGCCGCTGCAGGTGGGAAAGGAGTGCCCTTTTGCAAGTGCGCGCCAGAGCTTGTGGATTGGCGCCCGGCACTCCGCATATTGCGTCGGACCACTCGGATTGGAAAGGCACAGGATAACCTGGCAACCCCATTCAGCCGCGCGCGCTTTACTGTCGAAAACAGGATAGAATGGCGCTAGACTGGCTGCAGCGACAAATGCCCGTGCGAGAGACTTATTCATGACCACCACCCTTCACTGACGCGATTGTGTGCAATCCTAACAAGCAGCGCAAATTGGCGACGCGTTTTACAATCATATAACTGATAGTATAAAAAATGACAAGCACACTCAATGTTCATTGGCAGAGCCAGCTGTTTTCGGCTTACGCTTTGCAAGAAGTTTTCGACAAACCGGTTGAGGGAGAGACGCCGCAATCGCGTTTGAAGCAGGTCGGGATGATGACGGTGCTCTATATGATGCATCAAAACCACGAAAAGCTAACCCTCTCGAATATAAGCCGAATTACCGGGCTGACGCGCAACGCTGTGGCGGAATCGATCGATCCTCTCATTGAGCGGGGCATATTGACCGAAACGATTGTGAAGAACTCGATGGGACGAGGAACTGCGAGGCAGTTTGAGTTCTGCTCGGACGTTTTCGATCGCCTAAGGTTAAGCCCGGAGCAGCGAAAACCTGGAACGTAGTAAGTTTTTTGCGACACTAACAACGGCCCACGGCGGCGGCGTTGGGTCGGGGCCACCTTTGGTCGTGGCCGCCAAGAAGGCGTTAGTTTGGGGGGCCAAAAACTTCAATTCGGCCATCCAGATCTGCTGTTCGACGGCCAGCGGGCGAATGCCTGCATCGCGGTATTCACTTACTGAGGCAGATTCCCAAAGAGGTACGCTATTCACTGGCCCTACGCCGCAGCCCTTCCAGTAACGGTCGCAGTTTGTGCTTGCGCCGGTGCTGCTCGATGAGCCCATCAAGGTGCTCAAGCCACTGGTCGGACCGTCCGCAAACCTTATGCGCGCGTGCGGCAATGCCGAGCCACAGCGCGGCCGTCTCATAGCGACTTGATCTTCCTTCAGACATAATCGGATCGGCCATGCGGCAGGCAAGGACAATCACCCAATCGGGGTGATCGGCCAATGCCCGTTCAGCAAGCCGACTGAGCGTCGGGTCACGCGAACTGAAGAGGCGCGTTTCCTGCAGGTTTATGCAAGCAACGGCGTCGGCGACCAAGTCCTCGTCGAGCAGGATCTCGATCCGCTCATTGGCGTAAGGTGCGGCCATCAGCGTCGCAAGCAGCATTTCGTGCAATTTCGGCCAGTCCGACGGACCGGCGAGTTTCTCGGCCACGCGGAAATCTTCACGTGCAAGGCTTTCCTCAAAGGCTACGCGCGCTGCCCTGAACATCATATCCCGGTTGCCCGCCTCATGCGCCTTCTCGCGCAGCCAGCGGGCCAGCATTGCCCTTCCCGTTCTGTGACGCCAATTTTCGTCACCTTCGCCGCGCCCGTCTCGCGACAGCCCCCAGGCGGCAAGGTCGATCGCGGTATCCACCCCGCCGACAGCAGCGACGGCCTCGGCAAGCCGCATGACTTCACCATGTGTCGCCAGGCGCACATGGGCGAGGGCGACCGCCTCATCGACACGTCCCGTCTGCGCCAGCTTCACAACATGATCGCAGTGAAACCTCGCGGCACGGGAAAGATTGAGGAAATGCTCAGTACGCCCCATGGCTTCGAGCGCGGCGAGTCGGGCGCGCGTCAGATCGTCATCGAGCGGATCGTTACCTCCCCCGGGCGGCCAGCTCTGCCCAAGCCCTGCGAGCGTCGCCTTAAGGCCTGGCTCGTCCCAGCCCTGCATGCAAGCTGCAATGGCAGTAGCAAAGGCATCGTTGGCGCCGAATTCTGCGAGTTCACCCTGCCAGTCGGCCAATTCGTCGGCGAGGTCATCGCGCGCCTCCTGTGAGACACCATCCATGAGGGCGGCTTGAGCGATCAATTGGTCAAGCCGGGGAAAGAACTCGTGCGGGGTTTCATCCCAATCGGCATTTTCCGGCCAATATGCGGCCAGCCCCGAGGCCACGGGCTTCAAGATCGACAATGCATGGGCGCCGCGCCCTGCGGCAAGAAAGGGTTCAGCCGCGTCAATCAGTTGTTCGAGCGCCGCTTCATCGTTACCCGCAGCCCGCTCGCCCCAGCTGTGCCGATGCCGCCCCGAAGCGGTCGAACAGAAAAGCGCTTCGGCGCGACGACGAAACGGCACCGGATCGAGCAGCGTGCTTGCCTCGTCAGCCACCGCAACCGCGAATCTGGCATCGAGCCAAAGGGCAAAACCCTCGTCTCTCCCGGCGCGTTCGAGCACAAGCGCCTCAAGCCGTTCACGCGAAATCGCCCTTAGACGCTCCGCGCGCTTGTTCTCCGCCTTCATCTGCGCTCCTTAAAACTTCGACTTCAGATGCTTGGCGGCGATGCGTTTGGCTTCAAATCAGCTTTAGCTTCGTCGCCAGCGCCGTCGCCTGCGGGAGCGAGTAGGCATTGAGTTTCCTGCGCGCATTATTCATGTGGAAGTTGACGTTCCAGTAGCTCATGTTCTCGATGGCGGCAATTTCTCTCATGGACTTGCCCTCGGACGCCCACTTGAGCATAAGCGCCTGTCGAGCGGTCAGGCCGATGCTCAGTTTTGCTGTGGGTTCAATGTCCGTTTGCTCGATCCGCACATGAAGCTGGGCGACCGCCGCGGCGGCTGCTACCGGATCGATATCCCTTTTCAGCGAAAGGGAAGTCTCGCGCGAGGCCATTGTCAGCATTGCCATACGTCTGAACGCAGTCGCGACCGGAATGGTGATACCCGACCGAATGCCGAAACCGGCGGCATCCAGATAAAACTGCCGAACGCGCCTCGATCTGGCAGTTCTTGAATTTTCGGAAGACCAAGTGAACGCTTTCATCGTGGCCCTGGCAATCTGGATTACCGGATCGATCTCGTTGAAGCTCTTGGAGAAATACCAATCTTGCCATTCGGGATGATAATTCGACACGGCGAATGTTCCGATTGGTTGAAGATTAAGGTAGGCGTAATACTCGAAGCCGAGTTCTTCAGCGAGCTCGGTGAGCGCTTCGTTGAACATCTCCTTGGTACGCGCCACGGCGGAAACATCAGTTAGCTTCTGAAACCAGCTCTTCACCTTCTCCTCCTTTTTTTGCCCTCTCGTCTTACTGCAGCAATGCTCGGCCCAGCAACAGTCTGGACCTTTCGTCGGTTCCCATAGACCGGCGTGCGAAGCAGCCGGGGAGTTGTGCTCCTGCCTCAACTCGCCTTCAATATGAAGGTCCGAGGACCTCGTCGCCAACCCTGGCGGTGCCTACTCTAATCGCCGTGCGCCGGCAGACGGCGCTTGGTGTTGTTTCTTCCGGAATAGTCGCCCACAGCTTTAAGCGATCTTGATGCCGCTGCCAGCGTGCGGGCAATTTCTACGATCTCTTCACGGTTCGCGGTAGGGTCCTCCTTGTTCCAGGCAAGCCCCATGCCGATCGTGAAATCCACCCCCTCCACTTCCCGAAGGCGAAACGACTTGTGTGGCAAATCCCTGGTCCATTCCGGCACGAAACCCACGCCCATCCCGGCCGCGACCAGCGAAACCAAGGAGAGTGTGTCGTCGCAACTGCAGGCAACCTGATCGAGAAGGCCAAATTTTCTGAACTGCTCGAAGAAGTACTTTTCCGTGTAAGTTAGATTTGAGCGGGAAAAGGAGATGATTCGCTCCCGTTTCAGATCGCTCATTGTGACGGTTTCCGCCGTCTCAAGCCGGCCGCCAAGTGGCACTGCCAGAAGATATCGTTCGTTGGCGATGCTCTGCCAACGGAGCGACCCGATGTTTTCGACCGGCCGGATAAAGCCGAGGTTGATTCGGCCCTTCTCCAGGTCGCGGATGATTGCATCCGTGGAACCGCTACTCACGTGAATCTGGATATCGGGAAATCGCTTGCCGAGCTTGCTCAGAAAAAGCGGCAAGACACCGAAGGTCGCAGGATATATGGTTCCAATCGTGATCCGATCGACATTCTTGCCTGCAACGGCCCGGACGATCGCTGAACTGCTTTCGATTTCCCGCAGAACACGAATGCACCGCTCGTAGAACACTTCGCCGGGTTTTGTCAGTTGAACACGGCGCGTCGAGCGAATGAGAAGCTGGACGCCAAGCTCCTTTTCCAGCGCCTGGATCTGCAAGCTGAGGGCAGGTTGCGCCATAGACAGCGCCGCCGCGGCGCGGCCGAAATGAAGCTCCTCAGCCAGCGTCGCAAAACATCTCATCTGACGGAGTTCCATTCCCGGCCCTCTGCATCCGCGCAATCAATCTACAAGCCGGTAGATCATTCATTAATTTCCTCTGTATATCAATATGCTGTTTTTTTATAATCGAATGCCCATGAATTTCGGTAGTAGACGGCGAGTCGTCTTTATCCTATCGGTTGAATATGAAAACGAGCCTCGAACATCTTCCCGAGAAGAAACAGCGCGAGCTTGCCCGCGTTGTGGAGATCATCCACGAGGAGTTTGCCGATGCGCTCGAGGGAAGCTCGGCCGACTTCAAGAAGCGCGGGCGAATCCTGAAGATTATCCTGTTCGGTTCCTACGCCCGCGGAACGTGGGTCGATGAACCGCATACGATGAAGGGTTACCGCTCCGACTACGACATCCTCGTCATCGTCAATTCGAAGAAGCTCGCAGAACCGGAATACTGGGACAAGGCGACCGATCGTCTGATGTGGGACAAGGGAGTGTCGACACCGGTGGGGCTGATCGTCCATGGCGCCCGAGAAGTGAACAACTTCCTTGCGGACGGGCAATATTTCTTCGTCGACATTCTGCGCGAGGGCATCGTGCTCTACGAACTCGACGACCGGCCACTGGCCGAGCCGAAACGACTCTCGCCTTCCGACGCGCTCAGGGTGGCGAACGAGCATTTTGATAGGCGGTTTCCCGATTCCAGGGACTTCAGGGACATCGCTAAATTGCTTGTCGAACGAGGAAACGTTCGGTTGGCGGCATTTCAATTGCATCAGTCCATCGAGACAGCATACGCGACGTTCCTCCTGACCTTTACCAACTACAGCCCACCGTCACACAATATCAAATTTCTCCGTGGTCTCGCCGAGGATCGTGATCAGCGGCTTATCGAAGCCTGGCCGCGTGATCAGCACCGCTTCACCGCCTGGTACAACATTCTCAACGAAGCCTATGTGAAGGCACGTTACTCCAAGCACTTCGAGGTCACCGAAGAAGCACTCGCCTGGCTCCTCGGCCGGACGGAACATCTCCACCGCCTCGTCGAGACAATCTGTCAGGAGCGGCTGGCGGAATTGGAATTGGGCTCAGCCTAGCTTCCACATTTACATCTCCGCACGGCGTGCGTTGAAATGAGCTCAAGGCGCGATCAACCTCTGGATCGTGCCGCCCGAAGGCGTCCTTGACCATGCCCGAGACGTCGTTGACATCGCCGATGCCGTCGGCGCCCTGCGTACAGAGTGCCGCGCTTCAGGGATTCCTCAGCGACGAGGTCCTGATAGACGTCCTGTTTGCAGGATACATCAATTAGCGATCCGCCTGGTGCATTGGATTTGCTGCTTGATGCAGGCGATCTCAACTGTTGAGCATTCGGCAATGCCGTTTACGACAACGCAGTGAGAGCATTGATCGGTGAATTCCAGGCAATCCGGATTGGCCTTGATGAAGTCCTGCAGGCTGGCATTCTCGATCTGCTGCCGCTCAGGAACAGCATCGGCACCCGGCGTATCCGCCGCATGAGCGGCGGTCATCCCCGCGATGGCAAGCGCCAGACAAAGCGCGACACGAATGCTGGACTGCCTCATCCCTTGCTCCTCCTCAGCGTACATCCGACGCGACGTGAAACGGCTTTCCTCCGCAACTGCGCAATGTCAGAGAGTGCCGTCACAACAGCCGCCATGCAATCGACCGCCCGCCGCTCTCACCCCAGTTCGTTGCGGATCGCCCGCATGAACACCCTGGCGCCGATGCCGATCAGATCGTCGGGAAAGTCATAGTCCGGATTGTGCAACCGCGCATGGTTTTCGCCGGCGCCGAGGAAGAACATCGCCGCTGGCGCCACGCGCCCGAAAAGGCCGAAATCCTCCGACCCCTTCATCGGCAGCACGCCCTCGCCCTTGTGGTGGCTGACGCCCTCCTCGTCCATGGCGCGTTCGAGCGCGGTGACCGTCGCCTCCGCATTGCTGCACTGGTGGAACACGTCCTCATAGCCGATCGTCACCTTCAGCCCGGCAGCCTCCGCCTCCCTGGCAACCAGCGCCTCGGCGCGGGCCACGAGGTCGGACATGCGCTCGTCGGTGAGTGTCCTGAGCGTCGCCCAGATCTCGGCATAGCCGGGGCTGATGCCGAAGGCCGCCTCGCCGAGCCGCGCATGCGTCACCGTGACAAGCGTATAGGTGTCGTCGAGCGGCCCGTTGTTGCCGAGCGCCGTCAGGCCGGAAAGCAGCGCGGCAACAGCAAAGGTCGGCGCAATGCCGTCCTCCGGCGTCGAGGCATGCGCCGTCTTCCCCGACAGCGAAATCCGCATGCCGCGCGAGGCGCAGTTCACTGGCCCGCTGCGAAGCGCCGCATGACCAAAGCCGATGCCCGGAAAATTGTGCAGCGAGAAGACGAGATCCGGCTTGATTGCCGCAAATTTCGGATCGGCGAGCACGGCCGCGGCACCCGCGCCGTTTTCCTCCGCCGGCTGGAACATCAGGATCGCCCGGCCCCTCACAGGCCGCTCGCGCCCGAGCCCTTTGGCCAGCGCCATCAGGATCGTCATGTGCCCGTCATGGCCGCAGAGGTGGCCTTTGCCCTTAATCTCCGAGCGATGGGAAATCTCGGAAATCTCTTCGATCGGCAACCCGTCGAGCTCGGCCCGCACCATGACGGTCCGGCCCGGCTCGCGTCCTTCATAGATCGCCGCAACCCCATGCCCGCCAAGGCCGGTAATCACCGCATCCGGTTTTGTCTCAGCCAACGCCTTGACGACCGTTTCCGCCGTCTCCCGCTCCTCGCCCGAGACCTCCGGCCGCCGGTGCAGGTCGCGCCGAAAGGCGGTGAGTGCCTCCAGTTCACGGTCGATCAGAAACATAACGCCCCTCAGGTTCTTTATCCGGACAGAAGCCCAGTTTCCGGCTTCATTGTTCACGCGTTTGGACAACGCATAATTCTGACCCCTTCAACAGTCTCCCAACCAGGACCTTTAGACCATCTCCGCTATTGAAAGAGAAGAGCGAAACACACTCAGGGCACAGCGACAGCGTACTGACTTCAACTCCCTCTTCGCACTTGCGTTGCCGATCGCACTGGAACTTGTTCGCCCCAGTTGCAATCAGGAAACTGGTTGCCGGGAGCCGCGCTCAAAGTATGGACGGCTCTCGGAGTTTTCTTCAAGTGCCCCCCGAACTTGGGGCGTTTGTCGGTGGAGAATTTTGACTTCTCCCAGAGCGGGAAATAAGCTAAGATTCAACTTGCTCGATATGATTGGCATGTGTTTCCGGACGACGCGATCTTCGCTGTGAGACCGTCCGGCCACATTTCCCCCGCCGGGCTCTCAAAGGAGAGTCGCCATGTCGAAGCCATTGAAGAATGCACTGGAACCGTCAACCGAGGCGGATGCGCAACATGACGTCGCGGTGGCGGCGGCTGTGGAACTTGCAATGGAGTTTTACGGCTGCGACGCCGTGACCGCCGCGGCCAAGCGCGCGTTCGAAGCCAGGGACCTCAATCGCGAAAGCCATTACCGGTTCTGGCTTCATATCTTCAAATCCCTGAAATCCAATCCAAACCTGGTCACCGAAATCTGCCAGCCGGGGTGACGGAGCGGCTGCCTGTGGCAGCGCGCATAAACCCAACGCTCGGATTCATAGAGCTTGAGGCACACAAGACCGAATCCGATGCAAGCCGCCCGCCAGTCCAGCGAAGGCAACACGATTTATATGATTTCCGCATCAATACCGGGAAATCAATATTGGAGATCGCAAGACTGACGGGCGCAATGTCACCGAACCGACAACACCAACAAAGGGGATCGTCATGAGGTACACTGCGCTGTGCGCACCTGCGATCGTATCAATGGTTTTGGCTGCGAACGGCCACGCCGAAACGCTCATCGTCAACAGCTATGGCGGGCCGTACGAAACCATCATTCGGGAGCGGATCATTGAGCCTTTCGAGGCTAAATTCGGGATCGAGGTAATCTACGACGCTGTCGGTTCGGCCTCCCAGGATTATGCCAAGATCAAGGCCACCGACGGCCGCCCTGGCTTCGATGTCGTCGTAATGACCGCTTCTCAATCGCTCGAAGGGTGCAAGGAAGGCCTGCTTGAGGAATTCTCACCAGAGGAGGTTCCCAATCTTGAGCATCTGTCATCGGTAATTGCCGGCGTTGCTGGTCCCTGCGGCGCGGTTCACGAAGTGCAGTATCTCTCGCTTCTTTACCGGACGGACAAGCTGGCAGAGCGTCCGAATTCCTGGAACGCGCTTCTGGATGATGGCCTCAAGGGCAAGATCATCCTGCCGACATTCCAAAACGTGATGGCCGCTTACCTGATGGAGATCTTCTCGGTCGCCCATGGTGGCGATCTACTCGAGAACGTCGATCCCGGCTTTGCCGCCATGGCCAAGCTTGCCGGGCAATCGATCGGCTTTGAGCAATCATCCTCCGTCATGGAAACGTACATCAAAGGGGGCGACGTCTGGGCCATGCCCTTCTGGAATGGGCGCGCGCAACTGCTCATCGATAGCGGTTTGCCGGTCGACTATGTCCTGCCGAAGGAAGGATCGATCCCCTTGGTCGCAACCCTGAACGTGCCGAAGCACGCGGCGAACCGAGACGCAGCTCTCAAGTTCGTCAACTTCTTTCTCGAGAAATCCAGCCAGGAGGCATGGGTCACCGGCTACAAGGTCGGCAGCGGTAGGATCGACATCGAGGTGCCCGCCGATATCCGTGCCAAGCAAATCACCACCGAGGCGGATCTGAAGGCCCTTCTATTGCCCGATCTCGCTGCGGTCGCGACACGGCTCTCCGCCTGGGGCGAACGATGGGAACGTGATGTCGTCGCGGCGGCCAAGTGAGGTAGATCATGGCCGTCATTATTTGCTCCACTCCGACAAAGCCCCTGCGCGCCGTGGTCCCTGTCAAGGGACTTGTGCCGCTGATAGCCCCGTCGCTCGTCCTTGTGCTCTTCTTCGCGATACCGATGGGCATGATGATCGGGATCAGCTTTCAAAGTCAAACGGAGAGCAGCCCGACACTTGCGAGCTATAGCCGCTTCTTCAGCAACGACCTGGTCCTTGTTGGCCTGGCCCGCACCGTCGTGATGTCGGGCCTCGTTGCGCTCTGCGTGACCGTCCTAGCCTACCCCCTCGCCTACTATCTGGCACGCGCCACATCGCGCTGGCGAACGGTCATCTTCGCGCTTGCCATTGCGCCGGAACTGGCGGGGGTCGTGCTTCGCACCTATGGCTGGCTCATCATTCTTGAAGATCGCGGCTTCATCAATTCCGCGCTGATATGGACCGGATTGATCACGGAACCCTTGCCCTTGTCGAAGAACCTTTTCGGCGTCGTGGTTGGGCTTACTCACGTCATCCTGCCATTTGGCGTGCTGTCGCTTCTGACGAGCCTCCAGGGTATCAACCCCAATCTGGAAAAATCTGCGCAAATTCTTGGCGCGTCACGTCTTGCTGTTATCCGGCACATCATCCTGCCTCTCTCTGTGCCGGGAATCGTAAGCTCTTTCTTGATTGGCTTCACCATGGCCGCAAGCGCTTATGCGACCCCGGCCCTCCTGGGCGGCGCTGGCTTCAAAGTCATGGCCACAATGGTCTACGAGCAGGTGCTGTTCTATCTCGACTGGCCCTTCGCGGCCGTGATGGCGAACGTTCTGCTCATCCTGATGCTGGCCGCCGGCTTTATCGGATCCAGGCTGGAGTCGCGGCTCCACCAAAAACTTCACCTTTAATGTCGGGAGGCTCCAATGAACCGACTGCTCACATATTTGTTCAGGATGGCGCTTGCCGCCATCCTGGCCTTCATCACTCTTCCTCTGGTTGTCGTCGTCGCGGCCTCTTTCAGTCCCACTTCGGCCGTGACGTTCCTGCCAAGCGAATGGACCTTGCAATGGTACGCGGCGCTCTGGGACAACCGCTGGCTCGATCCGTTTCTACTCAGCGTCGAACTTGCCGTCATCGTGTCGCTCGCAAGCGGACTGCTCGGCGTCCTTGGAGCCTACAGCGTCGCCTACGCAAAATGTCCGGGACACACCGCCATCATGGCGTTCCTCTTGTCACCCATGTCGGTCCCACAAATCGTCAAGGGCGTGGCGGTCGTTCTTTTTCTGTCCTCGATTGGACTTTACGACCTGCTCGGAACGCCCGGCCTTGTCATGGCTCACATCATCCTGACGTTGCCCTACGTCGTGCGCATGGCGGCCACCGCGATGTTCGGTTTCGACAAGCGGCTTGACCGCGCGGCACGCATACTAGGCGCCAGTGTCACGCGGAGGATCAGATATGTGCTGTTGCCGCTGATCCGCTCCGGCCTCTTCTCGGGGATGACCTTCGCCTTCATCATTTCCTTCAACAACATCCCGCTCTCCGTCTTCCTGGTCAGACCCGGCCAGACGACACTTCCGATTACCGTCATCAACCATCTCGAATACAGCCTGGATCCGGTGCTTGCGGCAGTCAACGTCGCGTCACTCCTCTTCATCCTTGGCGCAATCATCCTTTTCGAAAAGATCGGCGGCTTTTCCGCCCAATTCCACGGGGGTAGCAAATGACCACCATCGATATTGAACTCCTTTCCGTCAGCAAGCAGTTCGGTGCAAACCGGATCGTCGACGATATCAGCCTTGCCATCCCGAAGGGAAAATTCGTCAGCATTCTTGGTCCGTCCGGATGTGGCAAGACGACGACCCTGAACATGATCGCCGGATTTGAAGCGCCCTCTAGCGGGCAGATCCGAATTCGCGGTCGCGATCAGGAAGGCGTCCCGCCGGAAGCCCGGAAAATCGGACTGGTCTTCCAGAACTACGCACTCTTCCCGCATATGACGGTCGCCCAGAATGTCGGCTTTGGCCTAAAGATGCAGGACCGGCCCCGCGAGGAAATCGCCGACGGTGTCTCACGAGCCTTGAAAAGTGTGCGTCTCGAGGGCTTTGAGGATCGTTATCCGAAGGAACTTTCAGGGGGCCAACAGCAACGGGTCGCGGTCGCTCGGGCGATTGCGCCCTCACCGTCGGTGCTGCTTCTCGATGAGCCGCTCTCAAACCTTGACCTTAAGCTCCGGGAAGCGATGCGCGTCGAGCTGAAAGAGATCCAGGAAGATCTCGGCATGACCTTCATCTATGTCACACATGACCAGGAAGAGGCGATGGCCATGTCCGACCGGATCATCGTCATGCAGGGCGGAGTGGTCGCGCAGGAAGGAGCGCCCGCGGACATCTACGGCCGCCCGAGGACCTCCTTCGTAGCGGATTTCATCGGCAAGTCCAATATCCTCCCGGCATCCGCAGAGACCGGGACCGATCGGAACCTGAAGGTATCCCTCGGCGCGGGAAAGGCGGTGCTCACAGCCGCGCGGGGAGACGACGTCGCTCCTGACAATGTGCGCTTCTGCTGCATCAGACCGGAGGCCGTCAGGCTTGCAGATGCGGCAGGGGCGCTCGACGAGCCTGCAAACCGCCTGACAGGTACCATCCAAAAGGTCGTCAATCTGGGCGCCTATCTCGAGGCCTGGATGCTCGTGGATGGCGGGATCACCTTGAAGTCCATGATCCGCTCAACCCGCCTGGAGAAGCTCTCGGCCGGCTGCCGCGTAGACCTCGCCATCGCGCATTCCGCTGTCCAACTGCTGGAGCAATAGCGAGATTTATTACTCTCCATTATCAATGCGAAAGAATTGATATTGGAATATCGATTTATCACTCCGCTAAGCTCGATGTGATCCCGAGCCCGGGATCTTCCCACACGGAGGCGAAAGACACACATGAAAACAAGAGTTTCGGCAATCCAGACTGACAGCAACGTCTGCGCAGACATCGTCGGGTTCGATTTCTCCGGCTACGACGACGCGGACATTGCGGCGGTTCGATCCCACTGGCTGCAATATGGCGTCGTCCGCTTTCGGGCGACCGATATCACAGACCAGCAGCAGGTCGACTTCTCCCGTCACTTCGGTGATTTCGTCATCCATCCCAAGCAATTGCAGGAAGGCGGACACCCGATCCATCGCGAAATCCTGGTGATCAGCAATGTGATGAAGGACGGCAAGCCGAGCGGCGCGCTCGGCAACAGCGAAGCGACGTGGCACACGGACACATGGTTCTACGAGCGCCCACCTGCCGGCGCCATCCTCAGGGCGATCGCGGTTCCCCCTTCCGGCGGCGACACGTATTTTCTGTCAACCTACCAGGCTTTCGAAACGCTCCCTGAGGAGCTGGGCAGGGCCGTTGAGGGGCGGCAAATCTTCTTCCAGAATGTCTACGACAAGACGGGCAAGTTGCGCCTCGGGAAAGGCGAACCGACGAGCACGGATTTTCGGGAGTGGAGTGGCGTTGTCCATCCGTTGGTCAGAACTCATAGCGAGACGGGCCGCAAGGCGCTTTATCTGGGTGGAACGTCGGAAGGGGCGTGGATCGTCGGCATGCCGCTCGATGAAAGCAACGACCTGATCTCAAGGCTTTGGGAGCACACCACCAACGCGCCTGAAGTCTTCGTCCAGAAATGGAGCGTGGGCGACATCGTGATGTGGGACAACCGTTGCACAATGCACCGGCGCGATTCATTCGACCCGAATACCATCCGGATCATGCATCGGACGACGACATCCGGCGAGCGCCCGGTCTGATTTGTGAACCATAGGGCAGATCGGAGTCTCGTCGATGACCCAGCCATACAAGATTAAGAAACAACCTGAAGCGATACCAGACGCACTGCGAACACTGCTGGAGGGTGTCGAAACCGCAACCATCGGCCACTTCGAATATCTTGGATTTGTTGGGGCAGGAATTGCGCCGGTCTTTCCGGCCAAGGCAATTGGAACGGCAGTCACGGTCGCCGCGCCCGGCCGCGATGGAGCCGTCATCTATACGGCAATCGATCTGCTCCGCCCGGGAGATGTTCTCGTCATCTCCCGGGTCGACCGGGACGACGTTGCCTGCGTCGGCGGCGGTGTCGTTGCTGCTGCCCGAGCGCGTGGCGCCGTCGCCATTATCGTCGATGGTCCTTGCACCGACATCGAGGAGATCCGCGCCAGCCGCTTCCCGGTCTGGTGTCGCGGAGTCTCGTCCAAGACAACCAGCCGCCGGCACCAGATCGGTGGCGCGATCAACGTCCCGATCGCCTGTGGCGGGGCGGCCGTGCTGCCCGGGCATGCGGTCCTGGCAGATACGGAGGGTGTCTTCGTTGCCGATCCCTCCGATATGCGCTGCATCGCCGACACTGCCCTCGAGCGCCAACAACGTTCCCTTAAGCTCCGGCCCTACCTTGAGGCCGGCCATTCCATCTTCGAATTGGATCGGATCGTGTAATGAAGATTTCCCTCGTCCAGATGAACTCCCAGCCCGACCGCGACAGCAATTTGCGCGCGGCCGAGAGCCTGATGCAGCTGTCAATCGCACGCGATACACCAGATCTCATCGTTCTTCCGGAACATTTCGACTGGTCCGGCGGCACGGTGGCGGAAAAACTGGCGGCGGCTGATCATATGCCGGGCGGCGACGCCTATCGCATGTTGCAGGCGTTCGCCGCCCGGCAAAAAGTCTGGATCCACGGCGGCAGCTTGCTCGAAAGGGTTGATGGAAGTTCAAAGATCTACAACACAACGGTCGTCTTTGATCCGGACGGTAACGAGGTGGGCCGCTACCGCAAAGTTCACCTGTTCGACATCGAGGCGCCAGATGGCAAGAAGTATCGAGAATCCGCCACCGTTGCGCCTGGAGAAAGCCTATTCGTCTACGAAGCCGACGGCTTCAGGATCGGCTGTGCCATCTGCTACGATCTCCGATTCCCCCGGCTCTTTGATGCGCTCGCAGACGCCGGCGTGGATGTGTTCATTCTACCCGCGGCCTTCACGTTACAGACCGGCAAGGACCACTGGGAAGTGCTCTGCCGTGCACGCGCGATCGAGCATCAGGTCTATTTCGTCGCCTGTGGTCAATGCGGAGGCTACACTGCAGCGGACGGAGATCGCCGTTTCACCTACGGCAACTCTCTCGTCTGCGACCCCTGGGGACAGGTCATAGCCCGCGCCGTCGATCAGGTCGGCCTGGTTTCCGCACACCTCGATCTCGACCGTGTGGCGGCAGTTCGCAATCTCATTCCCGCCGCGTCGCACAAGGTTTCGTTTGTCGATCAGGCACGCGTCTACCGAGGTTGCAGCCGCGGTGAGCGCTGCAATTCCTCCTGCAGCTCGCCTGTGCAGACCTTGGGGGCACCAATTTCTTCTAGTAGCACGTAGACAACGCCCCCCTGAAAATGGACCTCCAATCTCCATCCTCGGGTAATCGGACACCAGATATGACCGCTTTTATCACGCAAACGCTCGGCAGCTATATCGCCGAGGAAGCACTCGCTCGCGTTCCCGGCGACGTCATCGACAAGGCCAAGCTCTGCCTCCTGGACTCGCTTGGCTGCCTGTTCGGAGGGCATCAGCTGCCGATGGCTGGCATGCTCGAGGTGCTGCGGGCGGACAGCCAGGTCGCACCCTCCTCCGGCAGACCTGTCAGTGGCTGTGCCGAACCGGCGGCTGCCGCCTTCGTCAAGGCAACTTTGATCAATGCGCTCGACTTCGACGACATCTACGAGAAGGGCCACCCCGGAGCCACGGTGATTTCAGCAGCCTTATCGGTCGCTGAGCACACGAAGTGTTCGGGCACAGAATTACTCGAGGCCGTGATCACCGGCTATGAAGTGAGCTGCCGCGTTGGCATCTCACTGGCTCACGTCCAGCCCAGAAAGGCGATTCACGGCCATGGGACTTGGCAGATATTCGGTGCAGCAGCCGCGGCCGTGAAACTCATGCGTCTCGACGCCGGACGAGCGGCGCATGCAATCGCGATCGCCGCTACGAATGCGCCAGTCGCGTCCGTCATGAAGACCGTCTACGGAGACACGCCATCGATGGCGAAGAACAACTTCGGCATGGCCGCGCAAATGGGCGTCTTGGCCGCGCGCCTTGCCGCTGCCGGCTACGAGGGGCCTTTGGATGTCTTCGAGGGGGAGGCAGGTTTCTGGCGGATGGCGGGCGCCGACGAGTGCCGTTTCGATCGATTGACCAACGACTTGGGTGGTGCCTACGAAATTCTCCGGGTTGGCTTCAAGCCCTTCAGTTGCTGTCGGCTCATCCAAAGCAGTGTCCAAGCCAGCCGCGACGTCGTCCGGATGGCCGGCATTGATCCCGCCGACGGCTTGCACGCCAAGCTGGTCGTGACCGCACCTCCGATTTTGTGCGAACCGCCATTTAGCGAGGCGCGTCCGCGGCACATGTGGGCAGCGCAGTTCAGCGCACCGCACGCCATCGCTATGGCCGTATTCGGCGTTGAGCCGGGTCCCGACTGGTTCGTGGATGACTGGCTCAATGACGAGATCGCCGGGCGGTTTCAAGACAGTATCGAGCTGAGGCCACATACCATCCACGCCTCACCTCAAAGCGCTCACGCCGCAAGCGCTTGCTTGCAGTTGCGCGACGGGCAGAGCTTTGAAAGGCACGTAGACGTTGCGGAGGGAGAGGCAAGTAACCCCATGCGGAAATCAGCTCTCGAGGGCAAGTTCTTACGGCTTGCGAGCCCTGTCGTGGGAGACAGCAGTGCTTGCGAAGCCATTGATAACGTGTACGCGCTGGATAAAGCGGGATTGCCCCGGCCGCTCCTCAACTTATTGGTCAGCTGATACCGGCATACTCCGACATGACGGCATTTTGTTCGCAAACTAAGCCCGCAAGATCCCGGCAAGAATATCGGGGATACAGGGCGTATCGACGAGACGATCGATTTCGACACGCAATCTGTTGACCCGTTCAGCAGTACGCTCCACCGCCTCGTCAGGCGCTTCCCCGAGTTCGACATAGGCGTCGAACAGATGATCGAAGATCAACTCGAAATCGCGTTCGGCATCCTCAGAATATTCAAGAGTCCACACGAACAACCCGTCTCTCCGCTCGATCATTCCCGCCACGCGAATTTCCATTTCCGTCGCAGAAATCATTGGTCCGTTCAATCGCCGCTGGACCAATTCGCGAAGCGCTGCCGTTTCGACGGTCTCGGTCTTTTGGCGAAGCGGTTCCAGGCCGTGTTGAAAAACGGAACTCATGCTGGAATACCGGCCGCCCTCCACCAGCGAACGGGCAAACGAATTCTGCTGCTCGGTCAGGCACGCGGCTAGCGTCTTCGACTCAGATCGACGAGCGATATGTGCAAGCAATTGGGGCACGCTTCGGATGAACTGCCGCGGCACTTTCCATCCCCTATCCCTCCCAGGCGCCTCTCCTGTTCGTGGCACGAAAACACTAGGTCACAACCTAAGGTTATGCTCGTTCATTTATAGACGACAAAAATGTATCCGAAGCTTTCCTTTAAACCCTCCATTCCAGATGGGAAATTGCTCCCCGTCACATGACGTCGACAAAACCACGGAGAACGGTGATGGAGAGCACACCCAGATACATTTCACTTGCGGAAATGAAGCGCCTCGGCGTCCGCCTCGAGGCATCCGCGCTCCACGATGCCGCCAGGGCAGCTTGGTCCGACATCCGCTTGGGCCAGGCCCATGGCCTGAAATCTGTTTTGTCCCTTCCCGAAGCCGACTTGTGGAACCAACCCCAGTTTGAAGCTTACCGGGATACGTTGCAAGGCGAGCGATTAGGCTGGAAGCTCTCTTCGCTCTCCAGCGTCGGGACCAGATACGCCGCCGTCAAGGTGGTCGGTGCCAATGCGATAAACCGTCAATTGGGTCAGCCGCGTTCGACGTCGACGATCCTGCTGCTCGACAACTTCACGCTGCGCCCGCTTTGCGTGATGGACGGAACCGATATCTCTGCCGCAAGAACGGCAACCTATGCCTCGATGGCGCTTGAACTTTTCTTTCCCAAAACAGAAGAACTCTCCGTCTTCCTCTTTGGGGCAGGCCCCATTGCCGAGCAGATCATCAGAGTGCTCGGTCATTTCGGAGCCGGCATCGTCTCGAAGATATTCGTGCGCAGCCGCTCAGGCGCTTCCGCGCACCAACTCGTTAAAAGACACAGACAGTCACCTGGAATTCGGCTCGAAGCTGTCGCGGATAATCAGAGGCTGCGTGATTGCCGGTTTGTCATCACCGCTTCCAATGCTAGCGCACCGGTGTTTGAGAGCGCAGAAATCTGCCCAAATGCCGTTGTCCTGCATCTCGGTGGAGACGAGACGCCGTCGGGCCATATCCAAAACGTTCTTCGGTGCGGATTGGCGCTCTGTGACGACGTTTCTATGGTGTCGCGGCGAAACTCCCAAAGCCTGGCGCTCTACTTCTCACGCAAGGGATCGACATTGGAGCAGCTTGGCCCAGTGCTCGGTGTCTTGAACTTAAAGGATTTCTGCGACGCGGGCGGCGGATCGGAATTCCCGATCCTCATTACGTGCGTTGGCCTGCCTATGCTTGACCTTTACGTCGCCGCTCATGTTTACGAAACCTGGTTCTCGCCAGATGGGGGCATGGCGTCATCCTCGTCTAGCACGAACTGACGCCCGGCGGCCTAAGCTTTATGGAGGGGGCGGATGTATGTCACCGAAATCCTCGCAGAGTATCTGGCGAACTATCCTTCCGAAGCTCTGCCTCCCGACCTGAGGTTAAGTGCCACCTGCTGTATTGTGGATGCAGTCACCGCCTACGTCGTCGGCTGCGATGTACCGAGTGCGCGCTCAGCCCGCGCGGTCGCCCGGCACGATTTTGGAACCGGCCGGGCTTCGGTCTGGTTTACGGGGGAATGTCTCGGGGTCACTGCTGCGGCAGTCTGTAACGCTGCGTCAGCCTCCGCACTCGATTTCGACGACGGTCATCGCGCCGCGCGCGGTCATCCCGGTGCGGCTGTGATACCCGTAGCACTCTCCGTGGCATCTGCGATTGGTTCATCCGCCGATGACCTCCTGACCGCAATCGCTCTCGGATACGAGATCGGAATTCGCATTGCCGTGGCGCAGAACCCGCAAGCGATCAAAAGCCGACAATCGGGACGTTGGACCGGCTATGCTGCTGCGGCCACGGCCGGCCGCCTCTACAGAACCGATCCCCCGGCACTCGCACACGCACTCGCTGTGGCCGGAGTGCTCGCACCAAACCAGGAGGCAAACGGCAGCTCCGGCTATGCCAACCTCACCGGGAACGACGTCAAGGAGGGTATTCCCTGGAGTGTCGTGACGGGCCTGACCGCATTACGCCTCGCGGAGCGGGGATTTACCGGGCCGCTGGATTTGCTCGATCATGCGTCGCACTTCAACTGGCCGAGCATTATCGCGGACTTGGGTGATCCAGCTGAGATCTCGAGGGTCTATTTCAAACCCTATTCCTGCTGCCGCTACATCCATCCCGCTCTTGATGCCTTTGCGGCGCTTTCGGAAGTTGCTGACATCAGGACCGAACAAATCGCATCAATCGAAGTTCAGACCTTTCAATGGGCTCTCCGACTCTCAAACACCGTGTCTCCCAGGACAGTGACGGAGATCCAATACAGCCTGCCCTATTGCATGGCGATTGCTGTTGTTGATGGGCCTGCGGCACTGGCGCCAGTCGATAATGCGCAACTGGATAGGCCCGACCTCCTCGAATTCGCCCGCAAGGTTCATCTCTCGGTCAATCCTGAGATCGACGCACGCTTTCCGACAGAGACCCTTGCGCGGGTATGCCTGCAAATGATCGACGGCAGATTGATCACCTCTAAGGTGACCTCGCCGCGCGGGGACAAGGCGCGCCCCTTAGCCTGGGAAGATCTGATCAATAAATTCTCGGCAGCAACGCGGGGCAAGCTTTCTCCCAAGGCACAATATACTGTCCTGCAGGCTTTTGAGGCACTGAAAAGAGGAGATGCTGCTCCCCTCCTCCAGCGCCTGAGGATGCGTTTGATCGACTGACATGTCGACCACTGCCCCTTGTGTCAGTCGGATCATCCGTCGGCGATATCGCGTAATTGCGGCCGCGGCTGAACATCATCGGCGTCGGCGCGAGAGCCAAGCTCAGGCTGAAGCCGTCAGACAAGCCGGCCATTTCTGACGACTATACAGCCTGCAATCACGACATGCCTGACGCGGCTCAGATTAACGTGGTCGACAACGATCAGGTCTGCACGCTTGCCTTTTTCAATCAGCCCGCGGTCACCGGCCATTTGAGTGAAGACGCGCGCGACATTCCCGGTCGCAAGAGCAACGGCCTCCGCCGCAGACAACTGCTTCTTTCTGACCATCCGCTGGATCGCTTCAAGAATTCCATCCCAATGCCCGCCGGCAAAATCGGTCGAAATCGTATCGACACAGCCCGCATCGATCAGCGCATCGAGGTTGGAGGGATCGTTGCGCCAGCGGGTCCCGATACAATCCAATGTCGAAACATCGATGATAGCCCCCTTTCGTCTCAGGTTCTGAGCAATCGAGACTGCCTCGTCCGGGAGAAAGCTCGGGTGATTGCTATGACCGGCGACGAAACGTGCCTTCGGGTGCTTCTCGACCACGGCGATCAAACGCTTCGCAGATGGCGCCGCGTTGTGGAAGATCGCGGGATATCCGACCCGCTCGGCTTCGCGGGCGATTTGATCGAATCCGGCCAACGAGAGGGCAACCGAAGGCATCACCGATTGCGTAATGATCTCGCGAACGCGATCCGCTCCGGTGACCCCGGAAAGACCGCAACGCTCCAGCTCGTCGATCAGTGTCAAATTCGCTAGGCCGTCTACCGGATCGAGATAGCGGCCAAGGACGGCGTTCTTCAAGCGCCTCGCGGCTGCGGGCGTCACTTCGACCCCGAACTCCTGCAAGAACGCTTGCGGGATGAACCTGTATTCTTGCGCACCACCACCCAATGTCTGTCCGCCACCTGCCTCACCAAGCGCGACCGCGCCGGAGGCCAACAGGTCATCTATCGTCGCACTCAGGTGCCGTGCCGAAAGTCCCTTGCCGTCGACCACAAGCGCCGCCTCGATGTTTTTCGGAGTGTGAGCCGTGGAAATGCGGATATCCATTGCATGAGGTTCTGCCTCGTTGACATCTACTTCGTCAGCCATGGCCAGGCCGCAGACGTTGAGAAGGGTCGTTGTTCCCTGAAGAAGATGGCGGTTTCGGAAATAAGAGACATCTTCGCCTTCAAATGGCTTCGAGCCGCTGGGCATGGAAGGCCCCCGAATACATCCATGCGCATGTGCGTTTATGAGACCTGGCATAACGATGCCGCCGGTTGCATCGATGGTTTCTCGCGCCGCGATTTCAGCGCCTGCGGCAACCTCCGCGACTTCGATACCGGCGATCCTTCCCTTCCGGACAAATACGGCAGCCCGTTTGTGAAACGTCTTGCCGTCGCCGGTGATTAGACCCCCATTTCGGATTACCAGATCCATGACAGATGTTCCTTTTCGCCAGCTGGGATGCTGTCCTAGTCGCCGGTCCCTTCGCCCGGCCGATCCGCCTTGTGCTGCGATTGCTCCTGACTGGAACCATCGAGCATGTAGCCGGACGATCGAACCGTTCGGATGAGATCAGGGCCACCTGCCACGCTAAGCGCCTTGCGCAGTCGACCAATATGGACATTCACCGTCTTGAGGTCGACGAAACGACGCTCGGGCCAACCAGCTTCGATGAGTTGTGCGCGACTGCACGTCTGCTCGCGGTTCTCCATCAGGAACTGAAGCAACCGGAATTCGATCGGTCCCAAGTGGACGTTGATGCCCAAACGCCTGACGCTGTGCCTGTTGGCATTCAGTTCAATTCCTGCACAGGCGAGGATATGACCGTCGCTCGCCATTGGACCCGACGCGTGCGGAAAGAGGATACGGTCGCGAAGGAAGCTGAGTAGCTTGGAAGGAGCAATCGGTCTTACGAAGTTCTCGTCAATACCGGCCTTCAGCAGATCGATAAACCGACTTTCCGCACCAGGTCCAATCAATCCGACCGTCGTGATCCCGAATGTCCGCGGCACCTGTTTCAGCTTTACACAGGCTGCAGGTGCCCAATCTTCTCCCGATCGACAATCGAGAAGGATGGCTCCGACATCGTACTCGCCTGCAAAATGGACAATCTCCTCGACCCCGGAACCAAGAATGACCTGATATCCCTCGGATTCCAGGATATGGACGAGCAGCAAGTAGTAGTCCGGATCGGTCGAACCAATCAGGATCTGGCGCCGCGCTGAACTCAAAGACTTCTCCTCTTTAGGCTTTAGGTCTGTTGTTGATCACAGCACGAATCCGACTGAGACTTCCGACATCTGCAGAAAGAACTCCTGCTACGGCCATCGTGTTGGAGCACGGCCGGCCAAGGCGCTGCATTGGCCACCCAGCGCGTTTCAGAATGCGCTCGAAACGCAAGTCAGTGGCCGTGACGACCTCGCGGTAGCCGTTCGCCATCGACCACTCGATGATGCCAGCGAACATCTTCAGCGTGGTCCTGTGGAGAAGCCCCTGCGTCCTGCCTTCGTCGAGCGCAGTGTCGACACAAAAGCGCGAGCTTTCGACCATGCCCGCGTGTGCGTCCAGCCGTCGCGATGAGAGGAGTTGCGGGAAGGTATTGGCGAGCATCGTCGGCCCGGTGGCAGGGAGAAGCCTCGCGCAACCCGCTACCGCACGCGTGGCCGTGACAGCCAGGATATAGGTAGGATTGAATTGATCGTAAGCATCGGTTTCACGACCGTCCCTTATGTCTACATCCCAGCCCAGCCTGTCGCCAAAGACGCGGGCACGCAACCGATGCATCGAGTCGATCAGGTCCGCAAATTCTCCGCGCCCTGCGGCAGGTACATCCAGTATCTCCATCACCAATCTCCGAAGAAATCTCCGTCGCTGGCTACTGGACACGAGTTTTGCCGCTCGGACGACTAATAGAATCAGTAGTCGTGTGCTCGACCCAACCGTGCATGAATATCGCAGATGTGAGTAGTTCGATGACGCAGCGAGCTGTGTCGCAACCGCCGAAATAGGTGCGAATCCACGAACGTGTAGCAACAGGGCGCGGAGCCGCCGAAGGGCCGATTTCCGGGCTTGGATGGCGCAGATTGGAGGCCACGAATTTCAATGTACAAGCACACCGCCGAAGCCTACGTACTGGTCCCGCATCCGGAACGGGTCGCGGAAAAGGTCTGCGCGCGTTCCGGAAACTATTGCCGCTCGATCGACGATATGGGCGCCGATAGGTTGCTCGACTTCGGCGACGCGCGTGCGATCCTGAGGCTGACGGAAGAAGGTCTGCACCTCCAAGTCGACGCGCAGGACACCATCACCTTCTATGGCATCAGGACACTTCTGCTGGGAAGCCTGTGCGCCGTCGCGAAGTTTTCAGGTGAACACGTTGAGTGGCACTCGGCCGGCAGCGTGCCTTTCGGCGCGATGTAAGGATGCCGCGGAGGCGGTGGCCCGCCCTGGACCTTTGCGGGTACCCTGCAGGCATGGTTGTCCGCACGGGTTCGCAGTTCTGGCAAAGCGCCCTTTCCCGCATAGCCCCATTTTCGGTCCCCGACGGTAGACAATATCCTCGCCACATCAGACGTCTCTGCGGCAAATCTTCGAAATCACAAAGTGGTTCTAAAATCATACATTACCGCCTCACGCTGATGTAACGTGAACACGGCAATTCATGAGAAAGGGCTTTGCGACAGATAGCGCGCACGGCATCGGGCTCTATTGAATTCGTAGCCCTCGCTCGCGCTCCACGCGATGAGACTGGATTCTCAGAGGCAAAAGCACTAAGTATAGCCAAGTTAGCTAAACGGAACTCCCATGCAAGTTACAATCCATAACGCCAAAACGAATCTGTCCAAACTCATCGAGGCGGCAAAGGCTGGCGAAGAAGTTGTCATCGCGAAGGGCAAGACCCCTGTTGCCCGGATCGTTGCTATTCCACAAAGCAAGTTCACCGTCGGGCTGCTGAAGGGCAAGGTCACAGGGCAGGGACCGGATTTCTTTAAGCCGATGAGTGAAGATGAACTCGCTCTTTGGGAAGGCGCGGTGTGACAGCTGTGCTTCTCGATACCCATGCTTGGGCATGGTCACTAACGGGCGATATGCGCCTGTCCACCAAGGCAACCGCTATCATCACGGAGGCTGACAGCGTTTTTGTCAGTCCCATCAGTTTCTTCGAGATTGGGCAGAAAGTCCGTATCGGCAAGTGGCCGGAGATGGAACCATTCATCAATGACTTGCCGAGCTTGCTGGCTGAACAGGGTGGCAGAGTTGCGGCCTTGGCGCCGGAAGTGTGTTTGAAAGGGGCGACCCTCGCCTGGGAGCATCGCGACCCATTCGACCGATTGCTGGCGGCGACCACGCTCGCTCTTGGAATCCCGCTGATTTCAGCGGACGAAGTTTTCGACACGCTCCCGGATATTTGCCGATTGTGGTGACTTCTGCCCCAGACGTCGCTAGTCCGATGGTACGCCTCCAAACATGATCGAATCAATTACTTGACGGGCAGCTGGCAGCGCCACCCCGCTTCACCGAAAAGCAGGGCCAGTACCTCGCCTTCATCTGGGCCTATAGCTAGATCAACGAACGGGCGCCGCCTAGCGTGACCTGCAACGCTATTTCGGCGTCCCCCCACCATCTGTCCACCAAATGGTGCTCACCCTCGAGCGGGCCGGCTTAATCCGAAGGAAACCCGGCGTGGCCCGAAACATCGAACTGCTCGTCAATCACAACAGCCTACCCACGCTGCAACCCAACCCGTCAAATCCTCTGTGCAGAGGTACTAAGGCCTGAAACCTTGCCGCTTTTCCTGGGAATAGATGCCGGCGAGATTGATGCTCCCAACTCAGTGGCAAGGAATGTACAGCAATTCGGAACATCCTTCCCTGTGCTCGGGCGGCGGTGCGGCCGAGATAGATCGTGTTCCAGTGCACAATGGCGCCGATGTGCGCGAGGATCGTAAGATGGCGGCCGCCGCGCGAAATGCCCGCTTCAGCATGAGCGCTGATGCAAATACCGCAGGAAACACCCTTTGACGCAATCTGCAAACCAGGCCACCAACGTCGCGCATGCCGGGCTTGGTCATCTCTTCAGCGTTACGGTGAGGTTGGCTAACGCAATCTGATCCTTGATAACCGCCCGGTGGCGATCTCAGTACGGCCGATCGATCGTAAAGGGTTCGTGTTCAGCCTTGCGCATCTCCTTCTGCCTTCTTCTTCAATGCGCTCCGGTAATTCAACGGGCGCGGTCGATGACGCGCCGCTCACGCTCCGAAATGATCTCCTGACTGCTCTGCACGCGAACCGTCTGCTGCAAGACCTGCAGCCGATCCCGCATCGCCTCCAACGCGCGGCGCTGCACCGGCGACACGCGATTGATGACGTCCTTCTCGCCACGCAGGATGGCGTTTCTGCCGAAGCGCTCGTCGAGCGCCCGGCTGACGGAGACGAATTCTTGGGCGACGCGCGGATCGAGAAAACCCGCGGCAATCTCGATCTTGCCCTCCCTCTTCTTCATCTCGGTCGTCAACTGCCGCAGCGCGCCCTCAGCCTGCTGCGACAGACCGGGAATAGCGACCGCCATACGCCGGCGCTCGCCGGTAATAGCCTGGGTTTCAGCCTCAAGCGCAGCGGCATAAGACGCTCCGAGGGAACGGACACGGCTTGTCGCTTCGGGCAGAGCCTGAAGCGCCGCCTTCCGCTCGCGGCCGACAGCAAGCAACTTGTCAATGATGCGACCGGAGCCACGCAGCGCGCCATAGGCCGCCGGATCGTTGCTGACGGCTGCGGCAACCCGCTCGCCGGCAAAGCCCTTCACGACAAGCTCCTCGATCTTGGCGACCGCGCCGGCCGGATCGCGCCAGATGCGCATTGCCGCCTCGGCGAGGACGGCGCGATGATGATTGTAATGGGGAACGGCAAGCGCCCTTTCCCGCGCTTCATCGGCAATCGATGTCTTGAACTCCGTGACGGCGGCAAGCATGGGCAACACGGGCACTGTCTCCTTTCCGAACTCGATGCTTGCGCCGGCGACGATTTTCGAACGATCCTGCTTTTCTGCGAAACGCTGCTCGTCGCTGAAACGCCTGATCACCTCGAACAGGCGCACTAGCTTTTCACGGTGGTCAGTGGTGAGATTTGCCGGCATGCGCTCGGCCACATTTCGCTCGGCGATCGAATCGGCCTTCGCGGTGAAGGCAGACCAGCCAAAACGTGTGGTCAACGCCTCGTTGACGGCCTTGACCTCCTGAACAAGCAAATGGTCCTCAACGGCATAGGCGAAGGCCGTCTTGTAGGCATCGGCCCCGCCGCGCTCCCGGACCGCCTCGACTTCGACGAGACGCGCCATCGCCTGTTTCGAAAGCGCGGGAACGGACAATGACATATCAGCGCGCCGTTGTCGCTCGCGGATGGCGAAGCGCTCGGCCTGCCTGCGGAACTCGGTTGCATGCGCGCGCGCCAACGGCAGCAGCTCCGATAGGGCGGCCATGGCAGCGTTGCGCTCGTCGCGGGCGGCGCGGCCATCGATCATCAGATTGGATCCGCACAGGCGGCCAAGGCGGTCGGGCGCCAGGGCAAGATCTTCTGCAATCTTGCGCGGCTCGACGCCTGCACCCGACGCCAGAGCGTTGAGCGCCGACAGCGCGCCATCGGGGTCGCGATAGATTTTCTGCAGCACTGGCCGAAGTATTTCCTCCCGTTCCTTCCACCGTTCCGAGGAGAACTGCGCAAGACGCGCATCCTCTTCAACGCTGCGGGGGAATTCGGTGGCGGGTGGAATCAAATAGCTCCCACCCAACGGGATACCGGCGAAGGCTTCTCTGCGTTCCTCCCTGTAGGAGACGCTCCGTTCCCGTTCGATCGCGAAATCGAGCGCAATGCTCGCCCGCTCCCAGAGAATCGCCAGCTGCGACCGCTTCTCCGCAAGCCACGCCGACCGTCGCGCCGCGACCTCCTCTAATTCCAAAGTGACCCGGGCGAGCGTCTCGATGCCGCGCCGTCGGGCAAAATCACGGACATGCTCCCGATAGCCTTCCTCGCTTTCGAAATCGAGCGTCGTTGTCTTGGCGCCAGATCGTCCAAGGCGCTCAACAAGCCGCTTGAACACATTCGGCCGATGGCTTTCTTGCTCAATCCTAGCCTTGCGCGCATCGGCAGTTTCGACTTGTGTTCCAGTCCAGACGTTGCGCTCGGCCTGACGTTCCTCGAGGCGCTTCTTGCCGGTCTCTTCATCTATGACGGACACCTTTACCGTGACCGTTTCGACGCCATCTTTGCGGAGCGTCACGGTATCGCCTGTCGAGATTCCACCCTCAAGTGCCTTTGGGAGGCTCACGCCCCAAAGTCGGTGAACGGTTCCGTCGTCCGTCCTCACATCGGCGTACGGGCTTTCCTTTGCATCACCATCCTGCGGCCGGAACTTGGCCCACCCGGTGTCCACCAATTCACCGGTGACGCCGGATGCGTGATCGACACGCGGCCTGCGCCCCCATTCCGGCTTCGGTTCAAAATTCTCGCGCGCAGCGTAGAGATCGGCGCGGTTCCGATGCCGGGTCATCGCCACATAGGTCAGATGCCGGTCCATCATTCCGGTGGCGAGCACGAAGGTCCGATCGATGGTCGAGCCTTGAGATTTATGGATGGTCGCGGCATAGCCGTGATCGACATTGCGGTAGCTGTCCTCGCTGATCACGACGTCGCGGCCATTATCGAGATGCACCGTCAGCAACGCGTCTACGCGTTTGTCGCCAGTCGAAATGACCGTGCCAAGCATACCGTTCTTCACATATTGGGGACCAAGCCGCCTTGCGCGCGGTTCGAGGAAGCGGGCGTTTTCGAGGAAGATGACCCGGTCGCCGGCGGCAAACTCGCGAAGTCCTCGTGCCGTCTGGAATTGCCGCGCTCCTGTCAGCGCGCTCTCGTCGATCATGACCTTGCGTAAGGCCTCGTTCAGCTTCCGAACGTCATTGTTGGTGTGGGCGAGAACAAGCAGTTCGTCACCGCGAAGACGGCCCGCATGTTCGCCCGCAGCCGATTTGCGCAGCAGTTGATGACGGGCATCGGCCCAATCGGCAACCATGCGGTCGATGATCTCGGCCCGGGTTTCGGTCTCGACAATACGGCCCTGCTGGGCGTAAGCGTCGAGGCCCTCTTCGACCTTGCCGCGGGCGAATAGGCGGGATGCCTCGCGCGCCCACGCATCACGCTGACGGCGCACACCGGCAAGTTCCGCAAAGCCGATCCGTTCTGTGATTGCCCTGAACGCCGCACCCGCTTGGATCGGTTGAAGCTGCATTGCGTCACCGACGAGCACGACCTTTGCTTCTGCCTGCTCGGCAATCCTCAGGACGCGCGCCATCTGCTGCGAGGAGACCATGCCGGCCTCGTCGATCACCAGCACATCGCCACGGCTGAGCTGCTCACGCCCAGCGGCCCAAGCTAATTCCCACGAAGCCAGCGTGCGCGACCGGATGCCGGAACTGTCCTCCAGCCCTTCGGCGGCCTTGCCGGCAAGGGCCCCGCCGATCACCCGCCGGCCGTCGCTTTCCCAGGCAACGCGTGCGGCAGCAAGCAGCGTCGACTTGCCCGCCCCCGCAAGACCAACGACGGCGGCGATGCCGTCGTCACGCGTGACATGACGAACGGCATCGACCTGCTCGGAATCGAGCGTGAAGGACTTTTCCGGATCGGCCGTTTCAATGCTTCGGACGGCGGCGGAGACCTTGGCAGCGCAGACGGCGAAGCCCGTTCGCACTGACAGAACCTCGGCAGACTGCGCCATATCATATTCGAGGCGCAGGATTTTCCGCGTGGTGAACACCGCCGGTTCTGTCGCCTTGCCCGTTTGGGTATCGACCTGCTGCGGCTTCAGCAGCACCAGATCGCCCGAAACCATAAGCCGCGCGCGGATATTGGCGAAGTCCACTGGATCGTCGACATAGCGGTGCAGCGCCTTGGCGATATCGCGCTCATCAAAGGTGGAGCGTTCGTTGCCGAGCTGCTTGAGGAGAAGCTCCGGATCGGCAAGCAGCCGGTCGGCCATCTCCTGCCGCCGCGCCAGATCAGCCGGCGCGAAATACATTTCGACACCCTTGCGCGCGAGCGCCGCCTTCTCCGGACCGAGGTGTTTCTGGGCGATCCCGTCGAGGCCTTGCTCAGCATAGGAGCGGCCGTCGAGACGGATCTCATGGCCGGCCAGCGCCAGGTGGCGGTTGACCGTTTCGGCCCAGGCGACCTTCCATGCCTTCATGGTTTCCTTGTCGCCAGCCCAGAGCTTGTAGACGATCTTGCCGTTCGGCCTGTTCGGCGTGACGACACGCAACAGCTCCCCGTCGTCGCCCAGGACCGGCACCTTCTTCGGCCCAAACCCCTCCTCCGTAAGGGGCCTGAGCGCCGTCAACAGATGGATATGTGGATTGCCGCCCTTGTCGTGAAACACCCAGTCGGCGATCATTCCTTTCGACGTGAAGTTGTCGCGGACAAATTCACGAAAGAGCGCGGTATTCTCCGCTCGCGTCAGCTCTTCCGGCAAAGCAATGATCAACTCCCGCGCAAGCTGTGCGTCCGCCCGCGTCTCAAACGCATCCACCGCATTCCAGAACGCCTCGCTTGCCGCGGCGACAGTCTTCCCCGCAATCGCCGCCCGCAGCCAGCCCGGGATATCGTCCGGCAGCGCCAGTTCCTCATGCACCAGCTCCGACGCGCCACCACGATAACTGAAGGACGTTCCGGCCTGCTCGTCCATCATCCGGGCGCGATGGCGGTATGCGGCGGCCGAGACGATACTGCGTCCCGCTCCCCTGCTGATCACCTGCGCTCTGACGAACATGATCGCCACGACTGTCTCCGTCCTTCCGAGCACGTCGCGCCAGCGACGTATATTGCGCCCTCAAACCGGTCGGACCGAAGGACCGATGCCGCTTCTCCGGAAGGCGACCGACGGTCGGAATTCCGACCGCGACGTTTTCGGGATGGTGCATCCTAGCCCGATTTACTATCATTTTATAGATAGTATAATCGACGCTGGTCAGATTTCTCAAACACGGAAGGACACCAGGATGGTCACAAAATCATCGATTTCCGATATCGACGCCCAGATCGAGAAGCTGCGCGACCGTAGACGAACGCTGATAGTAAAATCCGCCGAGCGGTTTGCGCGCGCCGCCACGAAATGGGGTCTGGCGGAAATGGAGATCACTGACGAGGAACTTGACGCGGTCTTCGGGGAGATCGCTGCTCGATTTCGCAAAGGAGAGAAGGAAGGGGCCTTTGGCTCAACTGCTTCGCCGCGTCGACCGGCAAGTGTCGGGTCTGGAACGACGGCGGAGGTTTCTCATGACGAGTGAACGAAAGCGAGAGTCCCGCGAGAAAACCCTGCTCGGTGGCATTGTCGCGAGAGCGGGTCTCACGAAGGCCGACCGGGCGTTTCTACTCGGCGGTCTCATCGAACTTGCAAGCGTCGCGCCGGGCACTGCCGAGCATCGGCGCCTGCGCGATATCGGTGAGGAAGCATTCAAGGCGCCCGCGTCAGAGGGCGGATCACCTCGTATCGCGGAGACGGCGTAATGGCACTGAAGTCAAAACCGCATCCGAGCCATTTGCTCATTCTCTTGCCCGTCGCTGTCACCGCCTTTGCGGTCTATGTCGTGGGCTGGCGCTGGTCGGTGCTCGCCGCCGGACTGTCCGGGAAGGCGGCATACTGGTTTCTACGAGCCTCACCGCTACTACCGTTATTGCTCGGGCCGCTCGCAGGCCTGTTGACCGTTTGGGCCTTGCCGTTGCACCGGCGAATGCCGGTAGCCATGGCGAGCCTCGTTTGTTTTTTGACAGTCGCCAGCCTCTACGCGCTGCGTGAATTCGGCCGACTGTCCCCATCCGTGGAAAGCGGCGCTCTATCTTGGGATCAGGCGCTGTCCTATCTCGACATGGTCGCTGTCGTCAGCGCAGTCGTTGGCTTCATGGCCGTGGCTGTGGCCGCGCGCGTTTCCACTGTGGTCCCCGAACCGGTAAAGCGCGCCAGGCGCGGAACCTTCGGGGACGCGGACTGGCTGCCGATGTCGGCGGCGGGAAAACTGTTTCCGCCGGACGGCGAGATCGTCGTCGGCGAGCGCTACCGCGTCGACAAGGACATCGTCCATGAACTGCCCTTCGATCCAAACGATCCGGCCACATGGGGGAAAGGCGGCAAAGCGCCGCTACTGACCTACAAGCAGGATTTCGATTCCACCCATATGCTCTTCTTTGCCGGGTCGGGTGGATACAAGACCACAAGCAATGTCGTGCCGACGGCGCTGCGTTATACCGGCCCGCTGATCTGCCTCGATCCCTCGACCGAAGTCGCGCCCATGGTGGTCGAGCACCGCACCCGCGTGCTTGGACGCGAGGTGATGGTGCTTGATCCGACAAACCCGATCATGGGCTTCAACGTGCTCGACGGAATCGAGTACTCGCAGCGAAAGGAAGAGGACATCGTCGGCATTGCCCACATGCTCTTGTCGGAGAGCGTGCGCTTCGAAAGCTCGAGCGGTTCCTACTTCCAGAACCAAGCACACAATCTCCTGACCGGCCTGCTCGCGCACGTGATGCTGTCGCCGGAATATGAAGGGCGGCGAACCTTGCGCAGTCTTCGGCAGATCGTCTCCGAGCCGGAGCCCTCGGTGCTGGCGATGCTGCGCGACATTCAGGAGCACTCGCAATCGGCCTTCATCCGCGAGACCCTCGGCGTTTTCACCAACATGACTGAGCAGACGTTTTCAGGCGTCTACTCGACAGCATCGAAGGACTGCCAGTGGCTGTCGCTCGACAGCTACGCCGCACTCGTCTGTGGCAATGCTTTCAAATCGAGTGACATCGTCTCGGGCAAGAAGGACGTCTTCCTCAACATCCCGGCATCGATCCTGCGCTCCTATCCGAGCATCGGCCGCGTGATCATCGGCTCACTGATCAATGCCATGATCCACGCCGATGGCGGCTTCAAGCGCCGGGCGTTGTTCATGCTCGATGAGGTCGATCTTCTGGGATACATGCGCGTTATGGAAGAGGCGCGCGACCGCGGCCGAAAGTACGGCATCTCAATGATGCTGATGTACCAATCGGTCGGCCAGCTGGAGCGGCATTTCGGGAGGGATGGCGCGACGTCGTGGATCGACGGCTGCGCCTTCACGAGCTATGCCGCGATCAAAGCGCTGGACACAGCGCGCAACGTCTCCGCCCAATGCGGTGAGATGACGGTCGAGGTGAAGAGGAGTTCCCGTAACGTTGGCTGGGACACAAAAACCGCCAGGGCCCGCCAATCCGAAAGCGTTAATTTCCAGCGCCGGTCGCTGATCATGCCACACGAAATCACCCAGTCGATGCGCAAGGACGAGCAGATCATTATCGTGCAAGGTCATAGCCCGATCCGTTGCGGGCGCGCGATCTACTTTCGGCGGAAGGATATGGATCAGGCAGCAAAGGCAAACCGCTTTGTCCGGGTTTAACGCCAAGCCGTACTCATGCTTATTGCGCCGGCCGAACGCGGGCGCGTCGCGGCCGTTCGAACAAAGGTGTGCATGATCGTCGACGACAATGAAGACGAAGTAACCCCTTGAGTGGCATCCGGCTGAGAGACGGCAGCGCCAGCCGATGCGAGCCAAGTTATGTCCGAGACGCGAGCGGCAATGTCCTTGGCTACGGCGATTCCATCGCCCTTAACAAGGATATCAAGGTTTAGAGAGCGAGCCAGGTCCCCATCTGGAAGTGTTCGGCCTGGTCGAAATTATGAGCGAGCGCGGCGGAAAGATCGAACGGGAATCTGGCTTAGAGCAATTGCGGTCATGTGTCATGCGCTTGAAATGTGCGTGAAATGTGCGCAAATTAGTCCTGCATTTTCGGCAGGAGAACCGCCATGTCCGCGCTTGCTCTACCCGATGTTCTCGAAAGCGTTCACCAGCCCGGAACGTCCGATCTTTCGGCAACTGGTGTTGCGGACCTGTTTGGCCTTCAACTTCAGGATCTCGCAGCGATCGCGGCGGTACATCGCAACACGGTCAGGATCCATCCGAGTTCGGCCAAGCTACAGGCGGCGCTGCGCGACTTGATGCGCGTGCTGTCCGCGGCATCCGTCGTGCAGCCCGACAAGGAGCGCGCGCTGTTCCTCATCAAGAATGCTCCGATCCCGGCGTTTCGCCACAAGACGATCCTTCAACTCGTTACCGAAGGCCGGACCGAGGATGCGATCGACTACCTGGAATCCGTCAGTTCGGGATATGTCGGGTAATCCTCGAACATCTTCCCGCGGGCAGGTTGCTCTACCGTGCCCATATGCCAGAATGGGCCAGCTTGCCGAGGAGCGGCGCGGGGCGCGGCGCGCAAGGGCGGCCGGTTCAATCGAGAGGGCGTCGAAGCTCTTTACCTAGCGTTGGACGAAGTAACTGCCCTCCGTGAGTATCAGCAGACCTCTCCTTTTCTGCCGCCCTGCACCGTTTGCTCGTACACCGCGACATTGGTAAACCTCGTCGACCGTCAACAGCTGAGCCACCGCGCCCCATGGGACGACCTCTGGCATAGCTGGCGGGAGGACTGGCGCCACCACAAATTCGACCTGCACGTCGAGCCGCCGACATGGGTACTGGGAGATCTCGTACTAGAGGCCGGCCATACAGGCATCATTTTTCCCAGCATAGCCAATCCGGGTGGGGCGAATGTCGTTATCTTCAGCGAACGGCTCGAAGGCAAGAATCGGATCGAAGTCAATGATCCCAAGGGTAGACTCCCGCGTAATCGGTCGAGTTGGGAGCGGTGAACCCACCCTGCGGATCAATCGTAACCAACGTCCTGCCGTTTCCTGAAGAGCTGACCATCCGCAAGACCGCGCAATTTGCCTGCACCGAACTATTCAGACCTCAGCGAGCCCCGTCCGACCATTCGACAGAATGCAGACCATTCCTAAGCGCGCCGTCAGCGGTCTACACATGGCTATGGCCTCCCTTAGAAGGGAGGCTTGGCATCGATGCGGCCCTCCTGTTCGGCGATTGCCACTTCCAATTCCGCCTGTGTCAGTTCGAGCTCCTCTGCGATCTGAGCGCGCTCGGCCGGGTCGCAACAATTCAGCTCGCGGCGCAGTTCCTCGATGTGGTCTTCCAGTGCAACCGTCATTGCCGTCATCTCCTTGAATAATGTGAAAGATGGCGCCGGTGGTCGCGAGGATCGGGCTGGGTCAAGGATCGCGGGACGCGACCGGCGGAGCCGGCGGGCGGGGGAGCCAAAATGCGAAGCATTTCGGGGGGACCGCTCGTCCTTGAGGCGGCACGATTGCTCGTGACAGACTTGGCACCCTGAGCGGATAGTTTTTGATCTCGTGTGGCAGCGGTAGCGG
>NZ_JBQENZ010000018.1:87741-156733 GCF_052044935.1 Ensifer sp. 22460
GCTCGATGCCCGCACCGGGTCCTATCGACCATGTACAGTCCGCTTGGGCCGAACGCATTCAGGGCGCCGGTCCCGATTGGTCGGGACCGGCTTGGGCGGATCAGTTCGGATTATTCCAGAGGATCACCTTGCGATTCGGATCACCGCCCGGCGCCTGCGCAAGGTTGCCGAAGATCACCCCGATCTCCGGAGCCTCCAGCTTCACCGAGAGGTACTCCTCTCCGGTCTGGCGGGCGACACGGTTCCAGGCCGCGCCGATTTCAAAGCCGGTCTTGCGGTGGATGACGCGGTAGTCGGGGGCTTCTTCGCTTGCCTTGTTGGCGTTGGGGATGATGGCGATAGGGGCGTTGACCCGGATCGTGGCGAAGACACCCTCGAGAGTGCCATCGGTCTTCTGCGTCAGAGCTGCGATCGTGGTTGCCATGGTATTGTCTCCTTCGGTTGCTCGGGACCATTCCCGATGACGCGCGAAGAGACGGCCGATCTGCTGCGGTCATCTCGCACGAAAATTCTGCGAAGATTCTATTTTCCGCAAAAAGGCGGGCGCGCTTCGTCCCGCTTGCCGGAAGAAGTGCAAGAAGCCCGCATGAAGAACCTAAATCGAACTTTGCTGAATTTTCGTGCGAGACGTACCCCTTCAGGGGTTGACCGCGAAAGCAGGCGGTCGACTAAAGGGCGATATAGAAACGGGAATGGCTTGTTGCAACCGAAGCCGGCGACAGACCGTTCAGGCCACCCGGTCCGGCACCTCTTAAGGCCGCCGGTACATTGCAACGTGGGCACATCACATCGGCTTGCGCTGCCCCCCTCGCCCATCTCTGCCAATCGAAAGCAGCAAGGAGCGTCGACTGCCGCCACATCTCTCGGATGCACGTTGAGACGACCGCGGTGGACCATATTGCCAGAAAGCCGTACTGCAATATCTCGAGACGCTAGGCCCCGCCGAGATCGACCAAGTCGATTTTCGACAATCTTGCCCGCCGTCCGGTCTTGGTACGAGCACAGTCCCCCGACAATACCCGTCTGCTCCGATTAGTCGGTCCTGCGCAATCGGGGCTGGCATCGCTTGACGATATCCGGGGTCGCCGACCTGCCTGATCGCCGAGGGCGTCACGCTTCTGGAGCTGCAACGCTTTCGAGCCCAGCGCGGCATGGGAAATCCCGGTTCGTGCTGATGAGTTGCGAGCATTGCGAGCGAATGCGAGCCGAAGGAGATCCTCGACGCGGCCATGGTATCTCCGCCGGAAGAACACAATGAACTGTTCGCCGCGGCGATCGGCTGCGAACGGCGAGGGCTATAACGCCGAGCAGTGAAGTTCCTGCCCGCGAGAACTCACCGAACGCGAGGGATCGTCATGTCGTCAAGGCGCGAAGACTGGGTGCAGGCTTCGTGCAGCCGGCTCGCCGGCGAAACAGTGCTCGCTCGGGCAGATCGCCGGATGCGAGTGACCCGTCCTTCCTGGACTGAGGGTCAACGCGCCGTATATACGCCTCTGTAGATACATAGCGGAGGCGACCATGCCCCATCTTGCGCGGGTATTCCATTCCGGAAAATCGCAGGCCGTCCGCCTGCCGAAGGAATTCCGCTTCAACGTCGAACGCGTAGAGATCGCGCAAGAGGGCGATGCTCTCATTCTCCGCCCGCATGTTGAGGCGGGCGAGCCGTGGTCGTCGCTGATGGCAGCGCTGGCCCGCGGCATGAGTGAAGACTTCATGGAGAGCGGGCTCGAGCAACCGCGCCATCGTCGTCAAGGTTGAGCGCTAACAACGAGGTGACAACCCGTGACGTCGGCAACACGCTGTGCTGTTGTCGGTTCACTGCGCTTGTGACAGATGCAGCCCACGCACCGCTTGGCTTTAGCGTATTCGGATCTTTTCTGTCCGACATGATTCCCGGGAAGCGCTCGTAGCCGAGCGCGTCCGCCGACATCTTCGGACGCGTGTTTTCGCAGAAGAACATCTTCTTCCACCGCTGCCGCGCGGGGTCCGCTTTATACTATCGTATTTCCGATAGTCTACACGACAGATCCGTGCTACATCGTCACCGACCCTTACAGGCCCCTTGGATGGGCGGCGGAGATGCAATGTGCGACGGTTTCTGATCGGCGACAGGTCGTTCGAAGAGGAATCGAACGAATTCCAGGCTATTCTTCCACGTGCTTACGAACATGGGCTCCGGCCGCATTGTCAGTGCAAGGAACCGCCGGTTCCGATGTATATCGCGCAACTTGAGGGGCAGCATTTCGTCAAACGCATGCCGCTGTCCGGGCGCGATCACGACCCGGCTTGCCCCTCCTACGCCCCCCCTTACGAGTTGTCCGGCCTCGGTCCTTTAATCGGCAATGCCATCCAGGTTGATGCGAACGGCCGGGCAATCTTGAAGATAGATTTTTCGATGACGAAGAAAGGTCCGCGAGCGGCGGCATCTCAATCGGCGGATCCGTCAGAGCGCGCCATTCGCAATGAGCCACAGAAGCTATCGTTGCGCGCAATGTTGCACTACCTGTGGGAAATGGGTGAATTGACTGAATGGCGTTCCTCCTGGGCCGGAAAGCGCGGCTGGGGTCGGGTCCGCACGAGCCTCATGAACGCCGCGTCGCAAATGACGACTCGTGGCGGTCAGCTCAGCGATATGCTGTTTGTGCCGGAGACTTTCCGTCAGGAGGACAAGGAAGCAATTGCCGCGCGCCGAGCGACCGCACTTGCCGGTGCGCAAGCGTCCGGGTCAGGACCGCGCAAACTGATGATCGCAGTGGCGGAAGTGAAGGAGTTCATACCCGCACGCGTGGGGCATCGGATCACGTTGCGGCATCTGCCCTTTCCACTCATGCTTGAACACGAAGCATGGAAGCGACTCAACGCCAAATACGAAACGGAATTGGAGTTATGGCGTTCGAACGATGAGCTGCATCTCGTTATGATTGCGACATTTGGGGTTTCGGCATCCGGGGTCGCTGCCGTCGCAGAACTCGCGATGATGGTGGTGAACGAGAACTGGATCCCATTCGAAAACGTCCACGAACGTCATCTTCTGGAGAGACTGGGTGCGCTGCGACGCAAGTCCGTCAAAGGGCTACGCTTCAATCTCCCACAGGAGCAACCAATCGTGTCGGTCACCTTGCCGGAAGAGCGGCCCTCCCCGGTCGCGATGTTCATCATCCCGGCCGGTGCAAGTGGGGACTACCAGCGGGCATTGGCGGAAATGATCAAGGCGAGACCAGAGATGACACCTTGGATTTGGTGCATCGCCGAGGGGGACATGCCGAAATTGCCGTGATCGCCAGAGTGCAGGAGGGATGGTTATTGTCTTTGCTCAGAGCAAGCTCGTTAGATGGTGAAGGAAGCAGCAAATGAAGGCGTTCGTTTCGTAAAGTTCACGAACAGGCACAGCCTCTCCCGGTAGCGCCGCTCAATCTGGTCGAAATCGATCTCAGTCAAACTATGGATGCGGATTCAACGGACAGAGAAAGCGCACGGCGCCACAGCCCATTGCATCCTCGGCAACTTCTTTTCCGCCAAAGGGGTGCCAGGCGGCAGAGGTGCCGTCATGCGGCGAGCCAACATAGCTCGCTTTGCCGGACGTCCTTACTTCACAAAATTCAAATGGCCGCCGATTGCCGCAGCAACCGGCAATTCGAAAACTGCTTCCCTGCCGCCGCGGTCAGCGCTCCCAAGCATCACCTCGCAATTTTTCGCCCGCAAGGTGATGATCCTTGGCTGTTCTTCTTGAAAGGGACGCCTATGCGGCGCCCCGGGCCTCATCCTGCTGGGCCTGTTGTGCATGCATCCAATCGGCGATCTCCTGGGCTTTGCTGGCGGCAGTGAAGATTGCGCGCTTGTCGGAATTCATCACGTCAACCCACGAGGCAATGTAGCGCGCGTGGTCGGGCCGCGGCTCGACGCTGAGGCCCAAGTCGGCGCAAATCATCGCACTCAAGAGCTCGACCGTGCATTCCTCCATCGCATAGGCAGCCGTGCCGAAGCGTCCGGAGAGATCGCGGCCGAGGCGGTGGCTGGCGCCAGAAGCATGGCCGCATTCATGGAGCAGCACGGCGTAGTAGGCGACCGCGTCGCGGAAGCACGCGAATCTTGGCATCTGCACCTGGTCCGTAGCCGGGCGGTAATAGGCCTGCGAGCCGCCGTGGCGGATTTCGATGCCGAGAGCCGCGCAGAACCGTTCGGCCCGATCGATCCGCTCAGCCTCGGCCAACACCGGCATCACGGCCGGTGTGTAGCCGTCAACTTGGGCGCAGTTAAAAACCGAATAGCCGCGAGCGAACATGCGGCGGGCGGGCTCTTCACTTTCGCGATCTCCGTCTTGGTCATCCGCTCTGTCGCGATCGCTAGCCTTCCAGAACACGACAAGGTGGCCGTGCTCGCCCTTGCGAACCTGGGCGCCGAGCGCCTGCCATTGGCGGTAGGTGCCCCAGATGCCGGTGGGGTAGCCTGCCGCGTGCGCCGCAGCCCAAAGTGAGAGAATGTTGATGCCGCGGTAGGTCTTGGTTGAGGCGATATTGACGGGCGTGGTGATGGCCGATCCGTCGTGATGCCAGGGCATTCGGTAGTTGCCGGCGCCGGCCTCGATGGCAGCGATAATCTGGTTGGTGACGCGCTCGTAGATATCGATGGGTGTTTGGCGTCTGCGATCTGTGGTCATGGGTGCCTCCTTCAGCTCGCCCTCTCCGTCGAGGGCGAGGCGGCAGGGGCAGACGCGGGAAGCCTGCCCGTCATACCCTGTTCTCGGTGCTGGTGCGGAACAGGGTTGATGGGCTGGCAGCGTCTGCCACACCCGAGCCATGTCCCGACGGGCGCGCTTAAGGAGGCGCCGACCATGATCGGCGCGCGGAAGAAAACGGCCGGGATGATGCGCGCCTCTCAGCCAGCGTCGTCTCGTGGCGCGCTTCAGGGGGAGAACCCCGGCGTTACCGGAATGGGCCAGTGCCGCAGACCCTCTCGATGACGGCATTCCGGCCGGCGTCCTGCAGCGTCAGCACCTGGCTGTACGGGGCGGGCGTGTAGACGAGGCCGGGCAATTCGGCGATCTCGGTGCCGCGCATGGCTCGAAGCTCGGCTTGAGCGCGCGGACGGGCGCTCCTTGAGGGCTTTGAGTAATGATCGCCGTCGGCAGGATTCGGCAGTCCGGAACTCGGCGAGAAGACCGACCGCACGATTCGCCGTCGCCCGGCTGACGGCGGCTTCGTACGCCAGGTTGGAGACGGTGAGCGCGTCATCTGTGCGCTCGGGGCGGCCATCGAGCAGCCGTGCCATCGCCGCCTCGCTCTTTGCGCCGAGCGCGCTCATGCTCCGCCCTCTATCTGGGGAGCAATCAGCCGGCACTTGCGTTCATCGTCGCTGCGGCGGCTTCGCGTTGCAACGGCAACAAGGGCTGATTGCATCGAACGATACCAAAAGAGCAAGCATATTCAACCAATGCTGGTGTATATGTAAATTATGCTATTGAAACAATTCAGTTTGTCCTGCAAGATATGGTACATGATGAAATGCAGGACAAATTCCGGTGGTTGAGTACACATCCCCGTATTCAGATGAGCAGCAGCGTGTTCTGATCAATATCGAACAACACTATGATACCTGGATGGCAGCCGAACGTGCTGCGACAGCACTCCCATATGGAATGAAATGGGCGGAAAGATCGGGTAAGGAGTACCTCTATCAGGTCTTAGACCGCATCGGTAATGCCAAGAGCTTAGGCCCGAGGTCGCACGAGACAGAGGCTGCCATGGCGAACTACACGTCATCCAAAACCGAGATCAATGAGCGTCGGCAAGCCAGTGCTCGGAAGCTCACAGAATCTTGCCCAGCCCGTTGCCGCTAGAGGAACAGGAGTGGCTGCTGTTAGGAACGTATCTGAGCCATGTTGTCGTTGCCCGTGATGGGACTCCTGCTCGTTTGGTAGTACCCGATCCTCGGTACTTCGGCTTGCAAAAACTTTGGATGTCGGCGCAAGTGAAGCGCGACCCACGGAAAAAGCCGAAGGACCGCAGGCAAGGCATGGCAGTCTTGTCGGCAACAAAGGCGACAATGCCGCATATTTCGATGGATGAAGAATTCGAGAAGGCGATTCCAGTAGAACTCCAACCTTTCTATGAGTCGTGGAAGGTGAACTATATCGGGTCACCAACACCCCGCTGGAGGTAGCATCGTGCGCTACGATCAAAGTCACAAAAATCCGCGCATCTGGCATTGACGCAGCAGAAACCTTTGATCTGGTCTGATGCGAAACGTTTCCAATCGTAGCTTTCTTAATGGATAATCTGGTATTTTGTCTAAATCTCAATCTACTCAAGGCTTTAAACCTTGAGTAGATTCTGCTTAATTTTGATGGCGAAAGTTCAAAAGTATGTGTCGAACAGCACCGGCGGACATGTCCGCCGGGCTCGTTGTCACATCCAAAGATCTTATCAGGCTCGCAGCTGCTGCGAATCCCGGGTTTCCATCTGTTCCATTTCGCGTTCGCGCTTGTTGTACCGGATCGAAGACCAGAGCGAGATGCCGATGAGCGCCGCGCCACCAAGACCGGTGATCACTTCCGGAATGTGGACGAGCGTCTGGAAGTACATGACGACCGAAAGGATCAGGATCGCGTAAAACGCACCGTGTTCCAGGTAGCGGTATTCGTTGAGCGTTCCCTTCTCAACCAGCATAATCGTCATCGAACGGACATACATGGCGCCGATGCCGAGGCCAATCGCAATGACGAAGAGGTTCTGCGTCAGGGCGAAGGCGCCGATGACGCCGTCAAACGAGAAGCTGGCATCGAGGACTTCGAGGTAAAGGAAGGCGCCAAAGCCGCCTTTTGCCGCCGCACTCATGGTTTGTTGTGAAGCATCGAGCAAACCGCCGACCACCTCAACCACGAGGAACGTCAACAGGCCGTAAATCGCCGAATAGACAAACGTGTGGACCTCTGCCGGTTCGAGCAGCGTCGAAAAGCCAAGAATAAGGGCGAGAACGAAGGCGATTTCGATGCCCTTGATGGTCGCAAACCTGGCCATCTTGCTCTCGACCCATTTGATCCAGTGCACGTCCTTTTCATGGTCAAAGAAGTAAGTCAGCCCCACCATCATCAGGAAGGTGCCGCCGAAGGCTGCGATCGGCAGGTGCGCGTCGTTCATGATACGCGCGTATTCCTCAGGCTTGCTGGCCGCCAAAACGATCGCTTCGATCGGTCCGATCTTCGCCGCAATGACGACGATCAGCAGCGGGAAGACGATACGCATGCCGAAGACGGCAATGATGATGCCCCAGGTCAGGAAGCGATGCTGCCACGCGGGCGTCATGTCCTTGAGCTTGTTGGCATTTACGATCGCGTTGTCGAAGGACAGCGAGATCTCGAGCACCGCGAGCACGGTGCAGATGAAGAAGACCGAGGCCATACCGCCGATGGTTCCGGTCGATTGCCAACCGAGCCAGGCGCCGAGCACCAGGCCCACCGCCGTGGCAATGAAGGCCCATTTGAAATAGCCGAGAGCGCTTGTATGCGATTGAGGCTGTGTCATCGACGGGCCTCCTTCGCGCGAACGACGCCGGATTCGGTGAAGAAATGTGGTTTCAAAACGGAAATGCGCACGGCCGAAGGGGCACATGCGTGAGGCATGAGATCAGTTTTCATTGGAGCTAATCCGCCGGCTAATTTGCTGGCGGTACCGACATCACGAGAGCGCCGTAAAAACTCTCGCCAGAGGGGCCCGGCACCAGTGTTCATCCCGCGTCCGATGTCTTAAGGGCGGGACCACTTCCTAATTAGCAGCGTCCAGTGGAACGTCAAGAGGGCGCTTCTCGCTTTAGGAAGTCGTTCACGCAAATGCGCCGTGTTTCGGTCCGACGCAAACGACTCTCGCGATCGCGGCCTTGTGGAGATCGTAATTTGACGAATTGTGCGCGACGATACTCACCGCGAATGGCCAGGCGTCATCGCACCTCGCCGGCCATATCCCGGAGCTTGACCAATGAGACGGGCATCAATCAATCAATCGCCGTCAGGATTGCCAACCGGTGGTCGCCGCCGCCAATCCCTGGCCAATTCGTTGTCCGCCATGCTTGGAGACGAACTTAGTTCCGAAAACGCATCGCCTTGAAGCCTGCCCTGATCTCTTCGGCGAAGAGTTCCGGCTCCTCCCAGGCAGCAAAGTGCCCGCCCTTCGAGGCGTGATTATAGTAGACGAGCTTCGGATAGGCTTTTGACAGCCATTTTCTTGGCGGCCGATAGACCTCCCCCGGAAACACGGTTACGGCGACAGGAACTTTGGCCGCGGTGAGCTTTACTCCAGCCTTGAGGTTCTCCCAGTAGATGCGTCCGCTCGACGGACCGGTGTTCGTCAGCCAGTACAATGTGATGTTGTCCAGGATATCGTCCCGGCTCAAAGCCTGTTCCGGGTGACCTCGTGTGAACACCCAATCTGCGATCTTGTCGTAGAGCCAGGCCGCCAGACCGACCGGAGAATCCGCAAGCCCGTAGCCAACCGTCTCCGGACGCGTGCTGAGGATCGAAGCGTAGCCAAAGCCGTTGTTGAGGAAGTCGCGAGCCTCGTCGAAAACTTGCCTCTCTTCGGCCGACAAGTTGTCGGGAGCCGGCCCTCCGCTCTTCAGCGCTTGAGCGGCGTCGGTTGGGAATGTCGTCGCGCGCTCGATCCGGTTGACGTGGATACCGAGCAGCCCTTCCGGAGCCTGACGCCCGAGGGCGTCGCTGATGATGGCGCCCCAGTCACCGCCTTGCGAGACATAGCGGTTGTAGCCGAGCCGTTTCATCAGCGTGTCCCAGACCATGGCGATCCGCTGTGCGTCCCAACCGGTCGAGGTTGGTTTCTGCGAAAAGCCGAAGCCGGGGATAGAGGGAATGACAAGATGGAATGCGTCCTCAATCTTGCCGCCATGAGCGGTCGGGTCGGTCAGCGGGGCGATGACGTCCAGCAGCTCAAAGACCGAGCCCGGCCAGCCATGGGTCATGATCAGCGGAAGTGCATTCTCATGGCGCGAGCGCACGTGGATGAAATGAATATCCAGCCCGTCGATGTTGGTCAGGAACTGAGGAAACGCGTTAAGCTTTCGTTCCGCTGTGCGCCAATCGTAGCCGGACTGCCAGTATGCCACGAGGTCCTGGAGCGTCTGCTGCTCGACGCCCTGGGAGCGATCCTTGACGGTCGCACTGTCCGGCCAGCGCGTCGCCGTGAGACGGCGTCTCAGATCCGCGAGGGCGGTCTCGGGAATGTCGGCCTTGAAGGGGCGGATATCGTCGTTGCTGATCGGCGCTTTCGCGACGTTGGCGGCAACGCCGGTCGTCGGTAGCACCGCTGCCGCTACTCCGATCGCAGCGCCTGAAAGCAGAAACGAGCGCCGCGTCACCTGGCGCTTCGCAGCCTTGTTTTCCAAGTCCATTTAAGAAATCCTTTTGAACACTCACAATCGTCGTCGGACAGATTTTGACGCTATGACGGAGCCTCACCGATGGCGGCGAGGCCCCGGACTACGCAAATTTGTCAGGCCTCGTCGGGGCCTGTGCGGTAGATCAGGAACTTGTTTCCTTCCGGATCGCGAAAATAGGCACAGTAAGGGTCACCGCCATCAGGGCCTCTCGGACCGGGAGCGCCTTCGTCCGAGCCGCCCGCTTCGAGCGCCGTCGCATAAGCGAGGTCCACCTGCGCCCGCGATCGGGCCTCGAAGGCGATCATCGTACCATTGCCAGCAATGGCCGTCTCGCCATTGAAGGGCTTGAGCACGCCGAACTCGAGGGTACGGTGCCCGTAGTAGACGGCACGTCCCGGCTGAACGAGCACGCGTCCGATACCGAAGACGGCGAGGAATTTATCATAGTAGGCAACGGCAGCGTCGAGATCGTTCGTGCCGACCGTCGAGTGGCCGGGCAGCGCTCTGGCTTTTTCCGCAACCGCATTTTGCGAAGAGGGCGTCATATCGTTCATTCTGATCTTCCTGTTTAGGCGAGCGATTTTCGTCTCGCTGGTTCGCTTGGGATCGCTGTCGAAAACCGACGATCCGCGAATGAACAGAAATCTAAGAACGGGGCCGGGCAGCCGGCACCCCGCGGAATTGAGAGCCATCCTCTCACGCAGGCGCGTGCTTCGACCGGGTCGGCTGGGAGCGGGCGGAGGTCGCGGCACCGCAGGAACGGGCATTGGAGCAGGCATCATGCCGCCGGCGGCCTTTGCTCAGTTCAAGAGGGTCCCTCTCACAAACACCATCTGCCCACGACCATTAGGATATCGGATCTTCTCAGCAGGATCAGACAGACCAGAAGGACGCCTGACATGGTCATGCCATCGCTCAAGAATTTCGCCATCACCGCTTCCATGGCAATGGCGTCGGCTGCATCAGCGCACGCCGGCGCCGCCATTTCCGTGACCGGGCCGAAGATCGACTTCATCAAGATCGACGAGACTATCACGCTGCGGCGCATGGTTACCGGCCCAACCTCCGCCACCGGCACGGTTCTCTTCCTGCACGGCTTCCCGGAAACACTGACCGTCTGGAAGGAGATCGCGGAAACATTGGGCAAGGACTACGAGGTGCATGCTTTCGACTGGCCTGGTTACGGCCAGTCTTCGCGCCCCTCGGCGCCACAGTTCTCCTATTCGCCGAGGGATTACGCCAAGGTTCTCAGGGCCTATATCGAGAAGACGGGCGTCGACCGATCGAATTTGGTCATCTACGCGTCGGATATCGGCGGCCTTCCCGCACTGCTGTTGGCCCTCGACGAACCAACCGTGGCAAGGAAGATCATCGTGGGCGATTTCGCCCCGTTCAACAGGCCGCAATACATGTATGAGAGCCTGCAGAACCTCAAGGCAGAGCCGACGGCGACGCCGACGCGGGCTTACATGAACAAGACCAGCGAGGAGATCCTGCAAAACGTGCACCGCCGTGGCCTAGCGCCGGAGACCCAGTACGAATTGGCGCCCGAGGTGCAGGCGGACATGAAGGATTCTTGGGCACGCTACGGCGTAACAAGCGCCGACGCCTTCGCCTTCTATTACTCCCATTTCACGCGCGACGAGGACTATCTCGAGGCCAATCTTCACAAGCTCAAGACTCCAGTGAAAGTGATCTGGGGCGACCGGGATATCTACATCAAGGCGGAGATGGGCAGGGAGTTTGCCGAGCGTACCAATTCGGAGTTCGGGCTTCTGGCAGGTATCGGCCACTTCCCGCATCTTCAGGATCCGGCCCGGACTGTTGAAGAGGTGCGGGCCGCCTTCGCAGACTAGGCCTGCGATACCTCGCCCCTTTTGCAGACAGCGCGCAGGCGAGGTAGCGCCCAGTCGACGAAGGACCGTACCTTCAGCGTCAGCTGACCTTGGTGGGAATAGACAATATGGATGGGTCGGGGCCTTTGGTCGAAAGGCTCCAAAACCGGCACGAGGGCGCCCGAGCCCAACTCGTCCGGGATTTGATAATCGAACAAACGGGCTATGCCGGCTCCGCCGACCGCCGCTGCCACGCAATTTGCCGCAGTGTTCAACTCGAGACGGTTGCGGGGGACCGACTCCAGTTGTTGCCCGGCGACATCGAAGGTCCAGAAGAAACTCCGCTTGTTGAAGAATATTCCGTCATGGTCTGCGAGGTCGCTCGGATGCTCGGGCACGCCCCGACGCTGCAGATATGCGGGGCTGGCGCAAGTCAGCAGGCGGAACTCACCGGCCTTGACCGCGTAGAGAGAGCTGTCGGCGAGGTCGCCCAACCGGATGGCTATGTCGACCTGTTCTTCTACCAGGTGCACCGTCCTGTCGAGCGAGAGCAGGTTGAGCGACACCTCCGGATACTCCTCCATGTAGCCGAGTGCGATCGGCATTACATAGCGGGCGCCGAACTCGACCGGCATGGTGATTGTCAAGGTGCCGCGAGGCGTCTGGTACTCGCCGGACGCCCGACGCTCGGCTTCCTCGAGGTCGGCCATGATCTTTCGGGCCGCCTCGACATATTCCCGGCCGGCATCGGTGAGCTGAAGATTGCGGCTGGTGCGCACGATAAGACTCGCACCCAGGTGCCGTTCGAGTTCGGCAACCTTGCGGCTAACGCTGGGCAACGGGGCATTCAGCTTCCTGCTCCCTGCAGAAATACTGCCGGCATCAACAACTGCCAGCAAAATTTTCATTGCTTCGAGACGATCCATCGTGTCCCCCGCAGGCGCTTCCGGTGTTGCTTACGATATTATGATCCTATGCTCTGGCTGCGTTCGAAGCCGTAGCTCGCTCTTCTCCACCCTCGGTCCTGGCCAATGGTTCCGAAGAAGCGCGCATCTCCTGCGCGAGCAGGCTGACCGCCATGCGTTTGCTCTGCCGAACCGGCTCGCCTGTTCGCGTCATTTGCGCAATGGCCGTCGCCCCCTCGTGCAAGAGGTTGATCGTGTCGGCAATGCGTTTCGGTTCCGCGAACCGGGCCGCATGCGCGAGCTCCTCGAAATAGGCAAGGACCAGACGTTTGTGCATCAAAGCGGCGCGGAACACCGGATCGACGGCCTCCTTGTGCTCCCCCGCCGCGCTCATGAAAATGCAGCCGCGGAACTGCTTGTCCCGGACCGAAGCTTCGAGGAAATCGAAGGTCGCGAGAAGACGCTCATATGGATCGTTCGTGCGCTGCTCGACAAAGATGCGCATCTCGGCGCGGGATTGTTCGTCACGCCGCTCAAGTGCGGCCAGGATAAGATCCTCTTTGGTTTCAAAATGCCGATAGAGCGTCGTCTTGGCCACTCCCGCCTCGGCGATGAGGAAATCGATGCCGGTCGCGTGGTAGCCGTGCAGGTTGAACAGGCGCAAAGCGGTATCGAGCAGATGACCCCGGATCTCTGAGCGGCGCATATTCACTCCTTAAAACAAAACAGATTTGTATCATTCTATCGCGCTCGACGAGAAATGCAAGCCACGCGCGCCGGCCTCCCAAGTGCCGCTCCCAAAGGCACGCCACAGGCCTCCAAGCAGTATTTCTGGGGTAACGCCACAACAAATTCCCAAAAAGCAGGATTGCCAAACGATACAGATCGGTATATTTAAGCATACATCGATACAGAGCTGTATCGTTTAGCAAGGCCAATCGGGAGAATGGCCCGACGCCGCCAACCAGGAGAAGACAATGCCTCGTGATCTCGCACACCACAGCGCGGCGCGTCCGCGTGTCCACATTCGTTCCGCCGCCTCCGCGCTCGACGTGATCGATAGCCACGGCCAGGCCGTCACTGCGGCTGGCCTTTATGGCGCGCTCGCCGTGATCTACGGCTGGTTCGGCGGCATGAAATTCACCCGTTACGAAGCGGAGGGTCTGGTCGGCCTGGTCAGCAACAATCCCTTGCTGAGTTGGACCTATTCGCTCTTCAGCGTTGAAGGCTTCTCAAACCTTCTCGGCATCCTCGAGCTAAGCATTGCCGCCCTCATCGTGGCCCGGATCATAAAGCCGATCTACTCGCTCATCGGCGGCCTGCTCTCGGCTGGGCTTTTCGCAACGACCGTGAGCTTCATGGCGACGACACCCGGCGTGTTTGTATCTGAGCTCGGCTTTCCAGCGATCTCGGTCGCTCCCGGGCAGTTCCTGCTCAAGGATGTCGGGCTCTTCGCCCTCTCCGTCTGGATCGCCGTCGACTCGTTCGCGGCGCTCCGTGCGACACGCGCCTGATTGACGAATTGCGCGACCCAACGGTCCGCCTCCTCCACTGCAATCTACGTCTCTCCGGCGATGTGGCCGGCTGAACAAAGGAACGTCTCATGATCATGCACTATCTTTTGTCGAGAATCCGCGCTCACCAACGCTACCGCCAGACCGCTCTGGAACTAGGCCGTTACAGCGATCAGCAACTGGATGACATCGGCATCTACCGCTTCGAAATCGACGATATCGCCCGCCGGCAGTTCAACCAGTGACCAAGCCACGACGCGGGGCCGGTGCAACAAAGTATTGCGCAAGAGGTGCATCGGCCAGCGTCCTGGCCAGGACAAGGCAGCTGGCCGCGCGCCGCGGATGTGGCGCCGGCCAGCGAAGCCTGAGCTTCATCGCCCGTTCCGAGCAAAACGCCCCCTATTGGAGACAAGCAAATGACTTACAGAAAGACAGACGAAGCGATCCGAAAACTGACGCCCGAGCAGTTTCGCGTCACTCAACAGAGCGGGACCGAGCGTCCCTTCACGGGCGAGTACAATGACAACAAACGCCCGGGGATCTATGTCGATATCGTTTCCGGCGAGCCGCTGTTTGCGTACTCCGACAAATTCGATTCCGGCTGTGGCTGGCCGAGCTTCACCAAGCCGATCGTGCCAGCGAACGTCGAGGAACTGCAGGATCGTTCCCATGGCATGATCCGCACCGAGGTTCGCTCGAAGCATGGCGACAGTCACCTTGGCCATGTGTTTCCCGATGGGCCGCGGGATCGAGGCGGCCTTCGTTATTGCATCAATTCCGCCTCACTGCGCTTCATTCCCCGCGAGGAGATGGAGGCGGAAGGCTATGGCGCGTTCATCAACCAGGTGGAGGATATCTAAATGACGGATAGAGCTGGCAGAGCTGTCTTGGCAGGTGGCTGCTTCTGGGGGATGCAGGATTTGATCCGCAAGCTCCCCGGGGTCATTGCCACGCGTGTGGGCTACACCGGAGGCGATGTGCCTAACGCCACCTACCGTAACCACGGCACCCACGCCGAGGGTATCGAGATCGCCTTCGATCCGGGGACGATCAGCTACAGGCAGATTCTGGAAGTATTCTTCCAGATCCACGACCCCACCACAAAGAACCGCCAGGGCAATGACATCGGCATGTCCTATCGCTCGGCAATCTACTACGTCGACGACGAGCAGAAGCGAATTGCCGAGGACGCCATCGCAGACGTCAACGCTTCGGGCTTGTGGCCGGGCAAGGTCGTGACCGAGGTGGAGCCCGTGGGAGATTTTTGGGAGGCCGAGCCGGAGCACCAGGACTACCTGGAGCGCTATCCCAACGGTTACACCTGCCACTTCCCGCGCCGGAATTGGGTGCTGCCGCGGCGGTCCGTCGCGGAATAGCGGCCGCCGATACCGGCATGAATTCGGGCAGGCAGGCTTGCCCGAATTCTCCTTCATCTGAAGCGACATCAAGGGGTGAACGCGGCTTTGTGACTGCGTTCATCGCGCACCCTCGAAGTCGTTTGTTCGCGAACAGGGAAAATGGAGCGTACGGCGTTTGAAAAGAGCGGCCGTATGCGGCGCCGAGCATCAACCGCCCTTCGCTACCGTGCCGCGGCGGCGACGCTGCGGCGTCCGGGCCGCAAGCCAGCCCTTAATGTTGCCCGCATGCTCCTTGGGCGCCTTCGACGCTGCGCGTCCGGCAATGCTCGCCAGCGTATGGCCGGCCATCACTTCTCTCGCCCGTTTTTCGGCCTCGATCATGACTGCGTGAATGGAGCAGACGCCGTCCTTTGCCCAGGCAGGCGTCCGATCGCCGAACAGCGCGCACTGTCCCCGGATTTCTTTGCATTCGAACAGCGGCTTCCGTCCGTCGATGGCCTCGATGACATCGAGCGCGGTGATGTCGGTGGCGGGGCGGGCAAGCGCGAAACCGCCGCCGATCCCCTCTCGGGCGACGACGATGCCAGCCTTTTGTAGCTTGGTGAAAAGCTTTGCAACGAATTCGGCGGAAATCTTCTGCAGCTCGGCGAGATCGCGTGCACTTGCCGGCTGGTCTGTCTCCTCTGCCTCGATGAGGAACAGGAGACAGTGGAGAGCGTATTCGACGCCTGCGCTTATATGAGCCACGGAAACACCAAAACACCGACAAATACAGTCGGAGATAACATCGAAGCCTTACCGGCGCAAGTCCTTGGCCGTCCTCCCTGCGTTGACAGTGCGTTTCCAAGATCGACCGGATTCGGCATTGCTCATTAACTACGACTGAGTTAGTCGTAGTTAAGCGACGACATTGGATCATCGCGAAAACCGTCTCCGGTTTGGAGACTTCTACCGAAACGGCAATCGCACGATGGCTGGCCCCGGTCAGCCAATGGCGAAGCCTTGTCTGAGGAAAAGAAATGCGTGAACGAATTCTGATTATCGGCGCTGGATTTGCCGGAATGTGGTCGGCACTCGGCGCCATGCGGCTACTGGACCAGCAAGGAAGGGCAGACGGTTCCGTCGAGGTTGCCGTGATTGCACCGCAGCCCGAACTCCACATTCGCCCCCGCCTCTATGAAAAGCATGCGGCCAAGATGAAGGCGCCCCTGTCCGAGATCTTTGCCAACGCCGGCGTGCGTTTCATCAAGGGTTATGCGACGTCCATCTCGACGGCGGACAACGCTGTTACCTATGCGGATGACCACGGCCGGGAAGCGAGGATCAGCTACACCAAACTTGTTCTCGCGACCGGTAGCGTCCTGTTCCGCCCGGATATCCCGGGGCTCACCCACGCCTTCAATGTCGACCAGCTTGCGGATGCGGCGAAGTTGGAGGAACACATTTCTCAATTGGGTCGTCTTCCGGAAACCCGTGCTCGCAACACCGTGATCGTCGCCGGCGGCGGCTTTACCGGCATCGAAACGGCCGCCGAATTGCCGCATCGTCTTCGCGCCGCACTTGGAGAAAACGCAGACGTTCGCGTCGTGATCGTCGAGCGCGGCAATGCAATCGGACCGGATCTCGGGCCGGGCCCGCGTCCGGTTATCGAGCAGGCGCTTTCGGAATTGGGCGTTGAGACACGGCTGCGGTCTCCAATCGTTGCCATCGACCATAACGGCGTCACCCTCTCATCCGGCGAGCGCATCGACGCGGCCACCGTTATCTGGACCGCGGGCGCCCGCGCCAATCCGATCACCAAGGAGATCGACGCGGACAAGGACTCGTTCGGCCGTCTTCACGTTGACCGGAACCTCAAGGTCATCGGCCACGCGAACGTCTTTGCGACCGGCGACGTCGCGTGTGCGGCAACGGACGATATCGGCAACCGAACGATGATGAGCTGCCAGCATGCCCAGAACCTCGGGCGTTCCGCAGGGCACAACGTGGCTGCCGATCTGCTCGGCGTAAACGCGATTCCCTACAGCCAGGAAAAGTACGTTACCTGTCTCGATCTCGGGCCGTGGGGTGCTGTCTACACCGAAGGGTGGGACCGTCAGGTAAAGCTGACCGGCGCCGAAGCAAAAGAGCTCAAGACGAAGATCAACACCACCTGGATCTATCCGCCGAGTGCCGATCGCGCAGCAGCCCTGGGAGCTGCCGACCCGCTCCGCATCGTTGTCGCCTGATCACTGCAGAAGCGAGCCCGCCGACCTCCCTTACGGGCTCGCTTCTTGCCAGATCTCATTAAGGAGAATGTCATCATGAGCACTCGATTTGTCACAGGCGCACTCTTTGCCGCTATCGCTTCGGCGTTGCCGGCCGCAGCGCACGATGCCGGCGATATTGTCACGCCGCACTACGAAAAGGCGATACCCAATATTCCGGGCAAGACCTTGACCGCCCTGATCGTCGACTATCCCCCAGGCGGTGCCTCGGTTCCGCACACGCATGCAAAGTCGTCCTTCATCTTCGCCTACGTTCTCTCCGGAGAAATCGTGTCCAAGGTCAATGACGGTCCGACACAGACCTACCGCGCCGGCGAGAGCTGGTACGAGCCGCCGGCGTCCACCCACCTCGTCAGCCGCAATGCGAGCCAGACGACGCCGGCAAAGCTGCTGGCGGTGTTCGTCGCCGACACGGATGAAAAAGAACTCACCACCCCGATCAAGTAGACCCGAACCCAAGGAACGGAAGAATGAGCAAACGTCTCGACTACAACCAGATCGCACCGGCCGGTGCCAAGGCCCTTGGAGGTGTCTACGGCTACGTCCTGCAAAGTGGCCTGCCGCCAGTATTGGTGGATCTGGTTTATCTTCGCATCTCACAGATCAACAATTGCGCCTACTGTCTCGACATGCACACGCGCGACCTTTTGAAGAAGGGCCAACCGATCGAGAAGATCACATTGGTTCAGGCGTGGAGAGAAGCCGGCAATCTCTTCGACGCGCGTGAGCGGGCGGCCCTTGCCTGGGCCGAAACCGTCACACGCGTCGCCGAGACGGGTGTGCCGGACGAAGCTTATGCGGGCGCACGTGCGCTGTTCGACGAGCGTGAGATCACCGACCTCACGATCGCGATCGGCCTGATGAACGCCTACAACCGCATGGCGATCAGCTTCCGTAACACGCCACAGGCGGCACTAGAGAAGTAATCTCATAGCCCGTTGCGGGCGCAATCACTGCGCCCGCAAGCTCTCTGCTCATTCCTGGGATCTAAGTGTTTGAGGCGGCGCGCTTTTCTTGATCTGAGCATGTACCGCAAACGGTGAGATCAATTTAGCCCCCGGCCGGATCCTCCTTGCTCGTCCGTGTCTTGGGTGGAGGCGCAACACCCAAACCGATTCATTTGCAAAACTTATGGTTCCATATGCAGACGGCAATGGATCGACCCGGCGGAATGTGTCATGGCGTGCGCAACTTGCTGAAGGCCCCAACATGACCGTAATCACTGCCCCCGTAACCGCCCCGAACGCCGCCCGAACCGGTGTCCTCATCATGCTGCTCGGCATGCTGATGTTTTCGTTGAACGACGTCATGGGGAAATGGCTGGTCGCGACCTATTCCGTCAGCCAGTTGATGGTGATCCGCAGCGTCGCGGCACTTCTGTTTCTGTCGCCTTTCATCCTCAGGCGTGGCCTGCGCTCGATGTTCAAGGTCGAGCGGCCGGGACTGCAAGCGCTTCGCTCGCTGCTGTTCGCGATCGATGCCTCGGCCTTCTATTTCGCCGTCGCCTATATGCCGCTTGCCGATACCATGACCTATTGGCTGGCGGCGCCGATCTATGTTGCTGCCGCCTCGCCGTTCCTGCTCGGCGAAAAGGTCGGCTGGCGGCGCTGGACGGCGATCCTCGTCGGTTTCGCCGGCGTGTTGATTGCGCTTGAACCGTCCAAGGAGAGCTTCAGCCTGCCGGCGCTGATCGCGCTTGCAGGCAGCACAGCGTTCGCCTTCGCACTGATGCTTGGTCGTACGCTGCGGTCGACGCCGGATACCACCCTCGTCTTCTGGCAGATCGTCGGCGCATTGATTTTCTCACTCGTCGGCGTTGCGGCCAACCCTTCCGGCTGGGCGCCTGTCGACGGCGAGGCACTCCTGCAGCTCGGCATGCTCGGCATCGTTGCGATGCTGGCGCACATCCTGGTCAACCGCTCGCTCAAGCTTGCCGATGCCGCGACCGTCGTGCCCTTACAATACACATTGCTCTTCTGGGCCGTGGTCTTCGGCTGGGTCTTCTTCGGCGACACGCCCCGCCCGACCGTGATCATCGGTGCGGCGCTGATTGTCGCCTCGGGCCTCTTCATCTTCTTCCGCGAGCAACAACTGAAGAAGCGGCAGGCAAAGTCCTGAGCAGCCAGGCGGGTTTCATTGAGCGTCGCTCTCTGCTACCCCGCCCGCAACAAAACGCTGAAGGAGAGGCTGGTGGCCAAGGCGATCCATTCGATGATCCGGGTTCTCGATGAAAACAAGTCGGTCGAGTTCTATCGCCTGGCCTTTGGGCTTGAAGTCGCCGAAAGGCTGGACTTCGAAACCTTTACCCTCATCTATCTCAGCAATGAGGAGAGCGAATTCGAGCTCGAACTGACGCTCAACAAGGATCGAAGCGAGCCCTATGTGCTCGGCGATGGCTATGGCCATCTGGCGCTCTCGGTCGACGATCTCGATGCAGAGCATCAACGTGCCGCCGATGCGGGCCTGAACCCTGGCAAGATCGTCGCCTTCAACCGCGATGGCGCCCTGCTCGCTCGTTTCTTCTTCCTGGTTGATCCCGACGGCTACAAGATCGAGGTGCTTCAGCGCCACGGTCGCTACAAGTGACACCTGACAAACAGCGTCAATCAACCAAAACAATACCGGTTATCGCGCCTATCTATTTCGCTTATAGGCCGGAGCAACATAGTCTTCCCTGGAAGCATCAAGAATGATGCAAACCAAAGGGGAACGCGAAATGAAGAAGCAGATTGCAGCAGCCATGCTGGCCATCATGGCAGCGAGCGCCTCGTCGGCTCATGCCGCGGAAAAGATCAAGATCGGCACGGAGGGCGCCTATCCTCCCTTCAACTTCATTGATCCTGCCGGCAAGATCGGCGGCTTCGATGTGGATATCGGGCTTGCACTCTGCGAGCGCATGAAGGTCGAGTGCGAAGTGGTTGCCCAGGATTGGGACGGCATCATACCGGGCCTGCTTGCCAAGAAGTACGACCTGATCATCGCCTCGATGTTCATCACCGAGGACCGCAAGAAGCAGGTTGCCTTCACCAATCCCTATTATCTCGCAGCCATGACGCATGCTGCGCCAAAGGGCTCCGGCATCACCGAGTTCACCAATGAGGCCCTCAAGGGCAAGGTGATCGGCGCTCAATCCGGCACCACCCAGGCCGAGTACATCACCGCGACCTATCCCGATGCGGAGATCAAGCTCTATCCGACCCAGGACGAAGCCAATCTCGACATGGTCAACGGCCGCCTCGACCTCCAGGTCGGCGACATGCTGCCGCTGCTCGACTGGGTGACCAAGAACGCCGATGGCAAGAACTGCTGCGAACTCATCGGCGAGCCGATTACCGACAAGAAGTTTGTCGGCGACGGTGTCGGTATCGCCGTTCGCCAGGAGGACAATGACCTGCGCGAGAAACTCAACAAGGCGCTCGACGAAATCCGTGCCGACGGCACCTACAAGAAAATCAACGACAAATACTTCTCGATCGACGTCTACACGATGAAGTAAGGCGCCTGGCATCAACCAGCCCCTTGAGAAATCCGACCGCGTCTCCATGGGCGCGGTCGGTCACCTCCCAATCGTTACGCGTCGCACGTTGCCGCGCCACGATGGCCGCGAATTCGGAATCACCTATGAGCGACTAAGGGGCCGAGTGGCCTTCGAGGCATTTGCCATCGCCCTGCCAGCCGCCATCGACAGGTCGTCGGAAATAGTTGAACGAGCGCAGGCGTTCAGCGACAAGGCTCGGGCGCCGCGGCTCGGAACCCCTACCCTTCGATATGCTCGCTCGCCCGCTCCAGGTGAGCATCCAAACTCCGGCAGGTGCCGAGATCGAGATCACAGAATTTGGCATCAAGGTTCCCGGCCTTGCACGCCAGCGGCACCGGCATGGCTGATTGGATCCGAGGTTGGCGGATAGAGTGACAGGCGCTAAACCTCGTTCCTGAAGCTCTGATTTCGCTTCGACCAGGAAACAACGGGCACCGAGGGCCGGCATGTTCAATCTCAGCGGAATGACGGCACTCATTACAGGCGGTGGCCGCGGGCTCGGCCTTGAAATGGCAAAGGCTCTCGCCGAAGCCGGCGCGGCGGTAGCAATCAACGGTCGCAACCGCGAGAAACTTGAAGCTGTGCGCCAACAGCTTGCCGAAGATGACATCGCACTCGATATTGCTCCGGGCGATGTCGCAGCGGATGCGGCACAGATTGTCGATGCGGCTGTAGCTGCGACGGGGCAGCTCGATATCCTGATCCATGCGGTTGGCGAGCGCGACCGGCGTGGCACCGACGCCATGGACCCCGCCTCCTTTGCGGCCCTGATCAACGCCGACCTGACGGCCGCCTACACGATGGCGAAGGCGGCGCTTCCTTATCTTCGCCGCTCCGTTTCCGGGCGGCTGATCTTCGTTACCTCCATCGCCGCCTTCGCCGCGCGCCCTGGAGACCCAGCCTACACCGCCGCAAAAGGCGGCCTTGATGCACTCACCCGCTCGCTTGCAGTCGAGCTCGGCTCCGACACGTTGACGGTCAACGCTATCGCGCCTGGCTGGTTTGCGACGGAGACCAATGCGGCGCTTGCCGCCGATCCGGCGCTCCAGGCTTTCGTTGACGTCCGCATTCCCTTAAAACGCTGGGGCCGACCGGAAGAGATCGCGCCTGCGGCCGTGTTCCTGGCTTCCCCCGCTGCAAGCTTCGTCAACGGCATTACACTGACCGTCGATGGCGGCATGACCGTGCAAATGTAGCTGCCGTTGGCCCCAAGATAACATCATGGTCTGCTGCTCTCGTTCGGCAATTCTTCTGCGAGAAGCATCGCGAGACTGGAGGCGGCCTTGTCCGCCTGCGGCTTGAGCCGCAGGCTGAACTCCGCCTTCGGCAACGCCGGCAACGAGAGGGCTTGGGGCGCGACGGCGACCCCCTCGCCTACAAATCGTGCAGTCCGCGCCGTGATCGCGATGCCGCTTCGGACCGCAGCACGCAACCCGGAAAGGCTCGGACTGGTCGCCGCGATACGATAGGCACGTCCGGCGTCATCGAGCGCACTTGTGGCCGCTGAGCGAAACCCGCAGGGCGGGTCCAATACCGCGATCGGCAGCTCACCACCGGCGGGAACCGGATCAGCCGATGCAGTTAACCACAGCATCGGCTCGCTCAGCATCGCGATCTCGTCCGGTTGCGCGCCGTCCCGCATGACGATCAGGACATCGATCGCTCCTTGGTCGTAGGCTGCCGTCAGCTCCCGGGAGCGCCCGACCCGCAGATCGAGGCGCACGCGTGGATGTGTGCGCGCAAAGAGACGTAAGAGATCAGGCAGGTTGCTGTCGGCAAAGTCCTGGGTGCAGCCGAGCGTCAGGCGACCATCGGCCTTCGCGCCCTTAAGGCTGAGCCACGCATCCCGATGGACTTCGAGAATCCGCCGCGCATGAACGAGCAGATCCTCCCCGGCCGGCGTGAGGACACGTCCTCTTCCCGACTGGGCGAGCAGCGGCTCTCCCACCATTGCCTCCAATCGCTGCATCTGAGCGGTGACAGCGGAAGCGGTGCGCCCCACCGCGGCAGCCGCATGAGCAAGCGAGCCACCGTCAGCGAAGGCAAGGAACGTTCGGAGCAGGTCAGGATCGAAGGTTTGCATAACTTCAATATAATCGAAGTGTTAATATCATACAATTCGATTTTATCTCATCAAATGAAGTGGCAGATTGGATTTCAACAGGGATCACAAATCACCAAAAGGAGCCTTCCATGCCCATCATCAACATCACGGTCAGCGGCAAGGCCGACGCGGCTCTGTCTTCCCGGATCGCCGCCGCGGTCAGCGAGCTGACGGCAACACACCTGCGCAAGGACCCGGCGATCACTGCGATCGCCGTCGCCTACATCGATCCCGCCCATTGGTTCGCCGGCGGCAAGTCACTGGCGGAGCAGGACTTGAACAGCTTCTGGCTGGACATCAAAGTTGTCGACGGGACAAACACGAAGCCGGAAATGGCTGCCTATCTGGAGGCGGTATACGGCCGCTTCGCGCAACTTCTCGGCAGGCTGCATTCGGAGAGCTACATTCTCGTGCACGAGGTGCCGGCCGCCGCCTACGGCTACGGCGGCAAAACGCAAGAGTTTCGATACATCAGCGGGAAGCTGAACGTCACCGCATAGCAGCGGACATTCTCTCATCTGGCGACCCCTCCGCGCAGTCCGAATGGCGCGAAGGGGTCGCCAGTTTCATCACGCGGCAAAATGGGAGCGCCGGAGAGCAGAAGGATGGGAGGGAACAATCGCTTGGCAAGGCCGTTCGACGCTGAACTGACTCAAGTAAGGGAGGGCCGATCATTGTGGATCCGGTCCAAAAGACGGGGCATTGGGCGACAATGGCGATCGCACAAAGCACCGGCGGAGCATGTTCAGGATAACACGACGGCGACAAATTTCCTTACGATCGCCGACTTTGGCGACGTCCTGTTGCATCAACTAGCCTCCAGGGGATGCGCGACCTCATTGCGCAGTGGCGCTCCACCTCCTGTTGTAGTGGACGCACCTGGAAGGGTGGAAATATTGCGGGCAGCCAACCCACAGACGGGCGGTCACTCCTGGAACCTTCGATCTGTCGATGAGGCGTAGGCTCACAAGGCCTTCTGCTTCATTCGCTCGCCCGCCCCTGCAGCCGCTGCTTGCACATAGGAAAAGGCAGCGCTGATCCTGACACTGGCGAATAATCCTGCTCCTAAGACAACGACATCGAACGCGCCTGATGCCGCTCGATAACCCGGGTTCCCTACCTAATCCCGCGCATTTGCATTGAAGACTTGGCGCCGTCCTTCTGTGATCTCCAAGTCACGGACTGCCGACTTCGTCGCATCGAGGTCCGCCTGGATCTTCAACAGTCTCTTGCGCAGGTTGAGTACTGCTGTCGAAACCACGACAATTTCGGCGATCACGACGACACCCGCCCCAGCAACGCCTCCAATGCCAAACAGGACCAATGTGGCGGCGCCGATTAGGATTGCGATAGCGCTGCATCTGAGGCTGCAGCCGCCGCTCAGGAATAGAACGGCCGGAAAAGTTGCCAGCAGGACCTCTACAACCCCGGACTTGTCTCCAATGGCCTGCGAAACGAATTCGATGAGCGTATCCATAGCTACCCGCGGCTCGGTGAGACAATTCAAGTTTGGCGTTTGATCAACCGAAAGTTCCACTTCGAAGCAAGTCGGTGTTTTCATCGAAGGGCATTCATCAAAGCGTCATCGCAATTGGCTAAAGTGGACGCGGAGCGGTCTCTGGCCGCCGTCCAAGCCTACGCGGGCTTCACGATTAACATTTTGATGCTCTGATCGTCAGCAGTCTCATCCCGTGTATGTGCTCAATGCATCTACCACAATAGCGGTACGCGACATTCGCCTTTTGGCGTTGAGCTCGATCAAAAGTACTGGTCGCCACATCCATTGCTTAGTCATCGTACGCCCTAGTGCTGATGGCACGTATATTAGCGAACCTGATATGTTCCCGGTTGGCCGGCAGTTTGGATCGGTCAACGGCGGAGCAGGATGACTTGGACGTACCGCAATTTGGGGCGCCAAACCCCAGCTTGCCGCGTGTGAGTGCGACTGACCGTTAGCTCCCCAACGTTCAATACTGCAGGCCTTCCGCTGGTGCAGCACCGGCGGACCTTATCATTACGGTTATTTGAGGGGATTTGAAGATGCAGAGCTCGACCGACCGTGTGATCGTAACACCGGAACCGGCGCTGCTCGACGTGAGGGAGATCATCGATTTTCTTCGCCGGCGTTGGAGGTTCATCTCGTGCACTGCCGCCCTAACGCTCGCAGTATTCGTTGCAATTTCGCTCGCCATCACACCCTCATATACGGCGTTTTCCAGGATCCTGCTCGACGCTCCCAAGGACTACATTTTGTCTCAGGACGCAGGGCCTGAGCTGCGCGACAACTCCACCTTCATCGAAAGCGAGATTGCCGTCCTGACGTCCGCTTCGCTGCTCCAGAAGGTTGTCGAAAGCGAAGGGTTGGCGGAAGAAGACCCCGACCTTAGCGCCGGAGCCCTGGCATGGCTGGAAGGTGCGCTAGAAGTTTCGCGCGTCGGACTGGCGGATGTCATCGAACTGTCTGTAACCTCGCATGATCCAGAAGAAGCGGCCCGTCTGGCCAATGCCCTTGCCGAGGTCTATGTGCAGGACCGCATTGCGTCCCGCTACGAGGGCGCCAAGAAAGCTTCCACATGGTTGAGCGAGCGGGCCGGAATTCTGCGCGAAGAACTGAGCCACTCGGAAAACGCCGTTCAAAAGTTCCGTGCCGAGAACAATCTCCTGGCAACGCAGTCGGGGAGCCTGACCGAGCAGCAATTGTCAGAGCTGAACATAGCCCTCATCAACGCCCGCGCCGAACTGGCAACGAAACGCTCGAAGTTCGAGCAGGCAGAGAAAATACTTCGCATTGGCGGCGACGCTCAAACCTTGCCTGACGTGCTGCAATCCAATGTCGTGAGCGCGCTGCGCACCCAGGCCGGCGTGATGACGCGCAAAGAGGCAGACTTGCGCCTGAGGTACGGCGAACAGCATCCGGAGGTGATGACGGTCCAGGCGGAGCGGCGCGACATTGAACAGCAAATCTCCGCCGAAACCCAGCGGCTCATCGGCAACCTTAGAAACGAGGTGGAAGCCGCGGAAGCGCGTGAAGCTGCGCTTTCTCGGGCGCTCGCATCGGTCTCTGGCCAGTCGGCGGTCGAGGATCAGGTGGGGGTACAGTTGCGCGATTTGGAGCGTATCGCGGCCGCAAACAAAGAACTGTTCCAGACATTCCTGTCGCGAGCCAAGATCGCCGAGGAAAAATCAACGCTGCTCAGCAGCGGTGTGCGCGTCATTACGCATGCTGGCGTTCCGCTCGCACCGAGCTTCCCGAACAGGCCACTTTTCGCGGCTGTGGGTCTGGTTTTTGGCACCGCGTTGGGGGGTGCCGGCGCACTTGTACGCGAGCTGTTTGCTTCCGGCTTTATGGCGAGACGTCAGGTGGAAGAAGCCTTGGCGGTTCCAGTTCTGGCCTCCCTGCCCCGAATGACGGAATGGTCGAGGACGAAGTCGAGGGTGCAGCCAGTAGCATACCTGGAGCACCGACCGTTGTCGCGCTACAGCGAAGCCATCAGAAGGCTGCGCCTGGGGCTGGGCGGCATATCCGAAGCCGACCACTCGCGATCAGTCACTCTCGTCACCTCGGCCATGCCTGGAGAAGGAAAGACGACCCTTGCTTTGAGCCTTGCTTACTCCGCTGCTGCCGACGGCGAACGCGCGCTGGTAATCGACGCCGACCTCAGGGTTTCGGCCACCACCGCCTTCTTTGGGATGGCGGAGAATGTTGGCCTGGTCGATCTTCTGACGCTCCCCATTGATCCCGCCAAGGCAATCCATCTGGATGAGCGTTCCGGCATTCACGTTCTGCCTGCCGGCGGAAAGACCTTAAATCCCCCGGCCCTTCTCGCCTCCGCACGCATGCGGGCAATGCTCGAAGAGTTCCGGCGCACCTATGACACGGTGATTATCGATGCGCCGCCGGTCGGGCCGGTGGCGGATGCCTCCATTCTCGCAGGCCATGCCGACAGGGTGGTCTTCGTCGTGAAATGGCGTGACACGGCGCGCGAAGCCGTCGCTGAGGGCATTCGATACCTCGGCAACCGATCCAAGATTTCCGGAATTGCTCTGACCATGGTCGATGGACCGAAGCTGCCCAAATACGGGCGTTACGCGTCGCTCGACGGCAACGGATATGACAACCGCTACTTGAATTGAGAATTGGAGCACTTCGCGCTGCTGGCGAAGATACCTCGCCAAGAACAACATGGTTAATGTCAAGATAACAATAAGACAACATCAGGCAACCGACTACACTCACAACGATATACTGTCCTGGATTCGAACATTTTAAATAAATATAGAAAATAGAGGTGGAGAGATGCTAACTGACAACACACGCGGTGGCTCACCTACGGCGTCGATGGACGATACGAACGATACTCAGCTCGAACGCTGGTACGTTGTACAGACACATCAACACTGTGAGAGCCTGGCTGAAAGACATTTGTCCTCACAAAACTTACGGACCTACCTGCCGAAAAGGCACCGAACCATTCGTCACGCGCACACCATAAAGACCGTTTGTTCGGCCTATTTCGACGGCTACCTTTTTGTCTCGCTGGACATTCAACGGCAGAGGTGGTCGCCGATCAATTCGACCGTTGGTGTACGGAAGCTCGTCATGAGCGACCGCAAGCCGATACCGGTACCCTACGGGATTGTAGAATCTTTGATCCTGGCAACAGACGAAGACGGCTTCCTCCACCCAAAAGATATATTTCAGACTGGAAAAACAGTTAAGGTCTCAAGCGGACCATTTGCAGAACAACTAGGTGTACTCGACTATGTCGGTCGATCTGGCGCTGTTAGAGTGCTAATGGACATTATGCATCGCGCGGTTCCGATTTATATAGACAGAGATAAATGCATAGTATTAAATTGAAACAGGGATTTTTGTTCCTCGTAATTTGCGCTCTATTACTTATTAATGGAATTTTATGCACAGATGATGAGTCCGATCGACTCACCTTCGGTGCGGTAGCCTGCGAAGAATTGGCAAAGGCCGGCGTCGGCTCGAACGACCGACAACATCACACCATGGATTTTCAATGATGACGCTCCCGACAATCGATTGCGACGGGCTCCGTTGGCCATGCCTAAACAGGGCGAGAGGGGTGAACCACACTCTCTCAAAGAGGTCCACGGAGCCAACAGGCAACCGTGAACGGTTTCGGTGGCTCCCATGAGCTCACAGCCCATGTCCACTTGGCAAGAAAACATCGTTGCACGGGATTCTACGCCTTCGGCGGCGAACAGCCTGGATCATGTGACAGCGTTGCGCTGCGATCCAGCTTTGAGCGCATCGCCGCCTTCAGTTTCGCCGCTGGCGGCTGCCGCTGAACTATTCGCGGCGCTTGATGCAGCCGGCATCCGTTATGGAATGATCCAAGACACGGCAAGCCTGCCCGAAGCACTCGCTGGCCGTGACGATATGGACATGCTGCTCGATAAGCAGGACTACACGGCCTTTTGCGGGATCATGGCGCGATTGCACGGTCTGCGCAGTGTGAGCCTCTCCTGCTACGACAATGCCTGCGCAGGTCGAGAGGACTGGTTTGTTCCTGATTTTTCACGCAGTGCCTATCTTCATATAGATCTTCATGTTGGCATCCGCGTTGGTTGGGAGTTCCGCAAGCGCTATCTCGCGTTCGACTACGCGGCAATTGAGCAATGGGAGCACCTGTCTATCGCTGGGATATCCATACCGGTCGCCTCTGCGGAGGCTGAGATCGGGTTGGCGATTGGCCGTTTCGCGTTTCGTTTGCGAGCATGGCCGTGGACACAATGGCTGGCTGTACCTGGGGATTGGGGTAATAAACTCGCGCGGCTGCCCTTACTATCGAGCAAACCGGGAGAATGCGTCATCGAATACGATGGCGGCCGGAACGGCATAGTATCCTGCAGAATACGGCCGAGCGACAGCGGCATCGAGGTGCATCGCGCTGATCTTGCGCGGCTGAGGCGCTCGATCCGTCACCGGTGCGGGTTTTCGAATGGTAGCGGTCTGGCGGACGCAACAATCCACGTGATCCGCAAGGCCTCCTATCTTTCGTTAAGGGTACTCGGACGCGTGTTGCCGGGCAGCGTTCCGGCCAAAAGGCGCGCATTGACAGGCGGGCTCGTGGTGGCTCTCGTGGGACCGGACGGGCTTGGCAAGAGCACCCAGACCAATCTGCTGGCGCGGACCTTCGCTTGGAAGTTCGGCTGTGCGCAGGTTTATGTCGGCACCGGAGAGGGCAATGGTTGGTGGTTCCGCAAAGTACTACAGAACCTGCTTGCACCCCGTAGACGTCATTTCAAGGCGGTGATCCAGCGTGATCGGAAGGAGCCAGGTAGCGGGGCGAAGAGCAAGGCACTTGCGGCCGGGTTGGCCCTTTGGGGCGTGCTGATTGCGATTGAAAGATACGGGGTCGTCAAGCGCGCACATCGCTGGGCGACACGCGGCCTCATCGTCGTCTGTGACCGCTGGCCACAGACGCTTCAAAAGGGCTATCTGGACGGGCCGATGATCCCGTCGAACCTGCCCGCCGTTCCCGGAATTGCGGCCCTCGCCCGGTTCGAAGAATGGCTTTACCAGAAGATGAATGAGTGCAAGCCAGACCTGACCCTTCACCTCGTATCGGATTTCGCGGTCTCGCAGAGCCGAAAGCCTGGCGAAATCAGCAAGGAAGGGTTTGAGGCGCGGATGTCGTTGATGGCCGAGCTTCGCGCACTCGACAAGGACATCAGGGTCATCGACGCAAGCGCCAATACCGAGACCATCAACCGGAACCTTTTCAAGCAAATCTGGCTGTCCCTGTAGCCGCCCCGTCCTCAAGACAGCCCCGGACAGACCAATACGCACCACGCCTGCGGCGGGGCCAACTGCATGTCCCCTGGATCGCAACGTTTTGAGGAACCCCACGCGGACCCGTCGTTCCCAGGCCACGGCTCCCGTCTGAAGGATCCGCAGTCATTAATGTCGCGGAGATAACAAAAAGATGAAGATCGTTCACGTGTTAACCCGCCTGTATCGCGCAGGTTCGGAGGAAAATACCCTGGCCTGCTGCCACGCTCAGGTGAAACACGGCCATGAGGTCTTGCTGGTTCACGGCAACCAATACGATCCCAGCCTGCAGGCTTCGGTCGCCAAGACCATGCGTGTTGTTGGCCTCGACGCGCTTGTCCATCCAATATCTCCCTCCAACGATTTCGCGGCCCTGAGGCAGCTCAGCCGATTTTTCCAAGAATGGCACCCCGATATCGTCCATACCCACCAAAGCAAGGCCGGCATCATTGGTCGGCTCGCCGCCAGGCAGGCGAATGTTTCAGGCATCATCCATGGCGTCCACATCATACCTTTCGTGCAGGTCGGCAGCGCGCAGAAGATGACGTTCCTGGCCGCCGAGCGGCTGACGGCCAGGTACACCCGTGCCTTTATCGATGTCAGCCAATCGATGCGCGATATCTGCCTCTTCCACCGCATCGGCAGTCCCGCCCAGCACTATGTCGTTCATTCGGGCTTCGACCTTGCTCGCTTCTCCGGCGCAAAGTGGCCGAAGGAGGCGCCGCGGCTTCTTGGCATTGCCCCGGGCGAACCCAAGCCACCGGTCGTTTTGATGCTGGCGGCGCTCGAGCCCAGGAAGCGCCATATCGAGTTCATTGAAGAATTCCCGCAGGTTGTCCAACGCGTTCCGGACGTACGGTTGATTCTTGCTGGCGAAGGGCCGGCACGGCCTGATATCGAAGCTGCCATTGCGCGTTCGCCGGTGGCGCAAAGTATCCACCTGATCGGATATCACTCCGAGCCGGAGCAACTGATCAGCTTGGCCGATGTCTGCGTGCTGACGTCGATGCGGGAAGGACTGCCGCGCGTTGTCATGCAATATCTGGCTGGCGGCCGGCCCTGTGTCGTGTCGGAGCTGCCCGGGTTAGGCGAAGTCGTCAAGCACGGGATCAACGGCGTCGTGACGCCAGCGGGTGATGTGGGCGCGGCGGCAGCGGCCGTTGCCGATGTCCTCGAGTACAAACCGCTTCGCGCCCATCTGGCCGAAGGAGCAAGGCGCACCGACCTCACATCCTGGGGACTCGATGCGATGTGCGACAGCGTCGAGATGGTCTACCAATGCGTTCTGGGGGCACCCGCTGCCCACCGCCCTTCAGGCGCGCAGGCATACCACTAACGACGACAACACCACAGTCAACGCTTGATGCAACGATCCCGGCGCCGCCGTCTGTGCCAAGCCGGTCGTCGACTCCTTTCTTTCAAAGGCAATAGGTTCGTCCCGTTTCCCCTGGGAGATGTATCGTGACTCAAATACCCGCCGAATCCACACATCCCTGGCACAGGGCAATTTCGCTCCCAATGGAGCAAGTCAAGAATCGCTACGTGCTCAGATGCCTGCTGTGCTCCTTGGCGATGCTCGGCGATCTCTGCATGATCGTTGCGGCAGCGATCACGGCCGACGTCACCAGCTTTGACGTGGTCGGCTTCGCCCAGAGCCCAAAGCTTTCCTACGTCGTCTTGCCCACCTACCTGGTCGCAGCCTGGAGCCTTGGCGCGTACCACTTGCCGACCTTACGCTCGGCCACGAACTCTATCAAAAGCTGCCTTGCCTCACTGGCTGCGGCAACCGGCTTTTCGCTGCTGGCCGCACACGCCTTCAATGTCATCGGCAATTTTCTGTCGCAAGAAACGCTTCTCTTCCTCGGCCTTGCAGCCGTTGGCCTCACCGTCCTTCATTGCGGCATAGCGGCGGGACTGCGTCGGCGAGAGGATCAGACGGAGGCAAAGGTCGTTCTGCTCGGCGACGACAGCGTCCGTTCCAATCGGCAGCGTAAAGTCGCGGCGACGATCAACGTGAGGGCATGCGACTGGCATCCGGTGGAAACCGACCCAAATTTCCTCAATGATCTGTCGCTTGCCGTCGCTGACGCGGACCGGATCGTGCTGTCATTCAGGGCTTTCAAGGAACAGTTGAAATGGGCGAAGCTACTCGGCGAACTCGGATTTGAGACCGAGTTACTTGAACCAGGTCTTGCTGGCCTGAAACCATTGGCTCTCCGCTACCTCGACTCCACACCAACGCTGGTTGTTTCCACGGGACCGCTGACTTTGCACAAGCGCGCCTTCAAGCGCGCCTTTGACCTGCTGCTCGTGCTCTTGTCCGCGCCGGTGATGGTGCCCCTCGTCGCCGTTCTCGCCGTTCTCGTGCGCGCGGACTCGCCCGGTCCAGCATTCTTCGTGCAGAAACGCATCGGCACCAACAACAGATACTTCAACTGCATCAAGTTCAGAACCATGCGTGTCGACCTGACAGACACAGCCGGCAACCACCTTACCGAACGGAACGACCCCCGGATAACACGGCTCGGGCATTTCCTGCGCCATACCAGCCTTGATGAGTTGCCGCAGCTTTGGAACGTCTTCTTGGGACAGATGAGTCTCGTCGGTCCGCGGCCGCACGCGCTTGGTGCATCCGCGGAGGGTGCGCTTTATTGGGAAGTGGTGCCGGATTACTGGCATCGTCACGCGATGAAACCTGGCCTGACGGGCCTCGCTCAGATCAGGGGCTATCGGGGCCCGACCGAAAAGCGATGCGACATCGAAAGCCGGGTCGCAGCTGACCTCGAATACATCCACTCCTGGTCGCCATGGCTGGATGTGAAGATCCTGTTGAGGACGATGCGCGTCCTTGTGCACAGCAACGCATTCTAAAGTGTATCGAGTATCGTCACGCCTTGAGCGTTGACGAAGGAGGCGGCGATGAAACGGTGTGTCGATCCAACCTATGTCTCAGTTCCGTTCGGGCGCGAATACCGGGGCTTCCATCGACCTGACAGTGGGATTGATTGCGGTCGCCTTTGCCTGCGAACTCTTGCGCTCGTCATCGCTTTGTTCGCCGCGAACTTCGCCCGCGCCGACGGGTATCTCCTCGACACGGGCGACGTGGTGCGTGTCTTGGTCTTCGGGGAACCAGCCTATCCGTTGGAGGTTGTGGTCGATGATCGCGGCGCGATCGCGCTTCCACTTCTCGGAGACGTTCGGGCCCGTGGCCTGACGACCGGCGCCCTTTCTCAGGATATCCGGAGCGCTTACCAGCAACGGAAATTGATCCTCGACCCCTATGTCAAAGTCGAGATCGGGCAATACCGGCCGTTCTTCATTTCCGGCGCCGTTGCCCATCCTGGCTCCTATCCGTTCCAGCCGGGAATAACCGTCAGGCACGCATTGGCTCTCGCAGGCGGCTTCCGTCCAACGACAGCTGGAGAAACTGTGCCTGCGCTGCAGATCGCGGACCTGCGCAGCGAGCGGGCAAACCTGCTGATCGAGGAGTATCGCCTGAAGGTTCGCCTTGGCCGGCTTCATGCAGAGAGCAAACTCGTCGACAGCATTGTTGTTCCGGCCGATCCCCCAGCTGAACTTGGCCAGAGTTTGATTGACGAGATCATAGCAACCGAGCAGGCACAACTAACGGCCCGGCTGACCGCATTCCGCGACGACATATCCCATCTTCAAGCCTCGCTCGCACGCTTGAACAAGGAAGCCGAAATGTTGGCCGGCGCCAAGGGCGAGCGGCAGCAGACGGTGAAAAGCCAGCTCGACGAACTGGAGTCCATCAGGACCCTGCGCCAGAAAGGTCTGATCACCAACTCGAACGTGATGGCATTGGAGCGCGCGCACAACAACTACCGTCTCGACCTTGCCCAGTTCGAGATGCAGCAGACGCGCCTGCAGCAGGATCTGCTCAACATGGAGAGCGAGTTGCGCAAGAAGCACCAAGAGCACGCGTTTCAGCTGATTTCGGACACGCAGGAAACACAAGTTCAACTGGCGAAACTGGCAAGCCAGCTACGATACCTTTCGGACAAACTGCTTTTCGTCTTCGAATATGGCGAGCACCGGACACTCGAAGACCTGCAGGGCTCCGTAAAGATCCTGATCTTCCGGCGCGGCAAAGAAACGGACCAGGAAGTTGCCGCAAATGAGAACACCGAAGTCAATGCCGGCGACCTCATAGAGGTCTCGGTGGTGGCAAGCAAGGGCTTCTATTCGTCAGCAGCATCCCGTCCGGACCCGGCGGCCGACATGGAGAAGAAAGCTTTTTGAGGTGGGGTTGAGACGCTGTCCACCGTTTCGGCGGCCGATTTACGCGTTATGCGCCACGGGCGCAGCACCAGCAAACCCGTCAAAGAACCCAATTGCACGGTCATAACAGCGAGCAATGTCAGCAAGATCACAGGGAGAGGGCTGACGATCTCTCGATACTGCACCAGGTAAATTGGTGTGATCAACAATACGACAACGGACGAAAGGAAGATCCAGGCAACCCGCCTGGAGCATCCTCCGAGGAAACCAACCGTCAGAAGGATTGCGAGCTCTAACACCAGTCACTCCTCAGGCTGAAATCTTCATCCGAAGCCACAGTTAGAGTCACGGGCAAATATCGTAGCAACGATCGACGAGAACAATGACAGTGGTGCAACAGTTTCGCAAGATGCGGCTTGCCGGTCGTTGGTTTCCGGCCTTTTGGGCGGCCGGGATGCACTAGAGATGGTTTTCAGCGGCCCAAATATCGCAGGCATTTTGACCTTCCTTTCAGGTGCGGCCGTCGTTGTTGTGGGAAGTCGCATGCGCTCAGAACCTCGTCACCCAACCGCACCGGCAAAACAGGCTCATCTTTTGCGCGGGCCGCGGCGCCGATCGCGCCATCGCACAAGCCCGCTCACAACCTTGCAAGTGCTCGGTGCGTTCTTGTTCGCACTCGCACTTGGCCGGTTCGCGTTTGAGTTCTTGCCGACCAGCGGCGCGTGGAAGACAGCAAGGTCCGAGCTCTCCGTCGCTCCATGGCGAGCCTGGATGGAAAGCCTCAACGCAAGCGCCACCCTCATAAGCGATCAGCTAACCAAGCTGACCGGTGTTGCGTTGGATGGCACATTGCTTTGGATAGCGATCACGGCACTGGGTCTGCTGCTAATGCTCGTTCCACGGAGGCGGAAAATCAAAGTCTCCGTCGCCAATACCTCTGCGGCGATGCTATCGGCCGCTCAACGTCCCGCGCCTGGTACGGAACTTGCGAGCGGTTTGCGTTCCTGCCGTAGCGCACTTGTAGGTGTGGCAATATTCAGCGGCGTCAGCAACATCCTCATGCTGAATGGGGCGATTTTTATGCTGCAGGTCTACGATCGGGTCCTACCGAGCCGGAGCGTGCCAACACTTGTCGGCCTGTCGATACTGGCCGCTGCGCTCTTTTTTGGGCAAGCGCTCATTGATCTCCTGCGCGGTCGGATCATGACGAGGATCGGCGCTGAACTGGACGAAACAGTCTCCGCGCGAGTGTTCAGCGCTATTGCACGTCTACCTCTCCTCGTCGGGCAACAAGGCGACGGTCTGCAGCCTCAGCGCGACCTCGATAGCATTCGGACCTTTCTCGCCAGCCCGGGTCCCAATGCGCTTTTCGAACTGCCGTGGCTGCCCTTCTACATCGCAATCATCTGGGGTTTCCATCCCATCCTGGGGCTGACCGCGATCGGCGGCGCAATCGTACTTGTAACACTGACAATCACGACCGAGATGCTGACGCGAAAGCCTGCGAGCGCGGCGACATCTTCCGGGATCCGGCGCAACAACCTGGCGGAAGCCAGCCGCCGCAATGCCGAGGTATTGGCGGCCATGGGTATGCGCCGGCACCTGCACGACCAATGGCGGGAAACGAGCCGCGAACATATCGCCCAACAGCAAAGCGTCAGTGATGTCGTTGGAGGCCTCGGCAGCCTGTCCAGGGCGTTGCGACTGATGCTTCAATCGGCCATGCTGGGCATCGGCGCGTGGCTGGTCATCCATGGCGAAGCGACGGCCGGGGTCATCATCGCGGGGTCAATCCTCGCAGGGCGGGCCCTTGCGCCCGTTGATCTCGCAATTTCCCATTGGCGCAACTTCATCTTGGCCCGCCAAAGTTGGCGCAGACTGAGCCAGTTGCTCGCGCGGCTGCCTGAGGATATTGCACCGATGGCTCTTCCCGCTCCGCGCTCCAACCTCACGGTAGATCGGGTCGCCGTTAGCGCGCCCGGCACACAACGGCTGATCGTCCAGGGGATTGAGTTCGATCTGAATGCTGGCGTCGGGCTTGGGGTTATCGGCGCCAGCGGCTCCGGCAAATCAAGCTTCGTGCGTGCCCTCGTCGGCGCGTGGCGACCAACCATCGGCCGCATAAAGCTTGACGGGGCGGCACTCGAACAATGGCCGCAGGGATATCTCGGGCGCTACATCGGTTACCTGCCGCAGGACGTTGAGCTTTTCGCAGGAACGGTGGCAGCCAATATCGCGCGCTTCGAACCGGTGGCGGATGCCGATGCCGTTGTCGCTGCCGCCCGTGCCGCAGGTGTCCATGATCTGATCGTCAGCCTGCCCAACGGATACGAAACCCAGATTGGCGAAGGCGGGGCCGCTCTGTCGGCCGGACAACGTCAGCGCATTGCTCTTGCCCGCGCGCTCTATCGCGATCCATTCCTGATCGTCCTCGATGAGCCGAACTCAAACCTTGACGCAGATGGCGAGATTGCACTTGGCGATGCCATAAGAAAGATCAAGGCCCGCGGCGGTATCGTCGTCATCGTTACGCATCGGCCGAACATCCTCGCCGCCGTCGACCTGGTGATGGAAATGAAGGAAGGGCAGATGCAGATGTTGGGCCCGCGAGAACGGGTGCTTTCCAAGCTCATCCCGTTGCACCCCGCCAACATTGACGGCCTGAAACGCGTTGCCGCACAGTCCAAACCATCGAATTGAATGGTCGCCAAGACAATTACCGACTCTCAGATGAACGCGACACACTCCCACCGACGCTCCATTCGCCGTAACCTTCTGGGCGGGGTGACTATCATCGCCCTGCTCTTCGGCGTGGTCGGCGGATTTGCCGCAACCATTGAGATTTCGGGCGCAATCATCGCCCACGGCGTGGTGGTTGTCGCTTCCAATGGCAAGAAGGTCCAGCACCCGACTGGCGGCATCGTCAGCAGGATCCTTGTGCGAGACGGCGCGCATGTTGAAGCCGACGATCTTCTCGTGCAGCTCAGCGACGTCGTGCCCCGCGCCAATCTGGCCTTCGTGACCAGGAGCTTGGACGAGCTCTACGCTCGAAAATCACGCCTCGAGGCTGAGCGCGATGGCGACCAACAATTGACCATCGCCCCGACACTCACCGCGCGGATGAGCCAACCGGAGGTCGCGGCACTGGTTGAGAGCGAGCGGCGATTGTTCGAGATACGTCGCCTCGAACGATCCGGGAACAAGGCTCGGTTGCGTGAGCGCATCGAGCAACTGCAGAAGCAGATCGAGGGCTACCTGGCCCAAGGAAGGGCCAAGAAAAAGGAGATCGAGCTGATCCGGGAAGAACTCCAGGGAATTCGCGATCTTGTTGAAAGGAAACTCACGCCGCTGTCGAAGCTGACGGCCTACGAACGCGACGCGACCCGGATTGAGGGCGAGCGGGCACAGTTGATTGCCAGCACTGCACAGGCGCGGGGCGCGATCGCTGAGGTGCTTCTCCAAATCCTGCAGCTGGACAAAGAATTCTCGAGCTCGACCGGCAGCGAATTACGTGACGTCGACGCAAAGATCGCTGAATTCGAGGAACGCCAGGTTACGGCCACGGATCAACTTCTGCGCGTAGATATCCGTGCACCCGCAAGCGGTACCGTCCATCAGTCGACGGTGCACACCATTGGCGGCGTGATCGGCGCGGGCGAGCCGATCATGATGATCATTCCGGATCACGATGTTTTGGCGGTCGAGGCAAAGGTTGCCCCCCAAGACATCGACCAGATTCAAGTCGGCCAAAGCGCCCTGCTGCGGTTTACCGCCTTCAATCAGCGCATTACGCCGGAGTTCCAAGGTGTCGTGTCATTGATTTCGGCCGACGTCACGCATGACCAGCGAACGAACGAGAGCTATTACGTCGCGCGGATCACGCCGACGCTCGATAGTCCGGCACACGCAAGTCCCTTGGCCCTCGTTCCCGGCATGCCCGCCGAAGTGTTCATCACGATCGGGGATCGGACAGTGATGTCCTATCTGATGAAGCCTTTGTCGGACCAGATGATGCGCGCTTTCAGGGACGAATAGGCTCAACCCAGGTTGGGCCACCATTGCCGTTAGCTTTGCCCGTTATCTCCACAGAACGAGGTTTGCCGTGATCGCGACCAAACTCAGACCCCCGATATTCCTGATTGGTAACTATCGATCAGGCACGACCATCACACAGAAATTGATCGGCCTGCATCCTGATGTGGTGACCTGGTATGAGCCGAGGACGCTCTGGCTCTACGCGGATCCCGGGCGGTGCCACGACGTGTTTACCGAGCGCGATGCGACGGAAAAGGTTATTCGCTACATCCGCGGCCGCTTCCTCGAGTTTCAGGTAAGGAACGGTGGCCGGCAGATCATGGAGAACACCCCGTCCAACGTCCTTCGCTCATCCTATGTGCACCAGATTTTCCCTGAGGCGACTTTCCTCTTCATCACGAGAAATCCGTTTTCCTATATCAGCTCCATGGAACTGAAATGGCAGCGAACGAAGACGCTGAAGGGAATGAAGAGAACGCTTGCGACAACTCCAATAACACAGCTTCACCATTATGCCGGCGCGTTGATCCGACAAATCTTCGTCAAGAAGATACTGCGGAAGAAATACGCGCCGATCTACGGGCCGAAATACGAGGGGATCGATCAGGATCTGAGGGAACACGACAAGCTGACCGTAATTGCCCGCCAATGGGCGCGTGGCAACCGCCGGGCGAGAGAAGATCTCGCCCAGCTCGGAGAAGGCCGCGTATTGACCTGTCGCTATGAGGACCTGATGCAGGATACCGAGACGACCTTGCGCCGCATCTACGACCACTGCGGGCTCGTCTGCAGCGATGATATCCTTCGTGTCGCCAAGGAGATGGTCGACCCCACGCGCCAGGAGAAATGGCTTCGTTTCGATCCAGAACAACTGCAGGCGATCCTGCCGGAAGTCGAAGAAGAGATGCGCGTATATGGCTACGAAGTACCCCTTCCGCTTCGATCAGAGAAGGCCGGCAAGGGCGCCGTGTTAGGTCCTTCGCCTGAGGAGTGCAAGGCGTGAGCGATATCCGACAGGGACTGGCAAAGCGCAGTGTCGTGGGCATGTTCTGGACGGGTTTGTCCATGGGGGCCCTCGCCCTGGCGGAGGTTGTCGCGCTCCTCGTGCTCGCCCGGCTCCTTTCTCCCAGTGAGTTCGGGCTTTATGCCGCGGCTCTTGTCATTATCAAGCTCGCAACCATCTTCGAAAACCTCGGTGTTGCGCCGGCAATCGTGCAGCGACCCGAACTCGACGAGCGTCACCTTCGGGTCGGCTTTACATTGTCGCTGGTCCTTAGCCTCCTGATCGCCGGACTGGTCTGGTTGGTCGCACCGGCTATCGCCCACGCCATGCGACTTACCGAACTGGCAACGGTCGTGCGTGCCACCAGTGTGGTCTTCCTTTGCCAAGGGATCGCACTGGTGGCGCAAGCCGTTGCCCAGCGGGCTTTGCGGTTCGAGTGGCTGGCCGCCGTCGACGCGGCGACTTTTGCCGTCGGCTTCGTGATCGCAGCACCGATCTTTGCCTTGGCTGGCTTCGGCGTCTGGGCGCTTGTCGGTGCACTCATGACCCAGAACCTGCTGCGCACGGTCGTGCTGCTCATCGGCCAACCACATCCCAAGCGGCTCTTGCTTGAGCGACGGGCAGCCGGAGAGCTGCTTTATTTCGGTGGCGGGTTCACCATAGCTCGCGTGTGCAACTACCTCGCAACCCAAGTGGACAAAATCATCGTGGGGCGCTGGCTCGGAGCGGAAGCGCTCGGCATCTATTCGCTTTCCTCGCAGCTCATGACGACGCCGGCGGTCATCATCGGCCAGATTCTCGACCGCGTCCTGTTTCCAACGATGGCCCTCGTGCAACAGGAGCCCGCCCGGCTCGCTCGCGCCTATCGCAGTGCGGTGGCGGCCTGCGCACTTGTGGTGCTGCCGGCAAGCGTCGTCGTCGCGATAACAGCGCCCGAGCTCGTTTTGGTCCTGCTCGGTCCGGGATGGGACGCGGTCGTCGCTCCCTTGCAGATCCTGGCCGTCGGTATGTTGTTCCGCACAAGCTACAAGCTCAGCGACTCCATCTCGCGTGCCACCGGTGTGGTATACGCAAGGGCATGGCGGCAGGCGATATTCGTGGTCACCGTGGCGACAGGCGCCTTCTTTGGACATTTCTGGGGCGTGACAGGTGTGGCGGCCGGCGTCGTCGCGGCAGTCGCGTCCAATTTCATGCTGATGGCGCATCTGAGCCTGCGCGTTACCGGGATCAGTTGGTCCGAATTCATCGGGGCACATGCGCCAGCGCTTGCACTTGCAAGCGTGGTCGGTGCGTGCGCCTGGATCGCGGTCGATCAATTGCGCCAAGTCCAAGTGGCGCCCCTCGTTCTCCTTCTCAATGTGGCGATTGCCGCCGGCGCGTCGGGGCTGGTGTCATGCTGGCTGTTGCCGACGCTGTTTCTTGGGCGGGACGGACAGTCGATGCTTCGCCTGATCGCAGGGATGGCGCCGGCGTGGCTGCGTCGAAGCCGGCCAGGATAAGGAGGTCGCTCTTCAACATTCGGCGGGCATAGACCCGCCGACGATGCTCCAGCGTTCTAAAGCCCATCCCCGCGATCTGAACGTGCGACGCCGCCTTGACCAACGGCGCCGCTCCTTCAGCCGCGGGCTTCGGCGTTGCCCCGGGATGCCCGGCGTTCGGCGAGCATCCACACGGATAGCAGACCCGCAAAGGCTGGCTCGCAGAGCCGCCTCGGAAAAAGGAGGTGACATGAAAGAGGTCGCCTCTGGACAGAACGGATCACTGAGATGCAGGTGATGATCGGGGGACAGTCACGCTTGCAGCCTTTCGGCTTATCCGGTTGGCGTTCGACACGGGAAGACGATCCCCGGCATCGGCGAGTTCTTCGCAAGGCTGATCGAGGCGGAGATCGACGATATCAGCCGGTTCCGCAACCCGAAGAAGCTGGCCGCCTATGCGGGCCTCGTACCGTCGACCTATTCGAGTGGCGGTAAGACCCGCTACGGCAAGATCATCAAGCAGGGCAACAAGTGGCTGCGCTGGGCCTTCGTCGAAGCGGTCGCACCGGCCGTGGCCAGCGATCCTGAGCTTCGCGCCCAGCACGAGCACCTGAAGATCAGAGAAACCAATAAGGCGCGTGGGGCGATTGCACGCAAGCTTTTGACGATCGCCATCCAGATCCTGCGTGACCAGCGCGCCTATGAGCGGCGCGGCAAAATCCAGGAGGAAGGCGCTTGGGCGATATCCCGGCTGTCCTGATGACTTCGTATCGAGCCCGGCAGGATTGGGCTGCGCTCTTCAAGGAGAATGGGAAACCGGGAACCGAGCCCTCTGTGACCGAAGCCAAGGCATAAGGTCACGCATTGGAGATTGGTTCAGAACCGAAGGACGGAAAAACAACCGGTCCAGCGGCCAGAGACGATTGAGCCGATCGGCGCCAATGCCGATCAAAACCGAACCGAACCCAAGGAAAAGCCGCCGGTTCAACGCGTTTTGCCCCTTGCGTTCTTTCATTGGAGATACGACATGACCAGCCTGGCTCGGTTTCCTAGCGTCAAACAGCTCTTGGCAGATATCGACCTCGACTATGGCCTCAAGGGCGATGGGCTGACCGCTGACGGATCAATGACACTGACCGGCATCTCCGCTGCCGATGCATTGGCTTCATTTTTCCAAGACATACTGCGAGCGACGGTCTCGTTCGAGGGGATCGGCGACTGGGACCGCTGGCCCACTGGCTTCGATCCATGGGGCGCGCCAACGCACCACGACGACGCCACGGCTCCAGCCGAAAGCGGGGTGGCGAACCAGACCGAGACCGTATCCCCAACCCTGGCGTCTGACGGCGACGCAGCCGCCAAGACGATGAGCGCTCAGAGTTTTGCGGTTTCCAGCAGCAGCACACCGACGACTTTCGAGACACGCGTGTCAGGTGCGGCCGATGACGCCGAGGAAAAGGCCTCTGGTTCAATAACCGGCAATGTCAATGATCTTGAACTTGGATATGATGACAGCACGCGCCAAACGGTCGGCTTGCGCTTTGCCGGCATCGATATCCCGAAGGGTGCGATCATTACCAACGCGTACATCCAGTTCACCACGGACGAGGTGAGCACGGGGTTAGCTTCACTACTGATCCGTGGTCAGGATTCGGACGACGCTGCCGAGTTTACCACCGCAAAATTCAATGTCTCCTCACGACCGACCACAGACGCATCGGTCAGCTGGGCACCGGCGGACTGGACGATACGCGGCGAGGCTGGCACCGGGCAACGTACGCCCGACCTGAAGGCGATCATTCAGGAGATTATAGATCGTGGCGGTTGGGCGGCGTTGAATGACATCGCCTTCCTGGTCACGGGGACCGGCACCCGCACTGCCAAGTCTTTCGATGGCAATGCCGTGGCCGCGCCCTTTCTGCACATCGAATATTACGTTCCGACAGCGAGCGCCCCGGTCGCCTTCAATAGCCCGGCCGATGCCAACTCCACCGCCAATCAGATTGCTGAACTGGCGGCCGCCGGAACGGCCATCGGCATCACCGCTTCAGCAAGCGATCCAGATGCCAGCGATACGGTGAGCTACAGCATAGACGACGCGCGTTTTTCCATCGATGCATCGACCGGCGTCATTACGCGTTCGGGCGTCGGTGTCCTCGACTTCGAGACCCAGACTTCGCTAACCCTGACTGTGACGGCGACTTCATCCGACCAAAGTACGGCCACCCAGTCCTTTACCGTTGGCATTCTCAACAGCCAAGAGCCGGTCGCCTTCACGTCCCCGGCCGATACCGACACGGCCACCAACCAGATTGGCCAGAACGCCGCCGCTGGCACCAAGGTGGGAATTACCGCTTCAGCGGCCGACCCGGACGCCGGCTCGACCATCGCCTACAGCCTGAACGATACGCGCTTCGCAATCGATGCGAACGGCATCATCACCCGCTCGGGCACGGGTACGCTGAATGCCCAATCCCAGCCTTCGATCACCTTGACCGTCACCGCGACGTCCTCGGACGGCAGTACCGCCTCCCATGACTACAGCGTCAACGTCATTTCAGGCACGCCCAGTCCGCCCACGTCAGCAACGCTCGTGCATATCGTTCCGACCTCGCAGTGGTCGCCGGCGAGCCCGGACCCTTCGGGTATCACCTACATCTCCCATCTCGGAACCTTGATGATCTCCGACGCTGAAGTCGATGAGATGTCGATATTTCAGGGAAAGAACCTCTTCGAGATGAGCCTTAACGGTACCTTGGTGAGGTCGATGACCACCACCAGCTATTCAGACGAACCAAGTGGGGTTGCCTACAATCCAACCAATCATCATCTCTATTTTTCCGATGATACCGGCACGAAGAGTATTTACGAACTCAATCCGGGAACGGACGGACTCTACAATACGGCCGATGACATCGTAACCTCGTTCAGGACATCCGCATTCGGCAGCTCCGACCCGGAAGGCATCGCCTATGACACGAAACGTGGTGTCCTTTATCTCGCAGACGGCTCGGCAAATATCTACACGATCAACCCGGGCGCCAACGGCAAATTCGACGGAGTGGCCTCCACCGGCGGCGATGACGTGGTGACGAGTTTCTCGATCGGCACGCTCTCCAATGGAGATCCTTGCGTCGAATACGACCCCGTCCACGACCTGCTCTATGTCGTCAAGTCGCGCACTCAGGTGGTCATGATGTCGACGACGGGGCAGCAACTGGGCACACTCGATATTTCGGCGGCCAATGCCCGCAAAGTGGCCGGTTTGGCCCTCGCACCGAGCAGCGACGACGCGAACCAGATGAGCCTCTACATCGTCGACCGTGGCGTCGACAACGATTCCAACCCGAACGAAAATGACGGCAAGCTTTACGAGTTCCAGCTCGACCACTGGCTGCTCGCGTGAGCGCGACCAACGTACATGATCGGCCGTCGGGCCACAGCCTGAAGTGATCCCGTCGCGCGCCTGGTCGCACGGCGGGCATGGAAGCACCGGCCTTGCCGGCTTGCCCCAATTGTCCGCAACCCGCGGAAAGGAGATTGGACATGTCCAAGCTGTCTCGCATCCCGTCCGCCCTCGACGACCCAAAACTGCTCGCGCTCGATTTTGCGCTGAGTTTTGACGTCAACGGCAACTACGTGTTTGACGATCTCGACGCCGATCCGATCGGCTTCATCGGGCTGAGGGCAGCTCAACCACGGTCGATAATTGACCCTAGCGCGCCCTGGGGTTTCTTCGCATCCGTCAACCGCAGCGAGCGTCCCTCCACCGTTGCGAACGATGACCAGGGCCCTGTCGTCGGGACGATCGGCAACCCAGCGCCAGCCGGCGCCCCTGAGCAGACGACGAACTTTGACACGCAGCCAAGTGGACTGCGGCGGTCGATCGCGCCGGCAACGGAGCCGATGTCGCAGACACCCGATACCGACACGGCGTCTCTAAACAGTGCTGCAGTCACGGCACTTGCGGCCGATCCGATCTTCGAGGCGCGCGTGGCCTCAAGCGCAGACGACGCGGAGGAGCGATCAACCGGTTCGGTGTCCCTGAACAGCAGTGACCTCGAATTGACCGTCGATGACGGCGTGGGCCAGACCGTCGGCATCCGCTTTACCGGCATTGACATCCCCAAGGGAGCAATCATCACCAACGCCTACATCCAGTTTACCGTCGATGAGGTGAGCACAGGGACGATTTCGCTCTTGATCCGCGGCCAGGACGTGGACGACGCTGCGGCCTTCACCACTGCGAAGTTCAACGTCACCTCTCGTCAGGCCACCGACGCATCGGTTGCGTGGGAACCGGTGGATTGGGCGACGCGCGGAGCGGCCGACCCTGCCCAACGCACCCCTGACCTCAGCGCAATCATCCAGGAAATCGTCAGCCGCGACGGCTGGGCAGCGCTCAACGACATGGTGTTCCTGATCACCGGTACCGGTACGCGTACCGCAAGAGCCTATGATGGCGGCCCGGCTGCCGCACCGCTCCTGCATGTCGAATATTCCGTGCCGCCGACCAGTGATCCGGTCGTCTTCAATACGCCTTCTGACGGCGATCCCAGCGCAAACCAGATCGCCGAGCTCGCGTCCGCCGGCACGGCCATCGGCGTCACCGCTTCGGCGGCCGATCCCGACGCCGGCGACACCGTCACCTACAGCATCGACGACGCACGCTTTACCATCGACGCAAATGGCGTCATCACCCGATCGGCCACAGGCACCCTGGATTTCGAAACTCAGACCTCGATCACGCTAACGGTCACGGCAACCTCATCCGACCAAAGCAGGGCCGTTCAGGCCTTTACGGTCAGCGTTCTCAACAGTCAGGAGCCAATCGCCTTTCGCAATCCGGCCGATAGCGATCCGACCGCCGACAGGATCGACCAGAATGCTGCCGCCGGCACCCGGATAGGCATCACTGCTTCGGCCAGTGATCCGGATGCTGGCTCGACCGTGACGTACAGCCTCGACGATCCGCGTTTTGTCATCGACGCAAACGGCGTCATCACACGCTCGGCAATCGGTACGCTCAATGCAGATACCGAGCCGACGATTACACTCCATGTAACGGCGACTTCGTCCGATGGCAGCACGGCCACCCGCGACTACTCCGTCATCAACAGTCCGCCTGCCACCAATAGCATGATCTTCGAGAAGAGAGTTATCGCCAGCCTCGATGATGTCGAGGAGGCTGCTTCGGGCTCAGTCTCGGCCAATAGCAGCGACCTGGAACTGACGGTCGACGGCGCCAAGGTCCAGACGGTCGGCATGCGCTTCACCGGCATCGACATCCCAAAGGGCGCGATCATCACAAACGCCTACATCCAGTTTACCGTGGACCAGGTGAGCACTGGAACTGTATCGCTTATGATCCGCGGCCAAGATGTGGACGATGCCGCCGCGTTTACCACCGCTCAGTTCAACGTGTCTTCCCGCTCGGCAACGGACGCATCGGTCGCATGGGCGCCAGCGGACTGGACAACCCGGGGAGCGGCAGGATTCGCGCAGCGAACGCCGGACCTGAAGGCGATCGTTCAGGAGATCATCGACCGCAACGGCTGGACGGCGCTCAACGACATGGTGCTCCTTGTAACAGGTACCGGCACGCGCACCGCAAGAGCATTTGATAGCAATGCCGCGGCAGCGCCGCTGCTGCACATTGAATACTACGTACCGCCGGCAAGCGCGCCCGTTGTCTTCAACACACCCTCCGATGCAGATCCCGGTGCGAACCAGATCGCGGAGCTGGCCATCGCGGGCACGGCCTTGGGCATTACCGCTTCGGCCAGCGATCCGGATGCCGGCTCGACCGTTACCTACAGCGTCGACGACCAACGCTTCTCTATTGGCTCGAATGGTGTGATTACCCGCTCCGGTGTCGGCACGCTCGACTTCGAAACCCAGGCCTCGATCACGCTGACTGTCACGGCAACCTCGGCCGATCGTAGCACCGCCACCCAGACCTACACTCTCGGCGTTCTCGACAGTGATGAGCCCGTCACCTTCAGAACGCCGGCCGACGCCGATACAGCCACCAACCGGATCGTCCAGAGTTCTCCCGCCGGCACCAGAGTTGGCATCACCGCCTCGGCAAGCGATCCCGATATAGGCTCCACTGTCACCTACAATCTAAGCGATAGCCGCTTTACCATCGATGCCAACGGCGTGATTACACGATCGGGTACTGGCACTCTCAATGCCCAGACCGAACCTTCGATCACCCTTCACGTAACGGCAACGTCCTTAGACGGTAGCACGGCCGAGCACGACTACATCGTCAGCGTCGCAGCCCAAGCGGGACCGCAGACCCTCTACCGCTTTGCGGTCTTCGGCGATTTCGGAGACACAAGCCTCAATGGAGAAAAGGCGGTCTCGGCTCTCATTCACAGCTGGAATGTCGACTTCGCCCTTACTGTCGGCGACAACGTCTACGCACCGCAAACCCTGGATGGGGCGGTAGGCCAGCAATATCACGACTACATCGGCAACTATCAGGGGGCCTATGGCGCCGGCAGCGCCGTCAACCGCTTCTTCCCCGTACTCGGCAACCACGAATATGGCGAGAACAATGTCACCAACTACCTGAATTATTTCACTCTGCCCGACAACGAACGCTACTACGATTTTCAGATCGGGCCGGTGCATTTCTTTGCCCTCAACAGCAACAAGGAGGATCCAGACGGCCGTAGTTCGACGTCGGTCCAGGGCCAGTGGATGCACACAACGCTCGACGCGTCGAACGCAAGCTTCAACGTCGCCTACTTCCACCACACGGCCTACAATCCGAGCGGCAGCACCAGCACGATGCGCTGGCCCTTCGAACCCTGGGGTGTGAACGCGGTTTTCGCTGGGCACCAGCACAACTACTACCGCGAAAACCGAGACGATAACGGCGACGGGCTCCAACTTCCCTACACCACCACGGGCATTGGCGGTGCGGGGCGCGACGTCCCCAATGTCGGCGCCAGCCTCGTAACAATCACCGATCAGGGAATGTTGATCGAGTTTTACAACGTGACCAGTTTCAACGGCACCACCGTCACCAGCTCTTTGACGGATACCTACTTCATCGCGACGCCTGCAGGCCGTGCCCCGACAATCTCAAACGGAGGCTATGTGCTGAACGGCACGACAGCTGCCGACTATCTCTGGGGGCTCGGAAGCAATGCAACATTAACGGGCGGGCGCGGCAACGACACGCTCGTCGGCGGCAAGAACAGCAATCTCTTTGTCTTCCAGGCTGGTGACGGCAACGACACGATCGTCAATTTCCGCGCCGGCGCCAGCACGGGGGATGCACTCGATCTGCGTGCTTACGGCATCGATAGCGCCAATGAGTTCCGGCAAGTGGCGTCGAACCAGGGCGCGAACGTGGTGGCCAATCTCAGCGGCACAGACCACCTGACATTGCTCGGCGTGCATGCCGAACAACTCCACGACGACAACTTCGTCCGCGCAAGCCTGCTTGTCTGAAGGGACTTGGTCTGCCGCTTTTGAGCATGAGATATGATGAAACGAAAGAAGCCGGCATTTCCGCCGGCTTCGTCAACACTTAAGGATCACCGCGTGATCCCAAGACACCTGACTTGCGTCAGTGCGGTTTATTTCTTGCGCTTCTCAAAATCCAGGCCGGCGACTTTTTTCAGTTGGCCGCGTGACCCGTAGTGGGCATGTTTCTTGTCTCCCCATCCCTTTCCCGAGTGCGCTTTTTGTTTAGGGCGCGATCCACAGGATTTGGCAATCGCTCGTGAGCTCAAGCTTGTACCGAGCAACAACGTAATGGCGGGCGGAGTTATCGAAGCAAATTTTCCTGCTTTTAAGAGAAAATCTCGACGCGCCTCGGATTCAGCGCTAAGTTCTTCTTGTATTTTTTTCACATCATGCTGAGAACTTATAGACATGACACTCTCCGATGACGCGACTTAAGATTGTTTCTGGATTTTAACACCTTGAATGAAGCAAGGCAATCAACAACTTTCATCAATATATACATACTTCATACCTTAGAGCGAATATTTCTGTTTAAGAGAACGATCGCGATCCGGCGAGCGAGATAGGCCGGATCGTGCCGCGCCAGGTCTCGCACGCGTGAAAACCGTCTTGCGCCCCAGACCACGTTGCCAGCCAGTCGCAACGGCGCGCCCAAGATCGGGTGACGCGAGGCAAACACGCGTCTCCAATGCTGAAACCGGATCGTTGGGCGCTCTGCGCACTCGCGCGGAATGCTCGTCCCGAAGAAGCGATACAGGGCCAGCAACTGCGTATCGACCGCATTGCGTACACTTTTGTCCACCACGGTCGCTCGAAGTCCAGCCCAGTCGAGAGGTTCGCTTTCGGCAAGCTGGGCCAGGTCGTACATGTGCCTGAGGTCTATTCGTCCTCGCCAGTAGTCACCTTCCTTGAGCTGGTCATGCACGATCCAGTGCAGGGCGCGAGACTGAGCCGGAGGGATCTTCACCAGCAGATCGTTCTGCCGGACGAGCTTGGGACGCGAAAAGCCATCGGTACGATGCGCGCGCAGCTCCAGCACGCCGACGTCCTGATCGCGCGCCAGGCCGCGGCCATGGGACAGGGGGACGTAACCCAGGACTTCGAGACAGGTTTGAGCCAATGCTTCGTCGCGCGCCGTGACGGCCAGATCGATGTCGCTCGTTATCCGGTCCGGAATTGCTTGGGAGAGAAACAGCGGCACTGCACCCTTCAATAAAACCGGAGCAATGCCAACTGCGTTCAGAGCTGCAACGGCTTCATGCAATTGCCTTCGCAAGCGTTGGTTGCGCTCTCGATTGCAGTCGCGAATGAACTGAAGATAGTCACGCACATCTCCCGGCACGCGTTCCAAGAGACCTGCCCGTTCAAATGACGCGAACAAGGCCGGCGTAAGCAGGGTCTGGTTCGCCAGCGCGATCATTCCCTTCCAGTCCGGCGGCTCCTCCAACCGACCGCACAGGCCAGCGATCAACGCGTCGAGCGAGTTCGCGACAGGTATCATTCGCAGGCTCGCTCGACCAGCCCGACCGCGTCGTCGAGCCCTGAATAGGTCAGGCGGTAAGCTCTCACCGACGCTATGACGCGGGCCAGGACGTCGAAGCCGGTGTCGCCGAGTTCACCGCTCGGCGCGAATGCGCCGCCAACCAGGCCCCTCAGAACATCCACCGGGTCGATCGGATCCAGGCCGGGATGGGCAGCGCGATCTCGTTGGAGCAGAATGACCCAACCCACAGGCCAAGACTCCGTTGTGACCGCGGCGGACGCTTTTGGCGCAAGATAGCGTACACGCCGGTTGTCCGGGCGGCGGAACGTTGGCGTGGTGTCGAGGTCGGGGAAGTAATCCGCCAACAGCGGCCAGGCACCCGACTTGACGGCCGGTGCGAATGGAAGCCCGACACAGCATCCATCAGCATTCAACAGCGCGACATCGTCCGACGCGAAGCCGAACCCGGCATGAACCAACGCAAGCGTCAATGTTGTCTTGCCCGCCCCCGGCTCGCCGCACAGCAGAACAAGGCGCCCGTTCTTTAAAAGAGCGGCCGCGTGGAGAGCCAGTTCATAGGTGGCGGCCCTGAGGACATCACTCAGCATTTCCCCCTTCAAGATCGTCGCCATCTCGTTGGGAGCCGACGCCACGATCCACTCGCCATTGCGAAACAGGTGCAGCCGGCCAGCATAGGCCGCCAACTGGAATACGACGTCGGTATCGCCCTCGCCGACTTCGAGGTGCCTGAATATGGTCATCGTCGGAAGAGCGTGGACTTTTGGATAGAGGATGCGCATGCGGCGGCCGGCGACGCTTAGCATCTGGCTCACATACCCCTGTGCCGCAACGTCGTGCGGCGAGATATGGGGCCGGATCAGCCCGAGACGCTGCCAATCCTCCAGCGCTGCCTTGACCTGCCCGTGCGCATCCCGGGTGCCGATGCGGTCACGCGCAATACCACGCGCGACGGATTCGGCAGGCAGTCCCTCCTCCAACAACCGCCAGATATCGGCGGCCGTATCGTTCAGGGCGAAGATCGCGTGCTGCGACGCACTGAACAGGACATTCTGCCCCCTGATACGCACGAGCCGCGCCTGGGTAACGAAGCGCGCCGACGCACCCTCGCCTGGCGCTCGCAAATGGGCCTGCATCGGCTTCCGTCCCCCCCCCTCAACCCGCGGTACTGGCGGCCACCTACCCTCACTCGGCCGGCGACCCGGCCAATTCGGCAAACACCTTCGGATCACGCACGATCCGCCAACGCAACCAGAGCCCCGTGGCAAACGAGGTCAGGATCGAGGCCAGCACGAGGGCCGTGAACATCCGTCCGTCGATGATGCCAGCGGCATGCGCCACACTGGCCAGCACGATGCCTGGCCCGCCGCGGGTGTTCATGGAGACGCCGTAGTCGAATGCTCTCACCCAGTCGCAGTCGGCGGCTCTCGCGGCAAGCGTGCAACTCAACAGCTTGATAGCCGTGCTCATGCCTATGAACAGAACAGTCAGACCGGCATCGAACTCCTGCGCCAAATTTAGCCTTTGCCCGACAAGCGCGAAATAGATCGGGACGAAAAACCAGATCGCGATGTCGGCGATGTGTTGCTTGACGGGAGCAAGGTGCCGCGAGGGAAACCGAGCCATAACAAGGCCCGCGACAAGCGCTGCGAAAACGATGTTCACATTCAACAGGCTCGCCACAGCGACGAAGATCAGGCACAGCAACATGGTGTAACCGGTGAAAGGCGCCTCGCTGAATTTGCCGAGTATCCATCGGCGGAGTGCTCTTACGGCTGCGGGTGCGAAGAAGAGAGAGGCGAGCACGAAACCGAGCGTAATGGCGACCACGCGCCCGATTCCGAGCGCATTCGCCGCCTCACCATGCTGGACTGCGGTAGCGACAGCAAGGATCGTCCAGAGGATGAGATCCTGGATCGTGGCGGCACCAATAACGTTGCGTGCGAAAGGCGTTCCCATCACGCCGAGATCAAGGAATATGCGCGAAATGACCGGGATCGACGTGACGGCGGCAGCTATGCCCATAACCAATTTAAAGGCGAAGGGATCGCCAAGCTGGGTATCTGCAAAAAGCGAGGCGCTCGCATAACCGAACGTGAACGGGATCATCAGCGCGCCGACCACCAGCGCGACAACAATCCGGCCAGCGCCCCCAACTCCCTCTGCGTGAACCTTGAAACCTGCCGTGAACATTAGAAGGACAAGGCCGAACCAATAGAACGCGGTCAGCAGAGCGGCCTGCGCTGGGAAAGCCACAAACAGCGATTTGTGTGCTTCGGGCGAAATCGCGCCGAGCAGCGATGGGCCAAGGACGATGCCGCCGGCTATCTCGCCGATGACCCGCGGCATCTTCAGCCGCTCAAACAGATGACCTCCGGCAAGAGCTGCAACGAGCAGCAACACCAGGGACAGGAAGAAACGAGCAGTTTCGGAATCGCTCACAACGCGTCCTCGAATATCGGCGCGACCGGACGGTCAACAATACAGCTGCGGGTGTCACGCACGACCGTCGATCCTTGTGTAGGTGGCGACGACACGGGCAGCCAATTCATCGAGCGAATGGAGTTCCGTATCGAGAACGAAGTCTGGGTTTTCCGGCGGCCGGTAGATACTATTGTAGCCGATGAGGGTATCGATCTCGCCGCGCATCGCCTTGCCGTAGAGCCCTTTCGGGTCTCTCTCTGCGCAGCCTTGGATGGAGCAGGCAACATAGCCCGTCGTCAGGTTTCTGACATTCTTGCGCACGTATTCGCGTGCATCCTCACCCGCTGTGAGCGCCGCGACAACCACATTCAGGCCGGCCTCGGCCGCTTTGTTCGCCAGATGCGCAAGAACCGAAACCACAAGGAGCCGGCTTTCTGCACCGAAACCAAGCTGAGCGCCAAAGAAGCCGCGCACCTCATCACCATCGAAGAGAATGGCGGGAATCCCGGCCCTCCTCAGATCGGCAACCACGCGTGTTGCCAGCGTGGTCTTGCCGGACGAAGTTGGTCCAAGCAACCATAGGACCGTTCCGGCCTGCGGAAGCGCGCGCACGTGCCGGTTTTCGGGCTGTAGATGCGTCCTTGTCTGCACAATCTATCCTCCCCATCCTCGCACTATTCCTGGAACAGCGCGTGTTTCATCATCAGCTCTGCCCGAACGACATCCTGCACCTCGGAACGCATCATCCAGTTCGGCAATGCTTCGCCTGCCTTCAACGCGCGCCGGATTTCAGTACCGCTGATGGGGCTGGCTGTTCTGCAGGCGCTCAAGTCGACATAGCGTTCGGATTGGGTGTCATAACCAATGGCATCGAAGAAGATCGGTTCGATGCCGATATCACCGAGCTCGTCGAAAAGTTCGCGACCGGCATTTACTCCGTAAAAGTCACCAACGCCGGAGTGATCGCGCCCGACAATGATGTGACTGCAGCCCATATTCTTGCGGCATAGCGCCGTGAATACGGCCTCGCGGGGACCAGCAAATCGTGGATAGGTGATGAAGCTTGACAGCACCACTTTGCCCGCTGGGTAAATGCCGTAGTCCAGCATGGCCTGATAGCCGTCGAGGATCAGGTGCGGCAGGAAGTCTCCACGCTTGGTAGGTCCGACAATGGGGTTGATCAACAGGCCGTCGGCATAAGTGCGCTCCAGGGCCTCGAGCTGAATCATCTCGTGACCGCGGTGAACGAGGTTGCGGCCGTGGAATGCGACCACCCGGTTCCAGCCCTTGTGAGCAAAAACTGTCCGCAATTGCGACGGGGTCAGGTCATAACGCCGGCAGGGCAATTGCAGCGGCTGCACGAGCGTGACGTGGCCAGCGAGAAAATGCCCCCCGCGCGCGCGTACGCGGGCGACGCCGGGATGCTCGCTTGAGTCCGTGCCGAACCATTTGCGCGCGAGACGATCAGGTTGGAATTCGTAGGTTTCGGATACATCAAGTACGGAATGTGGCGATCCGCCTTGCGTGGATAGCAGGATGCGGTCGCCCTTGGCGTAGCGGGTCGCTGTTTCTTTCGGCACGGCCAGCAGAACCGGCATTGTCCAGATTGGCCCGCCAGGCAGCCGCTTTTTTTCGAGCACGCTCTCCAGGCAGGCTTTTTCCATGAAACCGCGAATTGGTGAGAAGGTGCCGCGGGCAATTTGCTCTACGTCGGTCAACTCTTCATCAGCGACCGTGATCACCGGCAAATGCTTGATGTCGCGGATTTCGGCCGAACCTACCGCCTGACAGACGAGGCGCCCGCCATGGGGTTCCACTCCCGGAGTGAGCGCCGAAGGGCGCACGCGGATGGGCCGCCCGCTATTGTTAGCGTTCCGCAGGAATTGCTGGGCGACCTTTGCCACCATCCGCGCACAATTGACTGGATACTGGCCGATCGCAGTCTCTGCCGCCAGAACAAGACCATCGGCGCCATCGGCCAACGTGTTGTAGATATCGTTGACTTCGGCGCGTGTGGGAGTGGGCGCGCTGGTCATCGACTCGAGCAGATTCGTTGCGACATAGGCCTTGGCGCCATGCGCCTTCGCCTGACTGATGATCATCTTCTGTATGGCCGGGATCTGTTCGATCGGAACTTCGCGCGAAAGGTCGCCGCGGTCGATGAGGATCGCCTGAGACCTTTCGGCGATGGCTGCCAGATGACGCAGTCCACTGAGGCACTCAATCTTCGATATGATCGTCGCGTCGCTGCCGGCATGGGAGCGGATGACATCCACGTCGGAGGCACGATGGGCGAAGGAAAGCGCAAAGTGGCGAATGCCCATTCGCCGGCCGATGGCAATCGCGGCGATGTCCTTCTCCGTGAGCGGCGGCATCTCGATGGTACGCTGCACCGTCACGGCCTTGTTCTGCCCTATCTCTCCGCCGTTCAGAACCCGAAGAACAACCTCGCCGTCGCCTTTCTCGACAACCTGAGACAGGACCGCATTGAAATCGATGCTGACGAAGTCGCCGACTTCGAGCTTGCTGACGATGTATGCCGGGTAGAGACTGATGGCGGACTGGTCACCCGCGACTGGTCGGGCATGCGCAGTCAGAAACCGATTTTCTCGCACGGTCACCTTGCCATCGGCAAATGGCCCTGTGCGGACCTGGGCGCCTTCTGTGTCCAGGCAAAGCGGAACGGATGTACGCTGCTTGATGAAGCCGACAATGCGCTCGATATCTTCGACCTTCGTGTGCGACAGGTTGAGACGCAGGAGCGATGTGCCTGTCCGCTCCAACCAATGGATCACCCTGTCGTTGAGCGACGCCGGACCCAGAGTGCACAGCAGTTCGACTTGTCTTGCTTTCATGGCTTTCACCTCAGATCGGGTTCAATGCTCTTCAAGATCATGAGCGCGTTTGTCAGAGGCCCTGCCCGGCACAACTCGCGCATTCGGTTTGAAGACGTCACAGTTCGTCATTGAAAAATCGGGGAACTTGCGGATGTGCGGTGATCCATTGTCGGCGGGACTTGTTCCAATAGTTGCGGGCGTCATTGCCCGTCAGCAAATCAAATCCTGCGGGTGGAAGCGGCAGCTCCGGTGGCATCGCTTCATCTGGGAGCCACAAAAGCATATTGCCTTGGCTTTCAGACACTCTTTGCCAGGTTCGTTCCAAACGCCGAAAACCTCGCATCTTTGGCGAAGAAAACGCGAATACCGAGTTCGTAATTTTCAGCTGTGGGGATACGTCGGAGGCTTTGATTGGCGCTTGGTGGACTAAGTCGCCTTTGGCAAGGTAAGCCTGCATGCGGATCAGTGATCGATCTATCGTCACGAGCTCTTTGCTGCCATCGCGATCATTCGATGCCGGGTCGAGGCTTACGCCCGAAAAGCAGCCGTCGAACAGGCAATCTTGAATGGCACCGCCGAGGAGGTAGTCATCTTCCACCGCATCGTCCCTGATCTCGCTCAGCCAGCAGCTCTTGAGCAGAAAGCCGTTTGCTTGGTCTGTCAGGCGAATGCCATCCCAACAACGTCGCGCCCGCAGGCCCTCGATTGTCGGCCGCGTCGTCCCGTTTTTGACGAGCAGGCCAGCACTGTTGCAGTAGGTGTGCGCCCAGTCCGTATCAAGCGGCACTTCGCCGTTGATGCGCCCACCGACGAAATGAACCTCGGGGCAATCGCGAAGGACGACGGGATAGGGATTGACCGGCTGCATACCGATATCGCATCCAAGGATCGCATTCGGAGCCGTGTTCCGGCTGTTGGCGACAGTGAAAAAAGCCCGCGTAGCATCAACCGTGGTTTCGGGCGGAAGGTTGCGCAACATCTTCTGCGCGTAGCCGAATTCGCCTCTTAACACGACGCGTGTACCGTGCAGATCGTCTTCGTCGCGTGGTGCCTGCCGGTCGTCGGTCACGCCAGAACCGGTCAACAGTGCGAGGGCGGGACCGACACCAGCAAGGCGCATGAAAGATCGACGATCGAGTTTCACGTTCAATGGCCTCCGGGTTCGATAGCATTATGCCTACGCTGGCAGGCCAGAAGCACCGCTTGCAACGTCTTGTCCGCTACCTCGTCCGGTGAAGCAGAAGCGGTCATGTCCACGACTGCAAGCATCGGCGTGCCGCGCGCTGCGGTCTGTGTCTTCCAAAGGTCGGCTGCAATCGTACAATAGGCGCGTTCCGCCTTGGTCCAGAGCGACAGTTCGCCCGTTGAAGGCTCGCGTTGCAGCCTGGAGGCGCGATCATCCCTGCCTCGGATCCGATTGCGCGCAAGATCGGTACTACCGCGCAAGTCGACGAAGACGATGTCGTCCAGTCCAATGGCGGACATGATATCCAGCCAGTGCTCTGAAGTTCCCCTATGTCGGCTCTTCAGCAGGACAGACCAGAAGCCTTGCAGCAGTCCCTGGTCAAGGACTGTGAAGTCGGTTTCCTTCGATCGCTCTTCGACAAGGTAAGCGGCAACCGACCACAGATACCAAATCCAGCGCATCAGGTCCGCAGGCGCCTCCTGACCATCCTCGGCGACAAACCTTGCCGTTCGCAATGCGATCGAGCGGAAGTCATGATTGCGCAACCTTGGCAGGACAAGCCTCAGCCTGTTCAGCTGACGCGTGACCAAAGGTTTGTCTTCCCACGTCACCCTTTTTTCATCGACGAGTGAACCGGTACGCCGCAGCCTTTCAGCCAACAGGCGCGAAGCGGTTGTCTTCCCGATTCCCGGAAGACCGAAGAACTCGATGAAACGAATACCCGCTGGAAGCGGGCGGGCGCCGATGCCTTGGGGTTCCGCCCCCGCCATGGCGCGCAGCCGCAGCGACCCCGCAGGATCCCTATCCAAGGCGGCGACCCTCATGTGCCAAAGCCTGCGCAGCCTGTGGGATCGCCTCGCGGTAAGTCAGGCGCTCACCTGTCTCTGGCGCCGGCGATCGCCGCATGCTGCGATAGGCGATCAGCAGCGCGAGCGGGATCCAGAAGAACGGCGCCGTCGATGGGCCGAAGGAGTCGCTCATCTGGTTAGCCACAAGATAGTTCCAAACACAAACTGCGGATCCAAGCAGCATGGCATTGGTGCTGGTCGCGTACTTGCTCTTGCCTTCGCCTATCACCGTGGGGACAACAGCACCGGCAAGGACAACAACGACCAGCAACACCATGATGGTGATCAGCCCGAGTCCGGGGACACCCAGGGTGCGAAAATATTCGATGAACAGGTTATGGCTGTGGGGCGCGATATCGCCGATTGGCTGGCCCGCGCCGACGCCCGTGAACGGATGCGCAAGACCCAGATCAATCGAGATGGACCACAGCCGCTCGCGCGAGATCATCGAATGCGCCTCGCCGCCGGACAATTGGGTCATCAGAAGTCGGTGCGCGCGCGGATTGAGGGATTGCAGGATGAACAGTGCTGTCTGGAGCACCAAAGGCGCCGCGACCACTCCAGCGATGACCGTCAACGGGCGCTGTCTCCTGACCACGAGATAGGTGGCATACAAGGCGAAGAAGAGCCCGAGGCCACTGACGCCGACGACGAAATTGGTCTTGGAACCGGACTTCACCAGGCCCAGGAGTACCGCAACCAGACAGCCGGCGAGCAACATTCGGTGTTTGCGCGCGCTAACCAGTCGGGCGGCAATCAGCGGCAGGCCAGCCGAAAGCGCTATTCCCAACTGATTTGCGTGCTTGAAATAGCCTTCTGCCCTATCCGCGAACTTGGCGCCGCCGAGCCCCGCGATAACGATGCAAGCTGTTGCGACGCTCATGATGATCATCGCCGAAACCAGCCGTTCGATCAGAACTCCGCCGTTCGGCCTGACAGAGATCGCAGCGATCGCAGGGATCGTGGCAAAACCGAAGATCTGCGCGAAGATCGCCCGCATTGTCCGCATCGGATTGTCGGCGTGGAGCATCGACAAAAGGGACAAAATGATGATCAGGCCGGCTGTCATAAGCAATGCCGTTGCCAAGGTCGCCTCAGTTCGGTGGATGCGTTTTCCGAGCGCGCCATAGGATGCTATGCCGACCACGGCGCAAGACAGAGCCAACAGGAAGGAAAGCGAACCATCCGTCCCGGCAATCCGTGTGGCGCCCGGAAACCAGATCGACGCAATCAGCAGCAGAAGGGAGAGTTGAAGCAAAGTTCACCTGAACGATGCAAGGGTACGATGCGGGTCAACCGATATGGTGGCGGGTTCGCTTTGAGTTCCGGGAGGGGATCCGTCTCAGATAGCAGACTTTCGAAACAGCCGATGTCCAGCAGTAGACTGGAACTAATTGTCGTTTTGATCGCTATTGGAAAATCTGAATACGCTACCGCACTGCAGGTGAGTATCCCCCGCATGTCTGGTACGTTTTCGCTTTCGGCGCCGGCAGGGCAACTTTATCGCCAATGGCGCAGCTGCTGATTGTCTGGACGCTCAGAATAGGCGGAAGCCTTTACTTATGCAAGAGAAGTGCGCGCGGAACTGCTTCACAGATTGAAACGCACGATGCATCGATCTTAGTCTCATCAGCGATGGCGTCGATTGGCGTCGTCTGCTGGAAGGTGATCGGGGAACAGATCGTTTATCTTGTATGCAACTTCGGTCCTATTCGTAGCCTTGATCTTTTTCATGATGTTGCGGACATGAACCTTGACTGTGCTCTCCCGAAGGTTGAGTTCATAGGCAATGATCTTGTTGGCCTTTCCGCGCCTTAGGGCTTCAGCCACTTCGGCCTGGCGGGCAGTGAACATGCTGGCAAACGGCCGCGCGACTGTGTTGCCCGTCTCCAGCAACTGCCGCACCGCAAATACGCTGCTGGCGGGAACGAAGATGCCACCCGCCAAGGCAAGGTAGACGGCCTCTATGCATACGTCGATGTTGACGGAGGAAGGAATGTATCCTTTCGCCCCACATTCGAGCGCCTTCATGATCTGACCAAGCTCGTCCGTGTCGGCCAAGACAATGACTGGCGCGGGGTCGAATTCCGACGACAACCTACGAATCTCTTCGGCGACGGTGTGTTCCGAGATCTTCCTGCTCCCGATATTTAACAGGATCGCGGACAGTCGCGGTTGTTGACTGTGTTGCTGTCTCCATTCCTCGATTGAACCAAGGGCCAGCACACGCATGTCCGACTTTTGTGCGACGATACTCTTCGCCAGGCATTGCCGGTCAAGCGCGCGCCCGTCGATAATAACGAGCAAGTGCTCCTGTTGTGTTGACGGCTCTGGCGGATTGACGGTTTCGAAGTGTTCGCTGGCCAATGAGTGTGTGGTATCGCGAGCGATTTGCTTTCCGTTCGATGCCTTTAAGATCATAACTTCGATGCTCCCCGATCCGAAAATATTGAGACCACGCGCGGCAATGCATCCCTCACGCCACACTACTCGGTCATACGATATACTTCGGAAACTACTTAGAGAGCATACTGGTGCATTAACTTGACTGCGGCTCTCCTCTGTCGCGAAACACGCATACTCTACACTAAGCAACAGATTTCACCCTACTACAAAGGTCTCCTCTGGAATATGATCAAATTGGACCCTTGCGAATGAAAAAGGAAGTACGCCATCCGAGTATGTTCCGATGATATAGGTATCAAATATCCCACCTAGGTGGTATGCGTCGATATAGCCAATTGGTGGTGGAAGATGTGTTCATCTCAATGGCGCGCATTGCCTTTCGTTGCGAATTTAACCTGCGGCACGACGTTCCCAACGGCGTGATATTTGGCATATTGTGAGTTTTTCTTGGGATTTTCGCGCAGTGCAGACTCTATGCCACGTTTTTGAAATGGCTCACGCTTTCACTCTTCACCTATGCCGCGGTCGCCTTCGTCATCGGGCGCGGATTTCCGCGCGGCTGACGATGTCCACCAATTCGCTGAGGGCGTTCTGGGCCTGGAATGATGCCCAGGTCTTCCACGTGTTCCTGGACGACGAGGTCGTGCCATGAGCCTTTCCCAGCACGCGTCATCACGGGCAGCCCCACAAAAGCGCGGCCAGCACTTTACGGGCTCGACAACCTCGCCTTGGCTGCTGGAGTTCCGTTGAGATTTGTTCCTGAGGCTTAGAGGTGCGCTGGCCCTTTGGAACGCGTAGCGCGGGCGAGGGAACATAAAAGCCAGCCGCGCATTGTTAAAAGAACAACTTAGCTATTCAGAAAGGCAGTTTTTCCGATGCCTTCCACCCTCAAGAAGGAAGCGCAAACTCAGCCGCTGGAGAGTCAGGTCGTTGAACTCATTCCGGCGTTGCGAGCGTTTGCACGCACATTTGTCACCTCCAACTTCGAGGCGGACGATCTCCTGCAGGAAACGCTTTTCCGCGCGCTGCGCGGTATCGATGGTTTCGAGCCCGGCACAAACTTGAAGTCGTGGCTCTTTACCATCATGCACAATACGTTCCGAACACAGTACAAATTGCGGCGGCGTGAAGCGCCAGGCGTCATCGATTGCGCCGAGTTGCCGATACCCATGGCGCCACCGCAGGAGTGGTGTGTGCTAAACTGCGAATTGCGCACTGCGCTGGAAACGCTGGCCCCCGTGCATCGGGAGGTCCTGGTCCTCGTCGCCGGCTATGGCCTGAGCTACAAGGAGGCCGCCGATATCTGCGACTGCGCCGTTGGAACCATCAAGAGCCGGCTCAGTCGAGCTCGTGACGAGCTCGCCTACCGCATGAACGGCGTGCCGGTTGAATGAACCGGCACGTTCGGATCACTGCATGAAGGTCAAATAGAACGCACCGACGATCGCCAGGACGAAAAGAACGACGAAAGATCGTTTCGCGACACGAGCGGTATATTGGCTACGAAGTGCGCGGCGAGCGGCATCAATGCGGGCAAGCCGCGCCTGGCTCGTTAGGCCTGCCGCAGCGTCTTCGTCGTCTGCCGTCGCCTGCTTATCGCTGACGACTTCCTCAAGCAGATGCAACCTGCGCCTGTATTCCGCGCCGCTTTTGCCTTGGCGTTCAATCTGGGCGAGATTGTCGCCGAGGTCCGCCCGCTTCACCTCAAGGGTAAGCCGGTTGGCGGCGGCACGGATCGTCAACGCATCCTTCGTTTCTCCGGGCCGTTGCGTCAGGCATTCGACGGCGGCAACGACCTCGGGCGAAAAGCCGGAATCCAGCAGCCTTTCAGCTGTCCATCCCGGCGACTTTTCCAGGACATCGTGCAGAAAGGCAACGGTTTTGGCCTTGTCGCCCTGAACGGCATCGGCAACGCGTTGACAATGCCGTATGTAGGGTTCGCCCGCCTTGTCGCGCTGGCCGGCATGAGCGTGAACGGCGACTTCTCGCGCCCAAGCATGCTCCTCGGGCGCGGACAGCAGGACTGGGGAGCGCCATAGTGAGCGCCGATCACGGGTGTCACCCATCGTTATGGTCTTTGGTTGTGAGCGCCGCCAGGGGCGGTTACACCTTTGAGGCCAATGCCCGCCAAAGCAGGATCTCGTCGTGCCGCATCTGCCAGCGAAACGATGCCAACGAGGCGCTTGTTGCGATCGACAACCGGCAGGCGGCGCACCTGCTCGTCGCCCATGTTGCGGGCAACCTCGGACACGTCTTCGTCGTCAAAGCAGTACTTGACGTCTGCAGTCATGATATCGCCGACGCGGGTCTTGTCGTCGCGACCGTCTGCGACACAGCGTACGACAATATCGCGGTCGGTGATCATGCCGACCAGGCGATCGTTATCGCCGACCGGCAGGAAGCCGATATCGTTTGCGGCCATCTCCCGCGCCACCGTTGAGATCGTATCGTCAGGGCTGGCGACGTGAACGTCCCTTGTCATAATGTCAGCAATTCGCATGAGAGTTCTCCTTCCACGTTCAGGATTCATCGGCGGGGCGACCGGCCTTTCCGTGCGGAGCCGTCGACGGCGCAACAATTGTTCCGGTATCGTCGTCGGCGTCTTGCGTGGGATGGGGACGCTCACGTTCAGCTAGTTCCCGGCTCGCCTGTTCCCAATGTCGCTCGTCCTGACCCTCGGGCCGTCCTTCGCTTTCCCATATCGCATAGGCACGCCGGCGAATGAGTTCATCCCTGTCGTCCATGGCACTGACCTCCTCAAGTGTTGCTCTGCAAACTCTGAAAACCTGGATTTGTTCCGTTTCCGTCTCGGCCGATTTCCGCACCGACAAGGGTTCTGTGACAATGCCGGAATCCGTCCATCACGCGCCAGGTGAGGCACGCATGCCGATCCCGCATTGTCTTGGAAGCAGTGCTCCGATCGTCGGCGGTGCCCCCCGTCTGACGACGAACGAGCAGGATCGGCGGATCTGTCCGATACCCTCGAAAGCGCCGCCCGCAACGATCCTCGAAATCGTCTCGGAACCATGCGGGAAAACGCCGGTTCTTCATGGAAACGAGGAGAGCGAAATGAGCCCGAGCCCATATAGACCCGGCCAGCAGCCGCCCCCAGTACCAGAGCCGAACCGGACACCGCGCCCGATCGAGGAACCAGAACCCGAAGATCTGCCGGATGAAAAGCGAACGCCCAACCCGGACGAAGTCCGTGAACCACCCATTCACACCCACCCCATCATTTGGGTAACCGGGTATGGTCGCTCTCAGTTCGGCCCGTATGCGCCTTCGCTGTAAATGATCGTCATCAACTCATGTAGCCACGTATCGAGCGGCTGTGCCCTCTCTCTCGTGGCAGCCAAGACAATCGCACGTTCGAGTGTGCGCTCGACGAGAAAATCCGCCGCCTTGACGCTCGACATCAGCACCCTGGCCCGGAGTCGCAGGCCAGGAACGAGATCTGTAACGAGTTGATCGGATAGGCCACCGTAGATTGGGGCAAGGGTCGACACATTCAGGAGGTGTTGCTCAAAAACGGCGCTCACCAGGTCTGAGGAGCCCGCGCATTTGCTAAGACGTGCCGCCGACCTGAACCGCTCAGGAACGCTCAAATCATCGTAGCCGCTGAAGAAGATCAAGGGCACCGAACGGCGTGCGAGTTCGTCCGCTACGGGAAAGACCAACTCTCCATTCAGGTTGATGTCGAGGATGGCAACCTGAATATCGTCCACCGTCGACAGGCTCTTCAAGGTTTCTTGCACTGTGGGTGTGGGGCCAACGATGGTCGCCCCGGCCCGCTCGAGCCACAGGGCGATGTCATTTGCGACGTAGAACTCATCCTCCGCCACCAGCACCCGCAAATGCTGCAGGCCCGGCATCATTGTTCGTCCTCGGTCTTTCTGTCCACCTCAGTCCTTCTGGCGCTGGGCGCGGTTGCGGCTCGCCGGGAATCGAGAGCCCTCTGCAGCCTGTTGGCGAGTATCAACAGCCCGTCCGGGACATCATCCACGCGTCCCACGTCCGGCTCGACCGCACGAGGAGCCGAAGTGCCCATCAGCAAGCTAACGTTTTCATCATCTGTCTTCTTGCCCGAAGCCATTCCTTCTACCTTTGTCGTTCCTACAGTCCCTGTGTCGCGCATGCGTGTCGCCACTGGTGGCGAAACCGTACGAAGGATACGCCCCACAGAAGTGGAAGCCAAGCTTCGCGGCTGCGAGCATGTCTGCATGATGCCCGGTGGGGCGCGCATGCCAGTCACCTCAGTGCCGTGTGTTGCTCTTCGGGACAAATTTGGCGCGTTCCACGGCTGCTTCCAATGGCATGCGCATGGCGGCGACATAGTCATCGGTCAACTCCAGCAACGCGATCGCGATTTCGTCCCACGACCAACCGGCACGTTCGGCAAATTCCGTCAGGAGCCGAAATTGATCGCTCATTGCCAACTGACACTCGAAGCCACGTTCGGCACCGGCGTCGACATTCGTTTCGATCGTTTTCACCATCGTTCCTCCTGTTCGACAATAAACTCGGAGGACGACCGCGGGTTCCGGCTAATGACATCGTCACCGCACCCTTGCGACCGACCGAAGACGCTCGCCCACCCGCGCCGCTCCGCCCGGTGCTGTTTGCGGCATTTCGGAACCATTCCCGCTTTCGTCGGTTAGTCCCCGCAAGTCAGGAGGCTTGATCATGAAGAAAATCATCCTAGCAAGTGTATTCGCGGGTCTGTCCTTCGGCGGTATCGCCGTGGCGCAGACGACCGTGGTCGTGCCCGGTGAAGTCAAAACATACGTCCTCGAGCAGAGCAGCCCTTCCGTAGTCTATCAGGGTGACCTCGTGGTCGGAACACGCCTTCCCGACACCGTCGAGATCCATACGATCCCGGATCAGCCTACCTATGGCTACGTCGTCCTTAACGACCGGAGAGTGCTCATCAATCCGCAGACCCGCGAGGTCATCGAGGTCCTGCAATGATTAGCAACCAAGGGCATGAATAGCGGAAGGACCGTAAGATGCTTGGAACCGTACTGCTGATCATCCTGATCCTGCTGCTGGTCGGCGCATTTCCCGCATGGCCCCATTCTTCGAGTTGGGGCTACGGGCCGTCCGGAATCCTGGGCGTTCTGGTCGTCGTCCTGTTGGTCCTCTTGTTGATGGGGCGGATCTGATTGGAGCTAGGCCAGAGTGCATCATCGGCTGAGCCCGACCTTGTCTACGTTTCAGACAAGGAACCGGGCTACAGCCGGTCGCGCACGGCGAACGGCTTTTGTTATCGACGTCCGAACGGCGCGCCCCTGAAGAACCCCAGCATCATTGCGCGTATCGAAGCGCTTGGATTACCGCCAGCCTACGACCGTGTCTGGATCTGCATGAATAAGAACGGTCACCTTCAGGCGACCGGCTATGATGCGCGCGGCCGTAAGCAATATCGCTATCACGATGCCTGGCAGAAATTGCGAAGCCGCGCCAAGTACGACCAACTTCCTGCCTTTGCCAACGCGCTCCCGCGGATGCGACGAACCGTCCGCAAACAGATGAATGGGCCGATTGACGACCCGACCACAATTCTTGCGGTACTGACTGCCTTGCTCGACCAAGCGCCTCTTCGCATCGGGAATTCGAGCTACGTGGAACAGAACGGCAGCTACGGCGCCGTTACCCTTCTCAAGCGACATCTCAGGATCCGCGACGGGCGCATCGAACTGAACTTCAAGGGAAAGGGTGGGCAGCGGGTCCGGAGGCGCCTGCGCAATCCCCGACTACAGCGGATTCTGGAGGAGATTGCCGAGCTTCCTGGGCGGCAGCTCTTCGTGTCAGTGGGGCCCGATGGCAAGGCTAAACCTATCGAGTCCGGGCGTTTCAATCGTTACCTTGCCGATATTTCCGGTGCCCCGATCTCCGCCAAGACGTTCAGAACCTGGGCGGGAAGCGTTGCTGCCTTTACTGTCGCGCGACAAGCCCTGCAGGAGGGCCGGCACCCAACAGTCAAGCAAATGTGCGAGGCGGCGGCGGAAGTCCTCCACAACACGCCTGCCGTTTGTCGCAAGAGCTATGTCCATCCGGCCGTTCTCGCTCTTTCAAATCCGGGAGAAACAATCCCGCGTGGAAGCAGCAAGGGGAAGTCGGCCAACGGCCTTCGAACGGAGGAAGCCCAGTTTGCCCGGTTTCTAACACGGCGCGGGCGGAAGAAGTCTCGATAGATCCGACGAGGCCACGCACCGGCGTCGCCTCGTCGGTGCTCCCCTCCTCAAAAACTGTTTCGATCGGGCGTCCATGATCCGGAGGCTGTGAAGCTCATTTCCGGTTAGCAACGACGATCAATTGCAGCATTGCGGCCGCACGTTAACCCAGCGAAATCACATGCCGGGAACCAATTGCGTGCTAGTCGGTTCGGCTGCCGGAGGAGTGCACGATGATGGGCAAAGAAGCGCCGACGCTCGATGCTGGACGACGCAACCAGCCTTATCTCGATGCAGATGCGGATGCACATCGGCTCGAAGACCAATTGGTAATGCTGCGACAAATGACGAAAGGGCTCGAACACGAGATCGACGCAATCCTTGCGGATGCGAGCGAGGTCGTTCGCGCGGCGCCCGGCGTCAACCGCGCCAAGGTGATCAAAGCGCTCGTTGCCGACAATCGGAAGAAGCTTCTCCGCCTGCAATCCTACCTGGTGATGCTGGAGGAACGTGTGAGCCGCGAGGCGATCAGTTCCGATTGATCGCTTGGTTGCGACAGCCCTTGTTGCCGAAGGCACTCGCCTCTCGGAGGTGGAAAATGCCTAGCTTGTTGCGTTTTCTTTTTTGGCACCTGTCGTCCGGTTTCCTGCTGGGCGCAATGACCGCTCTGGTGATCGTTGCCCAGAACCCCCAGGCACTTGGACACAACGGCTCAATCGAACCCGTCGCCCTTTTCATGCAGATCTTCGCCTTCGGCGCTTCATTCGCCATGGGCAGTCTCGGCACGGCGCTGATGGGAAAGATCGACTGACCAACCTCAACCGACCGCCTCTCGCCACCGCCCTGATGATGCGACAGCGTCGACCAGCTTCTTCCGTCGTGCTCGAAGGTTTCTACAGGGAACAAAAAGCCGTTTGGAGCACTTGGGCGCAGTTACGCAATGCCCCACGGGTCGGCGTGGGCTGCAAGGCGAATACCGACGTCATAGGGCATCAGGAGATCTGAGATGGCACAGGACCAGCCCGCTTCCTATGGGAGCAAACCGACTGCACCTGCAAAACGAGGACGCGCGAAGATCATCAATCCGTCGGAAGCCGTCTACTCCGGGCATTACGACCTCGCGGAATTCATTGCTAAATACGGTTTGACGCCCTTGGTTGCGCGCGAGATTTTCGGTCTTGTCGGGCCAGCGCGCCGTGACCTGGACAAATACATGAACGAACGTCGCCAGCACCTAGCAGGATGACTGCGCGAACCGCTGTGCCGCTATGACCCATCGGTCGGGCGTGGCTCCGCGGCAGTCTGGTATGGCTCCAGGAAACGATCCGCCTGTCCCGCCAGCCGCCACCGGAGCACTCCGTCACCGCAGATGACGTCCACCGTCGCGCTCAGCGCTTGCGCCACGCTGCGCCTCAGCACGACGGCTCCGAACCCGGAGTGCGGAAAACTCGGACCTTTGTTTCCCGGTGCGACCCGCTCTTCCCATGTGATCGAGAAACCTCGGATTGGGCCCCGTTGGGCAAGCGCCCATTGCACGGAGATCGCTCCGGTTCGATTTTTCAGGACGCCGCTGCGCAGCGAATTCAAAGCCAGCTCGTGGATCGCCATGCCGAGGTTCTCGATCGCGACTGGTACCAACGCAAGCGACGGCCCTGCAATCTCATAGGTATCACCCGGTTGAAAGGGCGCCATCTGTGTCTCGACGAGATTACCGAGATCGGCCCCCTTCCAGTCGGCCGACGCAATCAAATCGTGAGAGGCCGCCAATGCCCAGATGCGCTCTTCGAGACGTTTTTGGAAAGTGGCGGCATTGGATGTCTCGCTGCGGCTCTGCCTGATCATTGCAAGGATGATTGCGTACTGGTTCCGAACTCGGTGGTTGACCTCACGCAGAAGAAGGCGAATGCGCCGTTCCTTTTCTTTGGTCGACGTAATGTCGCGGGCAACCACCGACGCACCCACGATCTTGCCCACGCCGTTTCGAATAGGCGAGACCGTCAGCGAAACGGTAACGTAGCTTCCAGCCTTGCGTTGGCGTACCGTCTCGAACGGCTCGATCCGCTCCCCTCGCCTTAAGCGGTCGTGTAGTTTCACTTCTTCTTCGTGAAGATGCGGCGGGATAATGGTGAGGATGGATTGCCCCATCATTTCGTCTGCCATGTAGCCGAAGAGCCGCTCCGCGGCTCCGTTCCAAGTACGGACAGTGCCATCCAGATCCTTACTGACGATGGCATCGAAAGACGATACCACGATCGCAGCGAAACGCGCGCGAAGGACGTCGTCGGCGACTGCGTCCTCATCGAACGGGCGTGACGGCATCGGTTCTGCTCGCTTCCCACCGGGCATTCATGTGCGGTTTCGTGTTACCTGGCCCAACTAGTACGTTCGACATTCGAAAATGTTCCGCTGCGCGGCAATTCGAACTGCTTTCATGGGGGACTTGGGCCGCGTCAGCGCGAGGTCCGGTCATTTATCGGCGTGCGCGTTTCGGTGCCTCCTTCGGAGAAATAGCACAATTCGTCCTGGATCGCCGGACGGAGCCATCTATATCGATCTTTCCGCCCTTGTGCGACGGCGCATCGCGTCTTGGTTCATTACGACCATGCGCGGTCTCGCGTTGCTCGTTCGACTGCCACGTTGGTCGCAGACTTGGCGCTCTGCCCTTGATCAGACGCCTTGGACTTGCTTTGGCCAGTTGAGTGGCTTCACCCTTTTGGGAGGCTGCACGATGCCAGCCTTGGTTGCCGATTTCTGACTTTGGGCTGCCGTTCCACCTTGATCCTGGATTTGGCTCTCGGCGGTTCCGGCTTTCTTTCGCTCAATCTTTTGTCGGCCTGGCAAGAACCAATTCGGCCTTCGCGAGTTGGGGTGGCGTCTGTAAATTGAGGAGGATCCTAGAATGGACTGGAACCGTATCGAAGGAAATTGGAAGCAGGTCAAAGGCAAAATCAAGGAGCAATGGGGCAAGCTCACCGACGATGATCTGGATCAGATCGCTGGTAACCGCGAGCAACTCGAAGGCCGAATTCAGGAGCTTTACGGGATCGAACGGGACCGGGTTCGCCGCGAAGTTGATGACTGGTACGGTCGTCAAACCTGGTAGTTCGAGGTGGAGGCGATATGGCCGCCCCGGCCAAAAGGATAGCCGGGCGCGGCCCTCATTTTCCCTATCCCCGGGGTCTTTTCCAATTGACTAACTCCTGCCGTGGGCTTCGATGCGCTTCGCGAATTGTCAGTTCTGCGGCGTCGCAAGCGCCAAATATGTCTGTCGTCAGTCCGTTCAATGCCATTCCGGGTTGGGCTCGTTTAGGTGTAATTCTACTTGGCACAAGCTTGAGTGTGAGATTATGTTAATGCAACTATCGCGTCATACCCTCAGCGGCCGCAGACGTGGCTCCAAAGTGGGAGATGACATGATGTCACCATCCTGGGGCATTGCACCAATGATGAAGAGCCTTTATTCGTCTTCTTTCAGAGAGTTAGGTCTCGTTTCGCACAAATCGAATATTTGGCCCGACTTAAAGTACTAGATTCATAACTCGATGTGGCGGGACCGATAGAAAGTTTATATTTGGTATGATTATCTTTTTGCGGCCGGAAACGGGTGAAAATGAGCGAAATCCGTTCGCTTGAACGCGCGGACATCCCAGCGATCGCAGGC
>NZ_JBQENZ010000018.1:156783-158167 GCF_052044935.1 Ensifer sp. 22460
GGCAAGCTCGTCCATCTCGTCGCGCCAAAAGAATGCAGAAACTACTTCAACTCATGCGGATACGATCCAGCATGAAAGGGAAATGCTCTAGGCCGGAGCGTTCTCACTCTGGCGCGATCGCGAGGGAGGCCGTACGCGACAGCGTATTGTCTTGAAGACGGAGTTAATCTGGCCCAGGTCCTGTTACCCAAGCTGATTCCCAAATCAGCGGAAGCGTGATTCAAAACTGCCTTTTAGGAGGCGGTTTTGGCTCGTGGCGACCTGACGGATATGGAGTGGCGGATCATTGAGGGGCTGTTGCCCACCGAGCGCGGGAGGAAGTCTCGCCCCGCGCACGATAATCGGCAATATCTGAACGGCATGCTGCATGTTCTTCGGGTCGGCTGCCCTTGGCGCGACATGCATGAGCGCTACGGAAAGTGGAATTCGGTCTATGTGCGCTTTCGCCGTTGGGCCGAACAGGGCGTGTGGGATGCTCTCCTTGAGACTCTCGCCGAACTGGGGCTGACGGATGATTGGCAGCACATGATCGACAGCACCACGGTTCGCGGCCACTCTCAGGCTGCGGGCGCTAAAGGGGGACTTATCAGGAGGCTTTTGGTCGATCACGCGGCGGCTTTACGACAAAAATCCACGCCCGTGCAGACGGTCAAGGACGCCCTCTGGGCTTCATCCTGACGGGTGGCGAGACTTCGGATTACAACGCCGTTCATGATCTGCTGGCGATACCGGTCGGCAAGCCGAAGCACTTCCTTGCCGATAAAGGCTATGACGGCGATTTCCTGCGTGAAGAACTCCTGATCCATGGGATCAGGCCGGTCATTCCGCCAAAGGCCAACCGCAAGAACCCGCTTGCCTGCGACTACCGGGCCTACAAGGACCGAAACCGTATTGAGCGGATGTTCAATCGCCTCAAGCAGTTCCGTCGCGTTGCGACCCGATACGACAAGACACGAAAATCCTTCTCAGCATTCCTCGCCCTGGCCGCCGCAAAGATATGGCTGCCATACTTTGTCAACAGGGCCTAGTCCAACGTTGAAGCCCCATGAAGTAAGGTTTCGCGGTTATATCAACAGTCAGTCGGCGCAAAGCTATTGTCCGCCTTGGGCCGAAAGTACTAGATTCATAAACAATGTGGCGGGACCGATAGAAAGTCGACTTGGTATGATTATCTTTTTGCGGCCGGAAACGGGTGAAAATGAGCGAAATCCGTTCGCTTGAACGCGCGGACATCCCAGCGATCGCAGGCATGTTCCAGCGGGTATTCCGCAACGACCAGAGCACGCCGCCGCCGGCACTTGCCGATTACATGCAGCAGCTTTACCTCGATGCGCCCGGCTGCGATCCGCAGATACGCCCGCTCGTGCACGTGAACGACAAGGGC
>NZ_JBQENZ010000019.1:0-148682 GCF_052044935.1 Ensifer sp. 22460
TGTACAAGTCGGAGCGTGTCATCACCTCGAAGCAGGCGGGCGCGATCGAGGTCGCCTCGGGCGACCGCGTGCTCAACTTCTGCGCCAACAACTATCTCGGCCTTGCCGACAACGCGGAACTCGCCGAGGCCGGCAAACAGGCGCTCGACCGTTACGGCTACGGCATGGCCTCGGTGCGCTTCATCTGCGGCACGCAGGAGGAGCATAAGCAACTCGAGGCCCGCATCTCGTCGTTCCTCGGCCTGGAAGACACCATCCTCTATTCCTCCTGCTTCGATGCCAATGGCGGCCTGTTCGAAACGCTGCTTGGCGAAGAGGACGCGATCATCTCCGACGCGCTCAACCACGCCTCGATCATCGACGGCGTGCGGCTCTCCAAGGCCAAGCGCTTCCGCTACGCCAACAACGACATGGCAGCACTGGAGGAGGAGCTGAAGAAGGCGGAGGGCAGTCGCTTCAAGCTGATCGCCACCGACGGCGTGTTCTCGATGGACGGCATCATCGCCAACCTGCAAGGCGTCTGCGACCTCGCCGACAAATACGGCGCCATGGTCATGGTCGACGACAGCCATGCGGTCGGCTTCGTCGGCAAAAATGGCCGCGGCTCGGCCGAACATTGCGGCGTCGAGGGCCGCATCGACATCATCACCGGCACGCTCGGCAAGGCGCTCGGCGGCGCCTCCGGCGGTTACACCTCGGCCAAGGCCGAGGTCGTCGAGTGGCTGCGCCAGCGCTCGCGGCCCTATCTGTTTTCCAACACGCTGGCGCCGGTCATTGCCGCCGCCTCGCTCACGGTCTTCGACCTGATCGAGAACGGCGATGCACTGCGGCAGCGGCTCTATGCCAATGCCACCCTGTTCCGCACCGAGATGTCGAAGCTCGGCTTCACGCTTGCCGGCGAAGGGCACCCGATCATCCCGGTCATGCTCGGCGATGCGGCGCTCGCCCAGGAGATGGCGGCGCGCATGCTGCAAAAGGGCGTCTATGTCATCGGCTTCTCGTTCCCGGTGGTGCCGAAGGGACAGGCGCGCATCCGCACGCAGATGTCGGCGGCCCACAGCGAGAACGACGTACGCCGGGCGATCGCCGCCTTCGAAGCGGTCGGCCGCGAGCTTGGCGTGATCTGAGGGAGAGACTGATGACGAACATGATGAAGGCGCTGGTGAAATCGAAGCCGGAAGAAGGCCTCTGGATGGAGCGGGTGCCGGTGCCGGAGATCGGCCCGAACGACGTGCTGATCAAGGTGAAGAAATCGGCGATCTGCGGCACCGACGTGCATATCTGGAACTGGGACCAGTGGGCGCAGAAGACCATCCCGGTGCCGATGGTCGTCGGCCACGAGTTCATGGGCGAGATCGCCGAGGTCGGCTCGGCCGTCACCAAGTACCATGTCGGCGAGCGGGTGTCGGGCGAGGGCCATATCGTCTGCGGCAAATGCCGCAACTGCCGCGCCGGCCGCGGCCATCTGTGCCGCAACACGCTCGGCGTCGGCGTCAACCGCCCGGGTTCCTTCGGCGAGTTCGTCTGCCTGCCGGAATATAACGTCGTGCCGATCCCGCACGACGTGCCCGACGAGGTCGCGGCGATCTTCGACCCGTTCGGCAATGCCGTGCACACCGCCCTTTCCTTCGATCTCGTCGGCGAGGACGTGCTCGTCACCGGCGCCGGGCCGATCGGCATCATGGGGGCACTGGTTGCCAAGCGCTCGGGTGCGCGCAAGGTGGTGATCACCGACATCAACCCGACGCGGCTGGCGCTCGCCAAGAGCGTCGGCATCGATTACGTCGTCGACGCCTCGAAGCAAAACCTCGCCGACGTGATGAAGGCGATCGGCATGACCGAGGGCTTTGATGTCGGTCTCGAAATGTCGGGGGCGGCGCCGGCCTTCCGCGACATGATCGACAAGATGAACAATGGCGGCAAGATCGCCATCCTCGGCATCGCGCCGGCCGGATTCGAGATCGACTGGAACAAGGTGATCTTCAAGATGCTCAACCTCAAGGGCATCTACGGTCGCGAGATGTTCGAGACCTGGTACAAGATGATCGCCTTCGTGCAGGGCGGCCTCGACCTTTCTCCCGTCATCACCCACCGCATCAGGATCGACGAATTCCGCGACGGCTTCGAGGCCATGCGCTCCGGCAATTCCGGCAAGGTGGTGATGGACTGGTAAGGCCTTGAGGAGAGCTCCGCGCGATTTGCGTGGTCTCTGGAACGACCATAGATAAGCGTTTGCCAGAGTCTCCGCTCGCGGCGGGTTCGGAGATACTTTCATCCGCGCTTCGGCGGGCGTTCCAGTCTCCTAAAGCTAGCCTGGTCTTCTCACGAGCGCGGGGAGAGGGCGGGCAAACCGCCCTCTCGTCGGCGCACTTTCGTCAGCGTTTGTGATGAACGCTTTGCAGGCCATAGACCGGTGTCTGGATGCCCTCCAATCGTGCCTTCAGTTGCAGCGAGAGATACTGCGAGTAATGGCGCGACTGGTGCAAGTTGCCGCCGTGGAACCAAAGCGCCTCCTGTTGCGTCGGCTTCCACATGTTGCGCTGTTCGCCCTCCCAGGGGCCGGGGTCCTTCGGCGTATCGGAGCCGAGCCCCCAGACTTTGCCGATGCGGTCGGCGGTCTCCTGGTCGATGAGGTCCGCGACCCAGCCGTTCATCGAGCCGTAGCCCGTCGCATAGACGATGACGTCGGCCGGGATTTCCTTGCCGTCAGACAGTTTTACCGAGGTCTCGGTGATCTCTTCCACCTGTCCCGCGGCAAGCTTCACCTTGCCATCGATGATCAGCTGTGAAGCGCCGATATCGATGTAGTAGCCGGATCCGCGGCGCAGGTACTTCATGAAAAGACCCGAGCCATCCGCCCCCCAATCCAGCTGGAAGCCGGCTTTCTCCAGCTCCGCGTAGAAGTCGGCGTCGCGCTCGCGCATCTTGTCGTAAAGCGGGATCTGGAACTCGTGCATGATCCGATAGGGCAGCGAGGCGAAGATGAGGTCCGCCTTGCCCGTCGTCACGCCATTTGCCAGCGCCTGTTCGGAATAGAGCCCGCCGAGGCCGATATCCATCAGCGTGTCGGATTTAACGATATGGGTTGTCGAGCGTTGGATCATCGTGACGTCGACGCCTGCTTCGTAAAGTGCGGCGCAGATGTCATGGGCCGAATTGTTCGAGCCGATCACGACAACTTTCTTGCCCTTGTAGCCATCCGGCCCCGGGTGCTGCGAGGAATGATGCTGCTCACCCCTAAAGCGCTCGCGGCCCTTGAAATCCGGGATGTTCGCCTTGCCGGACATGCCGGTTGCAAAGACGAGCTGTTTCGGCCGCAGCACCACTTCCTCGCCGTCGCGGTCGACCACGATCGTCCATTCCTTCGTGGCTTCGTCCCATTTGGCCGACTTGGCGGTGGAGCGTGTCCAGTAGTTCAGCTCCATCACCTTCGTATAGAATTCCAGCCAATCGCCGATCTTGTCCTTTGGCGCGAAGACCGGCCAGTTCTTCGGGAAGTCGATGTAGGGCAGGTGATCGTACCAGACGGGGTCATGCAGGCAGAGCGACTTGTAGCGCTTGCGCCAGCTGTCGCCTGGCCGGTCGTTCCTTTCGAGGATGATGGTGGGCACGCCCAGCTGACGAAGCCGAGCGCCGAGCGCAATGCCGCCCTGTCCGCCGCCGATGATCACGACATAGGGCTGGTATTCATAGCCGAGCGTGCGCTCCTCATGCTCGCGCTCCTCCTTCCAGGTCTTCGCGCCGACATTCTGGCCGTGCTTGGCGCCGAGGGGGCGGGTAAAGCCGGACTTTTCCTCGTGGCCCTTGAGTTCGGCAAGCGCCGTCAGCAGCGTCCAGATAAGGCCGTTCTTGATGCGCACGAGGCCATAGCCGCGCCCGGTCGCCGTCTCGAACGAGATCCAGCTTTCGAGCACGCCATCGGTCTCGGTCGCTTCCTCGCCGGCGGCGACGCGCCAATTGGAGGGCTTTGCAAAGGCGAGCTGCGCATCAAGCATGTCGCGCACCTGATCCCGGCCCTCGACCGTCTTGATATTCCAGGTGAAGGCGACGAGGTCGCGCCAGTAGCATTCCTCGGCGAAGAGGTTGGCTGCATCGTCGATGCGGCCGGTTTCGAGCGCGTCGCCAAAGGCATCAAGCAGCGTCTGAACGCGGGTGGTGGGGGTCTTCTCGAGCATCGTTTCTCCTCCTGCTCTGTGATGAAGATGGGACGGCTCCTCAACCGTCCCGCAACGCGGACCGGCCTAACGCTTGAGGTCGATCAGAATTTTCAAATGGGTGCCGGCGGGATCGAGTAGCTTGTCGAACCCTGCCGAAACGGCCTCGCCGAGCGAGACATATTTGGTGACGATCCGCCGCGCCGGAATCTGGCCGCTCGCGATCAGGCGCGCGACACGCGGCCAGTAGTGGGTCGGGTAGGCCCAGGAACCGCGGATATCGATGTCCTTGAAGGTTACGTCGAACCAGTTCAACGGGTTTTCTCCGGGGTGAAGACCGGTCTGTACGACAACACCCTGCTTGCGCACGGCGCTTGCGCAGGCCTTGAGCGCATGTTCGTTGCCGACGCATTCGATGGCGACGTCGCAGCCGACACCGCCCTCGGTCTCGGCCTGGACGACGTCGCCGACCTTTTCCATCTTCGGATTGATCGTGCGGACGTCGCCCAGCGCTTCCTTGGCCAACGACAGTCGCGTCTCGTTGGGGTCGGAGAGGAAGATCTTCGAAGCGCCGGCGGCCCGCGCAGCCATCGCAACGAGAATGCCGATCGGCCCTGCGCCGGTGACCAGCACGCTGCTGCCGGCGGTGACGCCGCCGCGGTCGCAGGCGTAAACAGCGACTGCGGTGGGCTCGATCAGCGCGGCCTCCTCGTCGGACAGTGCATCGGGAATGGGCTGGACATTGTAGTCGTTGAGAAGGGCTGCTTCCGCCATTCCCCCGGAATGCCAGGAGAGGCCCGCAAGTGCGAGGTTGGCGCTCAGGTGAAACAGACCGCGATCGGCGTAATAGTCGCCACGGCGGGGCATGATCAGCGGTTGGACCGAGACCCGGTCGCCAGGCCTCACATGGCTGACCCCTTCGCCGACTGCCTTCACGATGCCGCCGAATTCATGACCAAGGATCTGTGGTCCATGGGCGCCGGTGAAGGGATGCGGCTCTTTCGGGATGAAGATCGGCCCATAGGCGTATTCATGCAGATCGGTCCCGCAGATACCGCAGAAACGGTTCTCCACCAGCACCTCGCCCGGCCCGGGCTGAGGCGGGGCCTCGACATCGTCAATGCGTAGATTCCTGGCGGCGTGAAAGCGCAGAGCTTTCATTTGTGTTTCCTCCTGTTGTTCTTGCACAGGAGGGGCAGCAAGTGGCATGCCAGATCGCGATGCTGCCTATTTTCTGGGTAATATCAATGGTTTAAAAATCGTCGCAGCCGAAAATCTCGGGGAATGCAACAGTTGCTGCGCAACAGGTGTTGCAGGCGTTGCGTCAGTTGAGACGCTTCAGGCGACGGTGGATGGTCGAGCGGTTGACGCCGAGCTTCCTTGCAAGTGCCGAGATGTTGTCGCCGCAGTCTCGCAGCGCCTGTCTCAATGCATCGTCCTCGCCTGGCAGCGAATGGACCTGGGTGGCGAAGAGATGTTCCGGCAGGCACTCGGTATCGATGAGGCCACCTTCGGAAAGTGCGGCGGCGACCCGCAGGACGTTGGAAAGCTCACGCAGATTTCCCGGCCATTCATGCGCCAGCAAGGCCGCCCGGGCGGCCTTGTCGATGCGGTAGGGCTCGTTGTTCTCCTTCTCGATGCGAGCGAGCAATTGGTCGATCAGCCAGCCGAGATCCTGGCGCTCTCGCAAGGCTGGCAGGCAGAGCGTTGCGGCGTTCAGGCGGTAATAAAGGTCTTCTCGGAAACGGCCTTCCTTCACCAGTTCCGCGAGATCGCGGTGGGAGGCGGAAACCACGCGCAGGCGGATCGGGCGCGCCTTCAGCGCGCCGACCGCCTGGACCTCATTTTCCGAGAGCACGCGCAACAGCCGGCTTTGCAGCGAAAGCGGCATGTCGCCGATCTCGTCGAGGAACAGGGTGCCGCCGTCGGCATCCTCGATCAGGCCGCGCTTGCCCTTCTGGCTGGCGCCAGTGAACGCGCCGGGAGCGTAGCCGAAGAGTTCGGACTCGATGAGATGCTCCGGGATTGCCGCGCAATTGACCGCGACGAAGTTGCCATTGCCGCAGCAACTGTCATGGATCGCGCGCGCAAGATATTCCTTGCCGCTGCCTGTTTCCCCTTGAATGAGAATAGAGATGTTGCGGGTCGCAAGTTTCGCCGCGCGGGTCTGCACCCGTTCCATTGCGGCGTCGCCGCGACTGAGATCGCGCAAAGCCCGGGGTAGGCGCGGCTCCGGCCCGGTAGGCGCGCGAAGGCTGACGACGGGCGCGATGGCGCTAGCGAAAAGGACAAGACCACTCTTGGCTCGAAGCAGGCGTTCGCCGTTCGGCCGGCCGCGCATGAAATTCGGCAGGTCGTCTACGTCGATATCGAAGATCTCCGAAACCGGAAGGCCAAGGAAATCACGCGTTCTGAGGCCGCGGATGTTCATCGAGCGGGCGAGTGCGCCGAAACCACCATGGGTCATGCCAGTGATACGCCCGCTGCCATCCAGGGCGATGGCGGCGTCCGGGTCGACATCAAGGAATTCCGGCGACCGCGCGAGCCGCAGGACCCAGTCATTGCGGGTACGGGTCATGAGATTGGCGAGCTCGATCCGGCGTGCAGTCGCGGACACCAGATGCAGCGCCAGCTGCTGGCTCGCCTTGGCGGTGGGTGACCGGAGCTGGGAGATGTCGAGCACGGCGGTAAGGTCGCCAAGCGTGTCGAAGACGGGCGCCGCCGTACAGGTCAGTCCGATATGGCTGGCGTCGAAATGATCGTCCTGATGAATGATGACCGGTTCGCCGGAGACAATGCAGGCCCCGACGGCACAGGTTCCTGCTCGGCTCTCCGACCATTCCGAGCCGAGATAGAGCCCCGCCTTGCGCAGCTGGTTGTCGAAAGTCGGGTCGCCCATGAAATCGACGGTGACGCCACGCGCATCGGACAGCAACAAAACATAGTTCTGTTCGGCGACCTGGTTGAACAGCCCTTCAAGGCCGGAGCGGCCGATGCGGATCAGTTCTTCAGCCTGTTCGCGATGCTCGCGCAGCTTCGATCCCGGAACGATATAGGCTTCCTGCGCGATCGTCGGATCCAGCTTGTAATCATTGAGGCAGCGAAGCCAGGATTGGACCACGGGTGCATCGCGCGGGCTCGCAGCGCCCAAGCCAACACGCTCTATCTCACGTATATGCGATAGCGGTGTTGTCATCGATCGGCCTCCCAGGCGGGAAGCTGACACACTCTCGGCGTGTCGACAATCCATATCTATCAATAGGCAAGGCAGCGACCGGTGGGGACTTCCCATGCGGTATTGATCGGAATCCGCGCCATCGTGATGCTGCGGCCTGAGTGCGTTTTCGTTTCTCCATTCTGAGAATCGCGTCGCCGGCGCATAGGCTGCTTTCCGGTGGGCGCCTCGATCCCCACGGGAGCCTGTCGGCGGCCAGCTGCTGCATCACAGTTGAAGAATGCGCAGGGGCAAAAGAGTTGGAGGTGTGGGCGACAGGCCACAGTCAGAGATGCTAGGGGTGCTCACCGGGAAGGGGCACTCTATCAAGCAGGAGACTTCTCGATGAGCAGAACTGCCATGAACGCCCTAGGACAGCCGGTCTATTACAGCGGAAGTTCGACGGCATGGTATTCCGCAAGCGGATCCGGACCGAGCCTTTTCGGCACGCCCGCCAACGATTCCATCTGGGGCGACAGTTCCGTCGACGTAACGATGGTCGGCGGCACGGGCGACGACATCTACTACCTTTATTCATCGACGAACCGGGCCGAAGAGGCCCCCGGCGAAGGCGTAGACACGATCGATACGTGGATGAGCTACACCTTGCCGGAGAATTTCGAGAACCTGACCGTCACCGGCAACGACCGATATGCGTTCGGCAACAGTGCCGACAATATCATCACCGGTGGTTCGGGCAGCCAGACCATCGACGGACGCGCAGGTAACGACGTGCTCATCGGCGCCGGTGGAGCCGATACCTTCGTGTTCGAACATGGCAACGGCAGCGATCTCATCGCCGATTTCAGCTCCAACGACACTGTCCGCCTCGATGGCTATGGGTTCACCTCGTTCGAACAGGTCCTGGCCAATTCTGCCCAGGAGGGGGACGATCTCCGCCTTCATCTCGCCGACGGCGAAAGTGTGGTGTTCGCCGATACGACAACCGACCAATTGCAGGAGAACCAGTTCAAGCTGAGCCTGGACCGGTCCGCCTTCACGCAGACTTTCTCCGATGATTTCGACACGCTTCAACTCCGCAGCGACACAGGCGGTGTCTGGGATGCGAAATACTGGTGGGCGCCGGAAGAGGGGGCAACGCTAACCGAAAACGGCGAGCTGCAATGGTACGTCAATCCGAGTTATGAGCCGACCGCTTCCATCAACCCGTTTTCGGTCGAGGACGGCGTGCTGACGATCACCGCCGAGCGCGCCTCGGAAGAAATCCAGTCCGAGATCGGTGGCTATGATTACACGTCCGGGATGCTGACGACCTATTCGTCCTTCGCCCAGACCTACGGCTACTTCGAGATGCGAGCCGACATGCCGGACGATCAAGGCGCCTGGCCCGCTTTCTGGCTGCTACCCGCCGACGGCTCCTGGCCGCCGGAACTCGACGTCGTCGAAATGCGCGGGCAGGACACCAATACCGTGATCACCACCGCCCATTCCAACGAAAGTGGCGAGCACACCGTGAGCCGAGACGGAGTGCAGGTCGCCGATACCGATGGGTTTCACGACTATGGCGTGCTTTGGACGGAAGATGAGATCGTCTGGTACTTCGACGACACGGAGATCGCCCGCACGGACACGCCCGCGGATATGCACGAGCCGATGTATATGCTCGTCAATCTCGCGGTTGGAGGGATGGCCGACACGCCTAATGACGACTTTGCCGACGGCGCGGAGATGAAGATCGACTCCATCGAGGCGTACTCGCTGGACTCCGACTGGGATATCTAAGCGGACGACGAAGGGTGGGCCGCTTCCGGAGCGGCCCACCCTGCCAAACGCCCTGTCATGACCATGCGCAGCGTCTGTACGGATGGGCTCCAGGATCAATGTGAGCAGCCTTCGTCGGGTTCCGTGGCGAACCGGATGTCACTACTCGCCGCAACGGCCAGGACGCGAGAGACGGCCACATCAGCGCCAGTCTGTGCTTCCGGTTCCTCTATCGTCTTGCAGGGTTTCGAGAAGCAAGCTCATTTCCCCGAGCGCAACGGTTTGGGACATGGCAATGTCCAGAAGCGCGTCTCTGAACCGGCTGCTCTGCGAGGCGTCGCGGCGCTGCAAGCCTTCGAAACGCGCTGGGCAAAGGTCACTCGCTGGGTGCGGCACGATTGCTCACCTCCTGCACCACGTCGGACGAATGGTGAACCTGGCGCGCTTGTCTTAGCAGATAGGAACCCAACTCTGCGGCTGCGGCGATATCGGCGAAGAGCAGGCCCGCCTCAGCCATGGTGCCGTCGTCGAGCGTATCTGTCTCCTTCGGGTCGAAATCATCCAGCAGTTCGAGAAGTGCCGCGATCCTACGCCGTTGCTCGCCGGCCGCGGTCAACAGGCTCCGCTCGATCCGCTCGCGCTCCAGCCTCTCAAGGTCGCGCAGTGCCTCGCCCACGCGGTCACGGCATTCGCAGTCGATGGCGCTGCTCAAGATCGCGCCGTGCATCCGTGCGATCGCACGGCTGATGTCCTCTCTTGTCTGGGCCAATGTCGATGTCATCGCGGGTTCGGCTGCTCGCATTACGTTTGTTCCACGTCCAGAGTTGCGTAGCGGCATCTTTCGGCGCTGCGCAATCACGATCGGGTATTTCGACGTCCAGCCTAAAGGCAAGAGGAACCGGGCTGTTTGAACCAGCGCAAAGAAAGGTAGCTTTCCACTGGCACGCCGCTTGGCCAGGACAGCCGGCCGCGTTTTAGCCCCACGGCCGAAGAGACTTGAGGTCTCCGACGATCACCACGCAGACCCTGGCCGCAAGGAAGGACGGGACTTCCGTCAGTTATTCCCATATCAAGTCCACGGGATGCGTTGCAGTCGCAACCGTAACGACAGACGGCCGGTCGCCGTCATTTCTGAACGTACCATGCAAGGCTCGTGGAGCCGTGAAGTAGGACTAACCTTGATGGTCGCATCAACACTCGGGCAGACGTCGCCCGCGTCTCGAGATGAATTCGCCGGGCGCGAGCAACTGCGTGCGAGTTCCGCAGAATTCCGGAAGGAAGTCATCGAAATCACGGACGGTGTCTTTGCTGCCGTGGGGTATTCGGCGAGCAATGTCACGCTGATCCAGGGGGAGAAAGGCTCCATTATCGTCGACACGTCTGCAAACCCCGTCGACGCAAAGGCGATCGTGGACGCCTTCGGGAATCGCTTCGTACGTCCCGTCCTGGCAATCATCTACACGCACAATCACCCGGACCATTCCGGCGGCGCGAGCGTGTTTGCCGGATCTGACAACCCCGAAATCTACAGCCATCAGACGCTGTTGGAATCTGGTCCTGAGTTCGGAAGAGGACCGCGCGACGGCGGTGATGCCTTCGGCACCAAGCTCGCTGACCATCTGTTCATCAACGCGGGTACGCAGCTCGAATATGGCCGTGTGACCCCGCATACGCGGGAGGGATTCCTGCCGCCGACCCGCACGTTCAGAGGGGAGAGCGAGACCATAGAGCTGGCGGGGGTGCAGATGCAGCTCATCCATACGCCTGGGGAGTCTCCTGAGAACACGGCGATCTGGATCGCCGGGAAGGGAGTGCTGGTCCCCGGCGATGATTTCCTGAAATCATACCCGAACCTCTCGCCGATCCGCGGCCTGAAGCTGAGGCCGCCGGAGAAGTGGATCGCAAGCCTCGACAAAATGCTCGCCTTGGACGCCACCTACATGGTCCAGGGCCACATGCGCCCGATCCTCGGGAAGGACGAGGTCCGCAAGGCTCTCACCGATTACCGCGACGGCATCAAGACCGTCCTCGACCAGACCCTGGCCGGGATCAAACAAGGAAAGACACCCGACGAGCTTGTTCAGGAGGTGAAACTCTCTCCTGAGCTCTCAAAGAGCCCCTACCTGCAAGAATACTATGGCACTGTCGCGTGGGCTGTGCGTGGTATTTACGCCGATTACGTCGGCTGGTTCGATGGAAATGCCACGAATTTGAATCCTCTGCCGCCCGGGGAGCGCGCCCGAAAGATGCTCGAAATGGCAGGAGGCCTAGATAAGGTCATCGCCCGCGCCCGGGAAGCCATTGAGGCCAAGGAGTTTCAATGGGCGGCAGAAATGATCGATCATGTGTTGGCCGTTGACCCTGCGAACATGGCAGCCAAGGAGATCAAGGCCCAGGCGCTGATCGAGTTGGGCGAACGCCAGATCAATGCTAACGCCCGGAACTATTACCTCACCACAGCTCAATACCTGCTGAAGCGAGAGAGGCAGGCGTAGCTGTGTCCGCGCGGGCACGCCATCGTTCTTGAATTCGCTTCAAGGTGAGGACCGGAGGTTTCTTCGGTCCGAGACACCAGAGGCTTCATTGAGCGCGTGGCCGCGGGCCCTTCTGAACTTCGAGCTTATGCCCGGTCGCTTGCGCGGCCGGGCATGCAGGGAATGGAAACGCATGATTGCGCCATTGGGCCTCTTTCATCGTTTCCTGCTCGCCGGGCCTTACTTTGAGCCGAGCACGGATGTGATCGCGTCTGCGGCCGCTTTCACGACGATGTCAGCCTCTTTCTTCGTCAGGCAGAGTGGTGGTGCGAAGCCGAGGATGTCGCCTTGGGGCATGGCGCGGCCGATGACGCCGCGTTCCAGGAGGGCGGCGGCGATCTGCGGGCCGACCTTTTTTGCCGGGTCGAAGAAGGCCCGGTCGTCCTTGTCCTCGACGAACTCGACCGCCGCCATCAATCCGTCGCCACGCACCTCGCCGACATGCTTGTGGTCGGCAAGCGCTTTCGCCAGTTCCGAGCGGAAATAGGCGCCGGTTTTGCCGGCGTTCTCGACAAGGCGCAATTCGTCGATCAGTTCGAGATTGGCAACGCCCGCGGCCGCGCAGATCGGATGGGCGGAATAGGTCCAGCCATGGCCGATCGCGCCCAGCTCGTCAGAGCCCTGCACCAGCACCTGCCACATCTTGTCGGAGACGATCGTGCCGGAAAGGGGCGCATAGGCAGAGGTCAGGCCCTTGGCAATGGTGATGAGGTCGGGCTTCATGCCGTAATGGTCGGAGCCGAACATCGTCCCGAGACGGCCAAAGCCGGTGACCACCTCGTCGGCGACGAGCAGGATCTCGTATTTTTCGAGCACCGCCTGGATCTTCTGCCAGTAGCCCTTCGGCGGTGGTACGATGCCGCCCGTACCGAGGATCGGCTCGCCGATGAAGGCGGCGATCGTCTCCGGTCCTTCGGCCAGGATCATCTCTTCGAGCTTGTCGGCGCAATCTTGCGAGAACTGCTCTTCATCCATCGACCGGTCCGGGCGGCGGAAGAAGTAGGGCGCTTCCGTGTGCAGGATCGGCGCGCGCGGCAGGTCGAAAGCGTTGTGGAAGAGATGCAAGCCGGTCAGCGAGCCCGTCATGACGCCGGACCCATGATAGCCGCGCCAGCGTGAGATGATCTTCTTCTTTTCCGGCCGGCCGAGGATGTTGTTGTAGTACCAGATCAGCTTGATGTTGGTCTCGTTGGCATCCGAACCTGAAAGACCGAAGTAGACACGGCTCATGCCCTGAGGCGCGCGATCGATGATCAACTTGGACAGCCTGATCGAGGCTTCTGTGCCGTGACCGACATAGGCGTGGTAGTAAGCGAGGTTCTTGGCCTGCTCGGCGATCGCGTCGGCGATCTTCTGCCGGCCGTAGCCGACATTGACGCAGTAGAGGCCGGCAAATGCGTCAAGGCTCGTCTTGCCGCTGGTGTCGGTAATGTAGACGCCTTCGCCGCGGCCGATGACTCGGGTCGGCGTCTCGCCGCGCGCATGCATGCCCATATGCGTGGACGGGTGGAAGAAGTGATCACGGTCCCAGGCGGTAAGTTCGTTGCTTCTGTCGAGCATGGTCTTTCCTTTCGCGTATGAAATGTGGCGCGCGCGCTCAGGCGGCCGTGTCGATGCAGAGGTATTTGAGTTCCGTGAAGGCTTCGATGCCGTGGCGGGAGCCTTCGCGGCCGAGGCCCGACTGCTTCCAGCCTCCGAAGGGGATCGGTCCGCCGGTGATCTTCACCCGATTGATGGCGACCATGCCGTACTCAAGCGCCCGTCCGAGACGCATCTGGCGCGCGCCGCTCTCTGTGACGACATAGGCGACGAGACCATACTCAGTGTCGTTGGCGCGGGCGATCACTTCGTCCTCGTCGTCGAAGGCCGTCACGGCTGCGACCGGACCGAATGTCTCTTCGCGCATGATCAGTGCCTCGTCGGGCGCGTCGGTCAGGAGTGTGGGTTCAAAGAAAAGCGGCCCGGCCGGGTGGCGCCGTCCGCCGACTGCAAGCTTGGCGCCAAGCCGCAGCGCGTCGGCCACCTGCTCCTCAACCTTGGCGATCGCTCGTTCGTGCATCAGCGGGCCGATTTCGCTGTCGCGGTCGAGCCCGGTGCCGACCTTCAAGCGCGCAATCCGCGCAGCAAAGGCCTCCTCAAAAGCCCTGAGGATCGGCCGCTCGACATAGATGCGATTGGCAGCGAGGCAATCCTGGCCAGACGTCGCGAACTTTGCGGCGATCGCGATATCGGCTGCCTTCTCCACGTCGGCATCGGCGAAGACGATCAGCGGCGCGTGACCGCCGAGTTCCATGACCAGCCGCTTCATCGTCCGTGCGCACTGGCCGGCAATCAGCTTGCCGATCTCCGTCGACCCGGTGAAGCTCATGGCGCGGATGCGCGCATCGGCATTCATGCGGCCAACGATGGTGGCGGCATCCCCTGTCACCACGTTGAAGACACCTGAGGGCAGGCCGGCCCGCTCGCCGAGTTCGGCAAGGGCAAGTGCTGAAAGCGGTGTTTCGCTGGAGGGATGCGCAACGACGGTGCAGCCGGCGGCAAGGGCCGCTGCGGCCTTGCGGGTGATCATGGCGGAGGGGAAATTCCACGGCGTCACGATGCCGACGACGCCGAGAGCCTCGCGGCGGACAATCATCTCGGCTCCGGGAAGATGGCTGGTGACGCTTTCGGCGTTGAGGCGCTTTCCTTCCTCGGCATACCACTCGATGAAAGAGGCCGCATAGTCGATCTCGGCACTGGACTCGGCAAGCGGCTTGCCCTGTTCCAGCGTCATCAGCAGCGCAAGATCCTCGCGGGCCTCCAGGATCAGGTCATGCCACTTGCGCAGGATCGCGGAGCGCTGTTGCGGCAGCATGCTGCGCCAGGCGGGCAGCGCGTCGCTCGCGGCCGAGATCGCCTCCCCGGCCTGCTCGGCATCAAGGGCTGTGACCCAGGCGATGGTCGCCGACGAGGCGGGATCCGTCACCTTGAAGCCGGCACCGTCATGGCCGGCGATCCAGCGACCGCCGACATAGGCGAGCTCCCTGAGCAGGTGCGGATCGGCAAGGCGGGCGAGGGCGTCGTGAAAGGTCGTGCGGGCAAATACGGCGGTCATGGCGGCCTCCTCTGGTTGTCTGGAAGAAGTCTGCCAGAGGGAAGGCGACAGATTGTCTATTGCCGGGGTGGGCGGCAGAGACTTTGGCCAAAGGTAGGGGCAACCGTAGACAATCTCTCTATTAGGAGGCGGGAAGCAGCGTCTCGAGCGGTCACAAGATAAGGCGCAAAGCGCTCTTACCGGTCCTTCCAGGTGTGAAAGACGGCGGCCTGGCCGACACAGGCGCCGTCGGTGCGCACAAGCTGCCAGACGGTCGCGTTTTCGATCCAGAACCGGCGTCCGGATTTCGCGATCCGAACGCCGCGATAGTTGTCGATGAAACCTTTGGCGGAGACGCCGTCTAGAAGACGCTGCCTTTCTTCGCGGTCTGGCGCCTCGGCAGAAAGGCGCGACGGCATACCGATGAATTCCTCCCAAGAGTATCCGAAACAGGCCTGGGCCGTCTTGTTCGCGTATATGAAACGGGGATCCTCGGACCGGTCATGTGCGAGCAAGGCGAACGGCGCGGATGCATAAAGCCACCTGCCATCCGCGGAAGGATCACCTAAGCTTCTGCCTGTCAGCTGGCGGAAGCTTGCAATCATCAGTGCGGAAATCTCTTCGACGTCACGCTCGCTCATCATGCCGTTCCCTTTTTGCCGTGCGTCGCCATTGGCCGCATCTTGCAGACATCGGCCATCGTGGAGGCGAGAGTCTGCTGTCGCTGCTGCCAGCCACTTGGATCGCGCGGTGTTCCTGAAGGTGGGCGCTCTGCGAAGAATTCTACAATATCCACGCTGAGCGCCTCTGCCGATGATGCCTCGAGACCGGGTGCGCCTTAGGCGGTCAGTCGTGGATGGCCATCTGCAATTCGGCATCGCGGCCGAGTGTCGTCATCCATTCGGTGAACTCGGGGCGGCTCTTGATCTGCCGACCATAGTGGCGGCCAAGCGCCGCAGTGAGGTCACCCCGGCGACCGAGCTGCTCGTCGGCAAAGCCAATCATCTGGGAATTCGGCCACGCTTGCGGGCGTATGGCGGCAAGGCGGGCAAAGAGGCTTTCGCCGGGCTCATCCGGGTTTGCCTGCGCCATGAGGGTCAGCATGGCTGCCGTCGAGCGCGATACGCCCATATGGCAATGAACCAGTACATGGCTCGCGGCTTCCCGATCCTGCCGTATCAGGAAATCTGTACCGAAGCGAAGAATGGCCTCCACGTGGTCCGGGCGGGGCATCACCCGGTTCGGTGCCGCCGCAATGATATCGTGGAAACGCAGCGTCGTGCGGTGGTGTTCGCCATAGGCGCCGAAAGCTTCCAGTTCCGGGAGTTCCGGATCGACGATCGACAGAACGTGGGTCACGTTTCGGCTGCTCTGCCCCGGAAGCTCCTCGATGCCGCAAACGGTCAGCACCGGAGAAAAGGTCGTTTCCATGTTCACTATCCTTGCATCAGTTTCATAAAGCATCTGCCTCGCATTTGCGCGCGAGCAGGGTAAAAAAGCACGTCGAGCATCATACATCTGGGTGCCGCAGATCGGTACGATGAGGAGTGGATCGACAAGCGGCAGGCGTTGAGAATGACGTTTTCATCGGTGGGAGGCGACGACGAAGCCGCCGGGAGAGATGGAAACTATACGTGCGCCGGCCTTCTTGGCAATCTCGATATTCGAACACAGGATAACTCTTGCGGCCCGAAAAGGAGAGCACGAAAAGCACGCCCTTTCCCGTCAGGCGGGGGTACCGAAACCATCTGCAAGATTGGACATTCACGATACCGGAAGATGCCGTTCTCCAGCCGCTCCACCAACCGGGGGGCGCCGCGATGGGGTCTGCTCTACGGGCAACAGAGAAGGCATCGTTCAACGCGCGGTTTAATTAGAAGTTGGCCGCATTGCCAGTTGCACTCGTCATCGAATGTGCAATGATTTCCGAATTAAACGACGCCGAATAGCTGCGATCTCGAGACGCCTTTGCGCGACGATCCGTGCCTAGTGCAACTTTCAGCCAACAGGACTTGAACACACCGTACACACCAATGAAGGAATGTGATCATGCGTAGAATTCTTGCCTACCTCACGGTCGCTTCGTTCTTCTCGACCTCTGCATTTGCGGACCCCGCCGTCCTGACGGCAAATGTGAATTTCAGGGTAGGCCCGGGCACTGGATTTGACGCGATACGCGTCATTCCCCAGGGAGAGGAAGTCGATATCAAGGAGTGTGATTCGGAAGCCAGCTGGTGTGCCGTGAGTTATTCCGGCGCAAATGGGTTCGTTGCGGGCAAATATCTCAACCAGTCTGACGCCACCGCGCCTGCCTGGCCAAGGGTGTTCAACACCGACAAGGGCGCGACGATCACGCTCTTTCAGCCGCAGATAACATCCTGGAAGGATTTCAAGGTGCTCGAGGCTCTTGTCGCCACCGAACTCAAATCGGCGGCAGACGCGAAGCCGGTCTACGGGATCATCGGGCTTTCGGCCAAGACCGTCGCTGACGATGCATCTGAAAACGTCACTCTGACGGATGTTCGCACCACGCGGCTCGAGTTCTCTGCGCTCGACCGCCAGCAACTTGCCGATCTCGCGCTCGATATCGGCAAGCTTGTTCCTACCGATCCGATCGTCGTGTCACAGCAGCGACTGGCCGCGAGCCTTGCGGATTTTGAGCGTCTCGCAGACGTTCCGGATATCAAGGCCGACCCGCCGCCGATCTTTGAGAGCGAGGCGCCAGCGATCCTGTTGCAGACGGATGGCAAGGCGGTTACGGCCCCGGTCAAGGGCGTTGAGGGCCTATCGTTCGTGGTCAACACGAATTGGGACCTGTTTAAAGTCGAACAATCAGGCGATTACTATCTGCGAAGCGACAAGAACTGGCTCACCTCGAAGACATTGGAGACCAGCTGGGTTGAGGCAGAAACGGTTCCGGATCTGTTTTCCAAACTGCCGGACATCGAGAACTGGAAAGGGGTAAAGGCCTCCCTTCCGCCAACGCGCTTCAACGAGAACGAGATCCCGAAGGTTTACTATTCGGAGAAGCCAGCGGAGCTCTTGATCTTTGACGGAAAGCCGGTCCTGGAACCGGTGACGGGCACAGGGCTAGATTGGGTTTCCAATACGACCAGCTCGGTCTTTTTCCATAGGGCTAGCAAGAACTGGTACACCCTTCTCTCCGGCAGGTGGTTCTCATCAGCCTCGCTCGAAGGACCCTGGAGTTTTGCCACTCCCGATCTGCCGGAAGATTTCGTGAATCTACCCGACGACGCGCCCTACTCAGCCGTGCGTGCTTCGATCCCCGGCACCTCCGAAAGCGCAATGGCGCGTCTGAGGGCGAGCATTCCGAAGCTTGCGCGGGTTTCGACCGATGGTTCATTGAAGGTGGACGTACGCTACAATGGAGAGCCGAAGTTCGAGCCGATCGAAGGCACGTCCCTGTTTTATGCCGTCAACGCAAACGAGCAGGTCATCAAGGTCGCGGACAAGTATTTCGTCCTCAAGGATGGCATCTGGTTCGTCGGCGATACGCCGACCGGGCCCTTTGCCGTTGCGCGCGCGGTTGCCGATGAGATCTACGGCATTCCATCGTCGTCTCCGGTCTATAACGCCACCTATGTCCGCGTTTACGACACGGAACCGGACGCCGTCTGGTACGGCTACACCCTCGGCTATCTCTATACCTATCTCGCCTGGGACACGGTCGTCTGGGGCTCAGGTTGGTACTATCCACCCTATTGGGACTATTACGATGACGATTGGCCCTATTATCCGCCTCCGATCAGCTATGGGTTTGGCGCCTCATACAACCCGGCCTACGGAACCTTCGGCCGCTATGGCTATGCCTACGGTCCCGAGAGGGGTTTGGCATTTGGCGCGGCTTATAATCCCGTCACCGGGACCCGGTTCCGCGCCGGTGCTGCGGCAGGACCTGGCGGCGAACGGGGCTTCATCTCCGCCTACAATCCAAGGACCGGCAACGCCATGGTCGCGCGCGGCGGGCAGAATGTCTACGGTTCCTGGGGCAGCGTTGCCGTCAAGCACGGCGGAGAATTCGCGCGTATCAGCGGCGGAACAACAGGCAGTGCCGGCGGTCTGCGCTGGCGCAACACGGAAGGCAACAAAGGCTTCATCGTCGGCAGCAAGGGTGGTGACGTCTATGCCGGTCGCGACGGCAGCGTCTATCGTCGCCAGGACGGGCAGTGGCAGAAGCACACGCCGGATGGCTGGCAACCGGTTCAGCGGCCGGACGGAGAGAACCTGCGAGATGCCGGTCAGCGTGTAGCATCCAATCGACCTCAAGCCGCCCAACGTATTCAGAACCGGGTCGAGACAAGGCCCGCACCACGCCGCAACCAGCAGGCTCGTCAGCGGGCGCCGGACCATCTTTCCTTGGATCGCGCCGGACGACAGTTCGGCAACCAGAATGAACTGAGCCGCAACTATGGCCGGCTCTATCAGGAGTCCGGCCGCAACTTCCAAAGCTTTGACCGTGGCGGCGGCTATCGCGGCGGCGGTTTTCAGGGCGGCAGCCGCGGCGGGTTCCACGGTGGTGGCGGTCGGGGCGGTGGGGCGGCCTTCCGTGGTGGTGGCGGCGGTGGAGGACGTGGCGGCGGCGGCCGGGGCCGCTGAACGCGCGGATTGATCTGGCGAAAGCCGCATCGGGAGACTTTTCGCCAAAGCACGGCCGGCGGAGGCCACACCCTGTCCATCGGCTCGTCCGACTGTACTGGAGGAGGCTGCTGATGGCGGCCTCCAACCAAGCGATGGCGTGTCGAGCCGGTTCCGTCCGCAAAACCCTGGCGCCGTCACAATGCAGCTGCAGGACAGCCGATGGACAGGGTGTGTCGCCTAGAACGGCGTCGGGGCCGCACGGCATTGCCGATCGGTTCCGCTCATTGCGCCGAGGCTGAACGCACGATCGCGTCCTGACCAAGGAAGAGCCCACCGGTCAGCAAGGTCTCGCGTCATGGCGCAAATCGCCGATAAACGGCAGCAAAAAAAGGGAAACTTAAAATGCGGTTCACCCGAAACAAGCTAGCAGTGCTTACTTTCATCTGTCTGACGTCGCCTGCATTTGCCGGCACGACCGTCAAAGTTGTCGAGAGCGGCGAGGCTGGCGGTTCGATGACCCTCACACTGGATCAATCGACCATCAAGGCCGGCGAGACGACGTTTATGGTCCACAACGACGCAATGACAGAAGAGCACGAGATGGTGTTGATCAAGCTGAAATCGGCCGACCAGAAGATCGATGTCGTCGCGGCCAAGCACCGCGTCAACGAAAAGCAGCTGAAAAGCCTTGGCGAGGTGTCCGACCTGAAACCGGGTGCCGATGGCCAGATGAAGGCCAAGCTCACGCCAGGGTCCTATGTACTGCTCTGCAATATCAAGGGACACTTCGAAGCCGGCATGCATGCGATGCTGACGGTCACGAAGTAGCCCGCCTCTGACGCCGAGACGACCAATTGCACCGGCGGTCATCGCATGGCCGCCGGTTGCGCAGTGAGATTGGGCATGGCAGTTCAGTCGTTGCCTATGCAGACCACTGAAAACGAAAGCGAGGCAGGCGCTTGGCGTCAGCCGGGAGCCAGTTCGTGCTCGACAAGCTTTTCGCGGCGCCCGTAGGAAAGCAGTTCGCGCGTATAGGGATCGGCTGGAGCGCCGATCACCTCTTTCGTTCTGCCGAATTCGATGACGTCGCCGTGCCGCATGACCAGAAGCGCGTCGGAGACATGTGCGACGACCTTCAGATTATGGGTTACGAAGAGCATCGACAGCCCGCGGCTTTCCTTCAGATCCGAAAGGAGATTGAGGATCTGTGCCTGCACCGAGACGTCGAGCGCCGATGTCGGCTCGTCGAGAATGAGGAGGCTCGGCTCCAGCGCCAGTGCGCGGGCGATCGCCACGCGCTGGGCCTGACCACCGGAGAGTTCGCTTGCGCGTCGGTCGAGAAAATCGGCCGGCAGCCCGCAGTCGCAGAGCAGGCCCGCGATCTTCTTCCGCATGGCCGCGTCGTGTCGGCCGCCTTGCGCCAGGATCGGCTCGGCAAGGATATCGGCGATCGTCAATCTCGGGCTCAACGAGAGGAAGGGGTTTTGCAGCACGACGCCGATCTTCTGGCGTTCCCGGCGCAACGCGCTGCCCCGCAGCGCCAGCCAGTCCTGGCCGTCGAGCCGGATCTGCCCGCTTTCCACCGGAAGGAGCCGAAGGATGGCGCGCAGGAGACTTGTCTTGCCAGAGCCGCTTTCGCCGACGATGCCGAGGGTCTCGCCCTTGGCAAGGCGGAAGCTTGCGCCGTTGACTGCGGGTTTTGGGCGCGCAGCGAAGAGACCGGCGCGGTAGCGGATCACGAGATTGTCGATGTCCAGTATCGGCGTGGTCATGCAGCATCCTCCGGCAGGTGGCATAGCCAGCGATGCGCAGCACGGCTGCGCTCCGGCGGTGGCGTGACTGCGCACTCATGGAGCGCCTGGGGACAGCGCGTGGCAAAGGCACAGCCGGCAATTGCCGAGCGCGGCGGCGGGATGGAGCCCTCGATGGCCGCAAGCCGTGCTCCGAGCGGTGCAGCGTCGGGGAGTGCGGCGAGCAGGGCACGGGTGTAGGGGTGCCCGGGATTTTGCAACACGGCATCGAGCGGGCCGGTCTCGACGGAGCGGCCTGCGTAGAGCACGGTTGCACGATCGCAGGCCTCGGCGATGACGTCCATGTCGTGGGTGATCATCAAAACGGTGAGGCCGCGCTCGGTCACCAGCTTGCGCAGAAGCGCCAGAACTTGGGCGCCGACCGAGACGTCGAGCGCTGTGGTCGGCTCGTCGGCGATCAGGAAGTCCGCGCCGGTCGCCAGCGCCTGGGCGATGACCACGCGCTGCTGCATGCCGCCGGAAAGCTGGTGCGGATAGCTGCGGAGCACTCTTTCAGGATCAGACAGTCCCGTTGAGGCCAGCAGATCGATCGCCTCCGCGCGCCTCGCCCGATGCGGCAGGTCGCGATGGGCGCGGATCACATCGTCCATCTGCGTGGCGATGCTGAGAACCGGATTGAGGGCGGCGGCAGGATCCTGGGCGATCATGCCGATACGCCGGCCACGCAGGCGCGCCGCATGCTCCCGAAGATCCTCGCCGTCAAAATGGAACCGGTCGGCAACGATGCGGGCACCCTTCGGAGCCAGGCCAAGTGCCGCCATCCCGGTCATGGTCTTGCCGCAGCCGGATTCGCCGATGACGCCGTGGATCTCGCCGCGCTCGATCTCGAGGCTGACCGCACGCACCGCGTGAACGTCGCCTTCTGATGTCGGGATGCTGACCGACAGGTTGCGGATATCAAGCAGAGGCACGAGCAGTCCCTCCCTTGCGCTCTCGCAGCGCATCGCCGAGCACGCTGAAGGCGAGCGCGATGACGAAGATGGTGAGGCCCGGCATCGCCGAATACCACCAGCGCGCGGGGAAGAACTTTCGACCGGCATCGACCATCTGGCCCCAGTCGGCGGTCGGCGGCAACACGCCCAGGCCAAGGAAGGAGAGGGCAGCCGCGGTAAGAAGTGCCGGCCCGACATCGAGAGCAGCCTGCACGGTCAGCGGCCTGCCTGTCGCCGGCAGGATGTGGCGGAGGATGATGCGCCAATGCGAGACGCCGGAGAGTTGCGCCGCCTCCACATAGGGCTGACCACGCAGCACCAGCACCTCCGCGCGGGCCAGTCGCGCATACCAGGGCCACCAGGTGACAGCGACGGCGATGACGCTGTTCAGAAAGCCCGGTCCGAGGGCGGCGGCCATCAGCACCGCTAGCAATAGTGCAGGGAAGGCAAGGAAGACGTCGGTGCCGCGCATCAGCGCCTCGTCGACCCAACCGCCGAAGTAGCCGGCGGCAAGACCGATCGGCAGGCCGATGAGCAGCGAGAAGGCGACGATTAGCATACCATTCGTCAGCGACACCCGGGTGCCGTAAGCAATGCGGCTCAGAATATCCCGGCCAAGATGGTCTGTACCCAGCCAGTAGTCTGCGGAGGGCGGCGAGAGCTTGGCGACAACATTCGGTCCGCCGGCCCCCTGCACGGGATAAGGCGCGATCCACGGCGCGAAGAGCGCGACGAGCACGAAGAGAAGGACGATGGCAAGGGCGAGGGTGCCAGGCCAGCCGAGGCGTTGGAGGAGCTTTTTCATGACAGCGCCACCCGCGGGTCGACAAGGGCCTGGGTGATATCGATCAGCAGGTTCATCACCACGTAGCAGATGGTGACAACCATGGTGACGGCGGCGATGACCGGAAAGTCCTTGGCGAGGATCGCGTCGGAGACGTAACGGCCGAGACCCGGCCAGGCGAAAATGATCTCGACGAGCACCGCGCCGGTCAGGGCATAGGCAAAGGAGAGACCGATCACTGTCAGCGCCGGCCCCATGGCGTTCGGCAGCGCGTGACCAAATAGGATGCGCGGTTCGGAAAGGCCGAGCGCGCGGGCCGCAACGATATGGCGGCGCTCAAGGATTTCGATCATGGCCGAGCGTGTCAGCCGCATGGCGACGCCTGCAGGATAGGAGGCGAGCGTCAACGCCGGCAGGATCAGATGCGTCAGGGCATCGCCGAATGCGTCGAGGCGGCCGGCGATGAGCGCGTCGATCAAGTTGAAACCGGTCACCATCGGCAGCGGCGCGGAGATCGCGATCTCTCTGGAAAGTCGGCCGGAGAGCGGGAGGATACCAAGCCATTGCGCAAAGATGAGCTGCAGGATCATGGCCAGGAAAAAGGTCGGCATCGCGACGGCCGCGATAGAACCGAAACTGCAGAACCGGTCCGCCCAACCGTCTTGCCGCGCCGCGGCGATGACGCCGAGCGGGATACCGATCAGGAGCGCAAGGCCGGTCGAAAATATGGCAAGCTCCAGGGTGGCCGGAAGATAGGCCCTGAGATCCTCCGCGATGAGGCGTCTGGACTTGTAGGAGATGCCGAAATCGGCGGACGCCATAGCGCCGGCGAAAGTCGCGAAACGGGCCGGAAGAGGCGCGTCGAGATTAAGCTCCTGGCGCGCCTTCTCGATTTGCTCGGCCGTGGGACGCGGGCCCGCATAGAGCGCTGCGGGGTCCGACGGTACGACCTGTGCCACCACGAAGACCAGGAAGGTCACGCCGACCAATACGAAGGCGGAGAGAAACGTACGGCGCAGGATGTAGCGTAGAAGTTCCATCAGACCCCCCGCGTGCCTACCGGCTCAGATCGTTGACAAAGGCGATGTGCCCGTAGGCCGGATTATCGGCATAGCCCTTGATGTCCGCACGGATGATGTGGACGTTCGGCTGGTCAAGCATGAAGATGGCTGCCGCGTCCTCGATGATCTTGCGCTGCGCCTCGACGAACAGCGCCTCGGCGCGCGGGCGGTCCGTGCCCGAGAGCTTGGCCGCTTCATCGATCTTGGCGTCCACCTCGGGGTTGGAATAGTAGCCGAGATTGAAATTCGGCTTCTCTTCACTGTGGAACAGGTTGAAGAGGTAGTCATAGGGGGTGACGAAGGTCGGCCACCAGAACATAACGAAAATGTCCTGCGCCGCTTCGGGGTTCGATTTGCCGAGCTGCCACTGCGCTTCCCATGCCATCGGCTGGAGTTTCAGCGTGATGCCGAGCGTCTCCAGGTTGGCCTTCCAGAGTTCGCCTGCGACCGCCTCGATCGCCTGGGATGTGGAGTAGGTCATGACCAGTTCCAGACCCGGTTCGATGCCTTCTTCGGCAAGCAGGGCCTTGGCTGCTTCCAGATCAGTTTTCGGTATCGGCGCATTGGCGTCATGGCCCCAGATGCCGGCCGGCACAACACCCTTGGCACGCGTGCCGAAGCCGCTCGTGCCCGCGGCGATCACGTCGTCATAGGGAAAGGCGAGCGACAGGGCCTGACGCACCTTGACCTTGTCGAGTGGCGCACGCTTGACGTTGTAGAGGCCGAACAGCGTTTCGAAGGAAGGATTGACGACCACGTTGAGATCGGCATTGGACTTCAACGCCTCGAGATTTTCGTAGGGGAGGCTGTAGGTCCAGTCGGCCTGGCCGCTCTCGATCATGTTCTGAGCGAGCGTCGCATCCTCGACGATCTCGAACGAGATCGTCTGGAAGGCGCCATCCGGCACCTTGCCCCAATAGCCTTCGACCCGGTCGAGAACGGCGCGCTGACCGGGCTCGTAACGCGAAATCTTGAACGCTCCGGTCCCTGCATCGTTGCCGGCATTGAACCAGGAAGCTTTCTTGTCATGCGCAGAAGGCGCGTAGATCCAGGCGGCAAAGCCGGCTGATGCGATGAGGTCCAATGGCTGCGGTTCGGAAAGCACGAAGACTACCTTCAGCGGTTCCGGCGTTTCGATGGACGAAACCGGGCCCCAGATGAAGGACGCACCGCCGCCGATTTTCTTGGTCCGCTCGATCGAGCCCTTGACCGCCTGTGAGGTCAGCGGGCTGCCGTCATGGAACTTCACGCCATCACGCAGGGTGAAGGTCCAGGTCTTGCCGTCTGCGCTCACGTCCCAGGAGGTGGCAAGCAGAGGCTCGATTTTGGCTTCGGCCTTGTCGGTCGCGGGAATGTAGCGCGTCAGCCCTTCGTAGACATTGGCAAGCACCGCGCCGTCGTTGGAAAAGGAGGTGGCGGGGTCGAGATCCGGAAAGCTCGTCGGATAGGCGAGCGTGAAGATGCTGCTCGTGCCCTCAGCCATGGCAAAATTCCAATGCGACGCGGCGGCTGTGGCGAGAGCAGTGAGGGCGGCGGTTTTCAAGAAATTGCGGCGGTTCATGTCGGGCTCCCAATCGAGTTCTGGAGGGGCGGACGCTTAGGCGTCTTCTTTGTAGTGGGGTACGGCAGGCGCATCCGCAGACACGCCCATCGGCACGAAGTCGAAATCGTAACCAAAGGCACGCGGGCCGACGGAGGCGAGCGCGATTTCGCTGCGCAGCAGAACCGGGGCAGGCATGGACAACACGTCGATGCGCAGGCCGTAGCGCAGCTCTTCCGTGCCGATCGCCCGACCGGTCTCTGAATCCACGATGCAGATCAGGTCCGGCACCATGGTGATGATCTCTTCGCCTTCACGCGCGATCAGATATTCGTTCTGGATGTCGACCGTCAGTGTGCGCCCCGCGTCCGCATCCAGGCCCGCAACGGTGAGCTTGCCGCGGGTGAAGCCCGCCATAACGCGGCGGCTGATATCGGTCACCTTGCCACGCATCAACCGCACACCACCGGATTGCTTCAAGATGGCCTCGACCGGATCCTCCTTGGCCGCGCGCGCGTTCATGACAGCATCCCCGAGGCTCCAGGCCTGGCTGGTGGTGTGGGGCACGCCGAAACGGCGGACGAATTCACCGGACATCGGCGCCGTCGTCATCAGTGCCGTGCATCCCATGGCAATGGTGCTGGCGCGCAGCAGCTTCTCCAGCATCTTCGGCGTCGTCGCGTCGGTGACGACGAGCACATTGCCGTCCGCATCGGCAAGGGCCGCGGGCTGCACCGCCTGGCCGTGGATGAAGAAAGTCGTCATCTGCACTTCCGGGAAAGCGCGACCCATGCCGTCCGCATCGACGACAGGCAGATCGACCATCGCCGCCGTCAGCATCGGCGCGATGCCGTTACCACCACCGACTTCGTCACCGAGCAGTGCATCGACCTTGCGGCCCAGATGTCGTTCGAGCGCGTTCAATAGCCGGACGCCCTCACTGCCTTCCGCGATCTTCTCGATACCCACGGTCGGGGCACCGATGCCGCCGATACCGAGAATCTGGGCATCCGGTGCCATGTCGGCCGGCCGCACCATGCGAATGCGCTTGCCTTCGCGCAAAAGCGCCTTGGCACGCAGCAGGCCATGATAGGTGCTACCGCCGCCGCCGGTTCCCAGAATGCCGCAGCCGATGGCGATGCGATCGATATCCGCTTCGCTGAGCGTCCAGTACTTCATGCCCGCAACTCCCCAATCACTTTCGCGGCGACGCGAACGGCATTGCCGGGCAGGTAAGCCAGCGGCGTTTCTTCGATTTCGGCAAGGGTGGTCGTATCGGCATCTGCGCCGGCCTCGACGGCGCGCGCCCGAGCCTCCGCGACAATGGATTCCAGTGCGATTTCCCGCGTGGTGCCTTCGAGCGAAACCACGCTGTCCACCTCGCCGGAGACCTGCGCGATTGCCGCACCGATTGCGTTGGCCGAACCGAAATGATCAGGCTTGAGTGAAACGGATGTTCCCTCCAGCAGCCCCTCGACCAGCACCGAGCCGCCGCCGACGAGAATGGCGGGGATCGGATCGGCGCTCGGCTTCATGCGGTCCAGCACCGTTTCGATGCTGGCTTTCATCTGCGCTAGCATCATGTGCGCCAGTTCCGCCGTGATGTGGCTGAGGCGGCTGCGGTCGCCGAGGTCGACGAGGCCGGCAGCGACGGCGATATCGGTTGCCGTCAGCGTGTCGCCGCCGAAGCAGAGAGCCTTTTCCGGCAGCCGAAAACCGACCGAATCCGGACCGATCGTCGAAGCCGGACCGGGGCGTACGATGCTGCCGCCGCCAAGGCCGAAGGAGTAGACATCCGGCACGCGGAAATTGGTCGGCACGCCGCCGATCATCGCGCCTTCGCTGCGGGTGCGCGGAAAGCCGGCGACCAGCATGCCGATATCCGTGGTGGTGCCGCCGATATCGATCACGGCCGCGTCGGAGAGCCCGGTGAGGAAGGCCGCGCCGCGCATGGAGTTGGTCGGTCCCGACGCGATCGTGAAGACTGGATACCGCTCGGCGAACTCGGCTGCCATCAGCGTTCCGTCGTTCTGTGTGAGGAAAAGCGGGCAGGTGAGGCCGAGAGCGGCAAAAGCCGAGCGGAAGGCGCCGACCGTTTCGCGTCCGAGCGTGTGGAGGCTCGCATTGAGGATCGCGGCGTTTTCGCGGGGCAGGAGGCCGGTGCGGCCGACGCGGTGCGACAGGCTGATTGCCGCGCCCGGCATTTCTTCTGCGACGATTTCCGCCGCGTCGTTTTCCATTTTCGGGTCGACCAGGGCGAAGACCGAGCAGATCGCGACGGCGGAGATGCCACGCGCCCGCCAATCGCGGCACGCCGCGCGGATCGCCACATCGTCGAGCGGCGCAATCTCCGAGCCATCGTAATTGACGCCACCGCCAACCAGGGCGGCACCACCGTCGACGACGGGGCGAAGCGTGTCCGGCCAATCGATCATTGGCGGCAGCGAGCGCGTCGCCGCGCCGCAAAGTCGGAGAACGCCAACCTTTTCAAGGTGCCGGCCCTCGACGATGGCGTTGAGGAAGTGCGTGGTGCCGATCATCACCGCATTGACCGCGCCGGCAGAAACGCCTGCTTCGGCCAGGACCGTGCGGATTGCTGCGCTGACGCCCGATGTCACGTCCGCGGTGGTCGAGGATTTTACCGTGGCCAGGACCTCGGCGCCGCGCAGCAGCGCTGCGTCCGTATTGGTTCCGCCGACATCCACTCCGATACGAAGCATGGTCTATCCCTTTTTCTTGCCGCCGAGATCCGTACCGCGGCTAATTGCGGTCGTCCTCGTGCCAAATACCTTGTAGAGGCGCAGCACGACCGAGCTCGTGACGCGCTTGACGCCGGGCAGTTTGCCCAGTTCCTGATCGATGAATTCGAGCAAAGCCGCATGGTCGGAGACGAAGAGCGAAGCGCTGAGGTTCGCCGTACCGCTCGTGGCGGCGAGGTAGCCGATCTCGTCATACTCGGCGAGCAGGATGGCGACGTCTTCCTGTTTGCCGGGCTCGACTTCGATCAAAAGCTCGACCTGGACATCGCGTCCGAGCGCCACCGGATCTGGAATGGCGCCGATGACGATCATTTTGGCCTGGAGCAATCCGGCAATGCGGTTGCGGATCGTGCGTTCCGAGACGCTGCCGATCCGGCCGGCGATCTCGGCCGCCGAAAGGCGTCCGTCTTCGGAGAGATAACGGATAATCTCGCGGTCCAGATCATCGACGAGGTAGCGTTGGGTCATCACCGTTTCCATTTCGGCCTTGATGACCGGAGTAAATTTCCGAAACGGAACTGCGTCAAGAGTATTTCAGTCGGCTAAGGTAATTCTTGTCGAAAATTTCCTGTTTCAGGCAATGAGTCTTCTGGAAGTTGCCGAATCGGAAACGGCGCCGGGATGGCGAGCAGTCGATACGGCTGATCGGGGCAGCATGGCTGAATTCCGCTTGGCGTGGGCTGTGCTCGGGGTCTGTAGCGAAAACGTGCGGAAGTTCGGGCGGAATGCTTCCGTATCGATATGACGGGAACCGAGTGTGGCCGTGGAGGCTGTTCCCTTCTGCGGGCGCTCGGCCGACAGATGGCTCTGCCGGTCGCTGCACGCGGGGACCCGGCACTATCGGCGGCGTCACCATTGCCCAGGCCGAGCGGCTGCAAGCGAAGGTCTAAATGACGACCGCCTGCAGCGCCGCAGCCATCCTGACATTCGCAACGGGAACGCTTCCGAACCGCAATACCCTCAGCCGCTTCAGGCGAGCCGGCCGAGGGTGCGGTGGTTCTTGCCGGCCCTCAACCGTCGAGGGCCGCTGCCTTAGTGGTATTTTTCCTGCTCGCGAACGAGGATCGCCGGAGCGTTCAGCCCGGCGATCGGTTGTTTGACATCCGTCGGAATGTCCCCGGTCAGTTGAAGGTCGAGATAGCGCGCGCAACAGACCCTCAGAAACGAAGTGAAGTTCCCAAGATCGTGGCCGGCATCGATGGACTCATGATGCAGCTTGGTTATCAACTGCGTGACGTTCATGCGATCGCGATGGGCGATCTCCTCGAGCTTCGACCAGAAGAAGTTCTCCAGCCGAACGCTTGTCACCATGCCATCGATGCGTAGCGAACGCGTTGTGCTTTCCCAGAGCCTTGCGTCCGCCTTAATGAACAACTCGCACATCACGACCCTCCCTTTTCCGCTTCCTCAGGCGGCGTCCGTTTGTAGCAGGGCGGAGGCGTCGAGCACAGCCATGAACTGCCGCAGCCACGAAGGATGCGCCGGCCATGCGGGGGCGGTGACGAGATTGCCGTCCGAGACCGCGTCATCGATCGCGATATCGGCATAAATGCCGCCGGCGAGTTCGACTTCCGGGCGGCAGGCGGGATAGGCAGAGCATGTGCGCCCCTTCAGCACGCCGGCTGCGGCAAGAAGCTGCGCGCCGTGGCAGATGGCCGCCACCGGCTTTCCGGCCTCGAAGAAATGCTGCACAGCCTTGATGACATCGGGGTTAAGGCGCAGATACTCGGGCGCCCGGCCGCCGGGTATGACGAGCGCGTCGTAGTCGTCGGCGCGAATGCTGGAGAAGGTAGCGTTGAGCGCGAAGTTGTGGCCGCGCTTTTCGGAATAGGTCTGGTCGCCTTCGAAGTCATGGATGGCGGTCGCGACCGTCTCTCCGGCCTTCTTGCCGGGGCAGGCGGCATGGACGGTATAGCCGCAGGCAAGCAGCGTCTGAAACGGGACCATCGTTTCATAGTCTTCGGTGAAGTCACCGGTGATCATCAGAATTTTCGAAGCTGTCATCTGTTCCTCCCAAAACCAATGGGAGGAGCTTAGCAGTGCAGGTACGCCTGCAGGTACTAACGGAATACTACAACGAAAATTCCGGTCGGCTCGGCTGACGCCGGATAGTGGAGCTTCCGCCCCAAAAATCCCGTCAGTCCGAGACACCGCACCAGCCCGGCAGAAAACTGGCGGACCTGTCATGCGCAAGGCTGAGCCCGTCACGCAAAGCCTTGTCTATGTCGCTGGCGATCAGCTTCGCGTCGACGCGCGATCGGAGGAGGTTCGCCCACATGAACTCGCTGTAGGGGGTGATATCCTTGGCGTAGCCGCCCGCTCGGCGAAGCGCACCCGCCAGTGACCGGTAGGGGTCGTCGACGAGGCCGGCTATGGTCTTTGGAAGGTCCCGATGGGGTCGGCGCAGACCTTCGGCATCGAAGGGATACATCCAGTGGCGATGGTCCATGACCGACCCTTCATCCTTGCCGAGATGGCTGAGGTCAAACACGATGCTGGTCGGCACATGTGCGACGCCCTCCTCGTAAAGGGCGCGCACGAGGTGATGGTGGTCGACCAGATAGGCCCGCTCCTTCGGGCCCAGAACGGCACCATATGACGGCCGAGATATTCCGGGCCGTGTTTCTTTGCATTCCTTCGCCATTCCTGGCGTTTGTCGGCGACTTCGAGGAGGCCAACGGTGATCTGGGTCGGACGAAGGTCGGCAATCTCGACCGGTTGCAATTGCGGCTCATAGACGGTCGTCATTGAACGGCTCCGGGCAAGGGGGTGGTGGACCCTGGTTGAGACACGGCGGCGACGGCATCATCGACACTGTAGCTGAGATAGGAAAGAAGCGCGGGAGCTGCCAGCGCGATCAGGTCGCGTACACGGTCATGGACACGTGCGTATTGCACGCGCTTGTTCTGCGCCCGGACGAGCGTGTCGAATTCGAGCAGCGCGTCGAGGGCGGTGCTGTCGAGATCGAAGCTTTCCTCGAGGCTGACGATGATGGCGCGCGCCGTCTGGTCCCGGCCGATCCTCGCTGCCGTTTCGGTGAGGATGGCATCCGCATTGGCAAAGAAAAGTGGCTGGGCGGGTCGCCATATCGAGATCCCCGGAATTGTCTCAGCATCGGAGTGGCGGGCGATGTCGACGAAGTCGTGCCCCTGACCGAGGCGGCCAAGGGTGGCAACGTAGGGAGTGGCAAGCCTGTGCAGCAGAACGGCCAGGGAGAGCGCGACCGCAATCGTGATGCCGTTTACGACGCCGAAGGCGATAACCCCCACTGCCGCAGCGAGCGCAATGACGACGTCATGCTTCAGCTTCCACAATCGCAAAAGCGGGCGCGGATCGAGGGCGTGCGCCAGCGCGACGATGACGACCGCCGCCAAAGCCGGTTCGGGCAGGCTCTCCACCAGGCCAGCGCCGACGATGACCAGGACGGCAAGACCGATCGCGGCGATGAACGCCGTCATTCGACTTTCAGCACCGGCCGCCTCGGCGGCGGACCCGGCCGAAAAGCCAGCGCCGACGGGCATGCCTTGCGCGACGGCGCTGGCCACATTCGCGGCGCCGAGCGCCAGCAGTTCGCGATTGGCCGTCACAGTTTCCCCATGGCGCAGCGATAGCGAACGGATGGTGCCCCAGGACTCGGCAAAGAGAATGAGGACGAGCGGAAGCGTGTATGGCACCAGTTGCCTGAGCTGGCTCCATTGAACGAGCGACCACGACGGCCAGGTCAACGCTACGGACAGCGGGCCGACGACCCCCACGCCATGGCTTGGCAGGTCCAGCAGTCTCGAAGCCGATATACCGGCACAGAGCACCAGGAAGGCGCCGGGCAGAAACGGCACGCGGCGCAAGAGCAGGAGGGCGGCCAGGGCCACAAGACCGACCGTGATGCTCGCGGCATTCCACTGTGGGAATGCCGCGAGAAGCGCGGCGACCTGATGGATGATGTCCGTGGTCGGTACGTCAACACCGGTGACGGCGGGCAATTGTCTTATGATGATGGTGATCGCCAAACCCAAAGCGAAGCCGCGGAGCACAGGGCGGGAGATGAAGCCGGCGAGGTTCCCAAGCCGCAGCAGCGACGCCGTGACAAACAGAACGCCCGTCAGTGCCACGATCACGGTCACGAGCGCCATCTTGTCGGTCATCGAGCCGGGCAGTGTCGCCATCGTGGCCGCAAGAATGGCAGCGGAAGATGACGTCGGAGACACGATGGCGAAACGGCTTCTGCCGAAGATGGAATAGGTCAGGCAGCCGACAATGGCAGCGACCACCGCGTGTTGTGGCGCGATGCCGGCAATGCCCGCATAGGCGACAGCTTCGGGCAGCATCAGTCCGGCGACGGAGAGGCCAGCAATCCAGTTCCTGTTGCCCACCCTTGTTCCGACCTTTCTCCTCGTGGCCATGCCTACACTGTCTCCGCCGTTTCATTTTGCAATCGCTCATTGCGAGACGGGGCGTCACATATCTGTCATAAATGCAAACAAGATTCTCGCTGCAATCCATCGAAACCGAGAGAGAAATGTCCGAGCAATTGTCGCTGGCATGCGCAACGTTGCCACAAAACTCTGCTCGTTCAATGACATGTGTCCAGCAGGCTGGAGCGATCTGTTTTCGGGTGTCCGCAGACGGCCCCCCTGAAGTGCTGCTCGTCACCAGCCGCCGCAACGGCCGCTGGGGAATACCAAAGGGTCGCATAGAGACAGGGGAGACGGCGTGCGCCGCCGCCGCGCGCGAAGCGATGGAAGAGGCTGGCGTCAGGGGCCGGGTATCGAGCGATGCCATCGGCTCGTTCGTCTACACCAAGGATAGCAGCGACCTCAGCTATCACCTCAACGTGCATTTGCTCGAAGTCCAGGAAGTTTTAGGGGATTTCCCCGAGAGGCAGAGCAGGAGACTGCAATGGACTGCGCTCGAAGCCGCGATCGAGGAAGTCTCGCAGCCAAAGCTTCGTGAGCTGCTGCTCCTGTTTGCGGAAAATGGGCTGCGTGTCGGGGTTGAGCTCGAGACGCAGTAGTTCTGTCAGCGTCGGCCGAGCCTTGGCCGGCCGTCAAGCGAACTCAGTTTGCAGTTTTCCCTCTTTGCAGCAGAACCTGCATCTCCTGAAATCGTCTCTTGCGCTCGGGATCGTCCTCATCGGCGGCGTAACAGATGCGTGAAACGCAGAAGCGCAGGATTTTTGTCGGCGCCTTCGCATTGTCGAACTCGCAGTCGAAGGTGTCCGTCATATCTGACTTCTTTGTGTCGGCTCTTTCGGAATATTTAAAGCGTGCTCCGGGCGGTGCAATCTCGGGAAAGGACTGGACCACCCCGACGTTGAGCGTGTCGACCAGGAAGAAATTCTTGGCGACCGCCATGCAGGTCGTCTCCAGGCCGGGGCTTTGCGCATATGCGGGGCCCGCCGCGATACACAGAACTGGGAGAAGCCATTTCATCGCATACTCCATCCGCGGAAAAACCTTGCGATCCGATCGGCTGCTCCGACAACACGCGAAGGTGGAAATTGTTCCGTCGCGTGGCGATCAGGATGTTGGTGCGGTCGTGAAGCGAGATCCTGCTGGCTCAATTGATCGCAAAGCGCGCAGTTTCAGATACCGTATCGGCTATGAGCGCTTGGCCAACTGGTGTTCGCGCCAGATCGTGAAAAGGCCCGCGCCGACCACGATCAGGGCGCCGATGATCATGTTGTGGGTGATCGTTTCGCCAAACAACAGGACGGCAAACATCACGTTAAGAACCAGCTGAAAATAGGTGACGGGCTGAACTTCCGCGGCAGGCAGCAGCCCGTAGGCCCGGATAAGGAAGTAGTGGCTGAGCGTGCCGCAGACGCAAAGGGCTGCCAATGCGAACCAATCGGTGGGGACGACTTCGGTCCAGTAGAACGGGCCGATCAGCGAAATCGCCAGTGCCCCGACCACACCCGCATAAAAGAGGCTCGTTACCGCTGAATCCTCGCGACTTACTGCGCGCGTGGCGATGCTGTAGAGCGCGAACAGTACGGAGGCGACAAGCGGCAGAAGCAGCGACATGTCGAAATGAACGTCCACTGGGTTGATGATCACCAGCACGCCGACAAGACCAACCACCACCGCGGCCCCGCGCCGCCATCCGACCACCTCTCCGAGAAGAGGTATCGACAGAATGGTGATGATCAGTGGCGTTGCCTGGAAGATCGACTGGCTCATGGCGAGCCCGGCGTGGACATAGGAAAAGACGATGACGACGATCTCTGCGACCAGCAGAAGGCCGCGAACAACCTGCAGCCAGGGATGTCTTGTTTGAACGGACCGGCGAATGCCCCCGGGAGACGACGCGGCAAAAGCAAACACGAAGAGGGCGAATGCCCAGAAACGGATCATCGTTATGAAGAGCGCCGGATAGCGATCACCCAGATACTTGGTTATCGCATCCTGGCCAGCGAAGATGCAGATGGCGAGGAACGCAAACAAATAGCCGCGGGTCTTGGGGCTCATCACACTAAAAACTCAGAATCGTTGACCATTTGATTAGCATAGACTTTTCGGGAGCGCTCGAACCAAAGCTCACGATACGGGTGCATTGGCGCGCGAAGTCGGATTGCCTGACCCATCGCTGGGCGGTCGGAGCAGTCCCGGCCGGATCAGATCAGACCGAGATGGGTGGCCAGTTCCCGTGCTGCTGCGCCGCCCGCCCTGTTCGCTCCAATCGTGGAGGCCGAGGGGCCGTAGCCAACCAGATGGATGCGTGGGTCCTTTTCGACCCGCGTCGCCAGGCGTCCGCCCATGACGATGCCGCCATCGTCCTCGCGCAGCTGCAGCGGAGCGAGATGGTCGAGTGAGCTGCGAAAGCCCGTCGCCCAGAGAATGACGTCAGCCGTCTGTTCCGTTCCATCCGGCCAGCGCACGCCATGAGGAAGGATTTCGCTGAAGACCGGCAGCCGTTTCAGTGCCCCGCGTTTTGCGGCGGCCCGCAGGGCCGGGGTCCAGGGAATGCCCGTGACCGACACCACCGAGCCCGGCACCAGCCCATTGCGTACCCTTTCTTCTACGGCGGCGACCGCGGCGCGGCCGTCTTCCGGCGTGAAGGGCCGCTCACGAAACTGTGGCTCGCTACGCGTGACCCACGTCGTCGTCGTTACTTGCGAGATTTCGTCGAGGTGCTGCAGCGCAGAAATACCGCCGCCGACGACAATCACATGTTTGCCCGCAAAGGCGTCCGCCGTTTGATAGTCGCGGGAGTGAAGCTGCTGACCTTCGAACCGGTCGGCACCGGGATAGGCGGGAATGGAGGGGGTCTCCCATGTTCCCGTGGCGTTGATGAGCCCCTCGGCCGAAAAAGTTTCCCGGTCGGTCTCCACCCGAAGCCGCCCGAAACGTTCGCAGACCACCTTGACCGCGACCGGCCGATAGATCGGCAGCCGAAATTTCTCTTCGTAGGCGGCGTAGTAGCTGGGAACCGCGGTCGACGCCCGTGCTTCCGTTTCGCCAACGGGAACAACTTCCGCAAACTCCATGCCCGGCAAGTCGTGGAGACGGTTGACGGTGCTCAGTGTCAATGACGGCCAGCGATGCTGCCAGGCGCCGCCCGGTTTATCGTTCTTGTCGAGGACGATGAAATTCCGGCCCGGCTGGAGGCCAAGCTTCATCAGGTGATAGGCCGATGACAGCCCGGCTTGGCCAGCGCCGATCACCACAATGTTGACCTTGATCGCGGCGTGAAGCGCGGCATTCGTTGAGGCTGTGGATGGCATGGTGTCAGTCACTCTGGGACCTCGAAACGCGTAGCTCGGCCGCCGGCTGCAATGCGAAACTCAGCTCTTCTACGCATCCTTGTGATCGTAGGAAGCCGGACACGCAATGCGCTCGCGGCATCGTTTCGAGGAATCCCCCGCTCGGCAAGCCCATTGGAGAATTGCGCCCGCGGCGGTCGGAAATTGGGCCCGGAAGATTCGGCTCGTGGGGCGCAATCATCTCCACTGCACTCGGGATCGTGCAGTCCCCGTCGAAGACTTGAGCCCCTTGCAATGTTAATCCATATGTGAGTAAGCTATTCATATAAGAAGAAGTTGATCGCTGCCGCTGAGCACCACTGGCGTTCGATGGCGAAAATCAAGGTCGGACTTAGCTTTCGCTACGCAGGGGTCTGCTCATGCATGAATTTACGCCAACCGTCGGTGTTTCCTCGACGCATCCCACGGATATGCCGCAAGACCACGCCGCCCTGCCGGTCTGGAATGCGGAAAACTGGTTCTATGAAGATTGGCCCGTCGGCCAGCGCATCCGGTCTTTGCGCCGCACGATCGCCGAGGCGGACAGCCATCTCTTCAACACGCTGGTCGTCGACATCCACCCCTATGTTCAGGATCAGATGTTTGCCGAGCGCGACGGCATGTTCGGCAAGCGCCTCGTCGCTGGTGCGTTCGTTTTTTCAGCGGGCCTCGGGCTCGTGGCCACCAATTGCGTCAACGCCTTTTCCTACGGCTACGACAAGCTGCGTTTCATCAAGCCGGTCTTCATTGGCGACACGATCTACACGATCCGGACCAACATGGACAAAACCCCCCGCTACAAGGAGCTCGGGCTCATCCGAGCCAGCTACCAGGTGTTCAAGGGCGAGGGGGAACTGGTGCTCTACTGCGAGCACCTGCAGACGGTGAAGTACAAGAACCCCGCCGATTTCGTCGGCAAGACCGAGAAATAAGATACCGATGACCGAAACAAACGAACTGCCGCTCTCAGGCCTTGTCGTCGTCGACATGAGCCAGTTTCTCTCAGGTCCCTATTGTTCGCTGCGCCTCATGGATCTCGGCGCGCGCGTCATCAAGATCGAGCGCCCCGACGGCGGCGACCTGTCGCGCCGGCTCTATCTGAGCGACACAGAGATCGGCGGCGACTCGACGATCTTCCATGCCATCAACCGCGCCAAGGAGAGCCTGGCGATCGACCTCAAGAACGAGGCTGACGTTGCAGCCTTGAAGACGCTGCTCGCCAAGGCCGATGTGCTGATCCAGAACTTCCGCCCCGGCGTCATCCAGCGGCTCGGACTTGATTACGAGGCGGTCAAGGCGATCAACCCGCAGATTGTCTATGCCTCGATCAGCGGGTACGGCGAGGAGGGTCCCTGGGTGAAGCGGCCGGGGCAGGACCTGCTGGCGCAATCGCGCTCCGGCGTCATGTGGCTGAACGGCGACGAGGGCCAAGGGCCAGTGCCTTTCGGTCTGGCGATCGGCGACATGCTTGCCGGCGCCGCGGCAGCGCAAGGGATTCTTGCGGCCCTCGTTCGCCGCGGCATCAGCGGCAAAGGCAGTCTGATCGAAACCAGCCTGCTTGAGGCACTTGTCGACTTCCAGTTCGAGGTTCTGACGACTCATCTCAATGACGGCCGCCGGCTGCCAACGCGCTCCGGCTTTCGCAGCGCGCATGCCTATCTGTCGGCGCCCTATGGCGTCTATCCCGCCAAGGACGGTTATCTCGCCATCGCCATGACTCCGATCCCGAAGCTCGCGGATCTCCTCGAGATGCCCGAACTCGACGCCTATCGCGACGATCCGGCTTCATGGTTTTCCGAGCGCGACAGGATCAAGGCGCTGATCGCCAAGCGGATCGCCGAAAACACCATCGACCATTGGCTTGGCCTGCTTGAACCCGCAGACATCTGGTGCGCGCGGGTCCTCAACTGGAACGAACTGCTCGAAAGCGAAGGTTTCCGGGTGCTCGACATGCTGCAGACGGTCGTGCGCGAGGACGATGTCTCGATCCTCACCACGCGTTCGCCGCTCAGGGTCAACGGCAAGCGCGCCCAGGTGGATCGCGCCGCGCCACGCATCGGCGAGCACAGCGAAGCGATCCGAGAGGAGTTCGGCCTGTGAGCATCACGTTGAAGGGCATGACCTGGAGCCACCCGCGCGGCTACGATCCGATGATCGCGTGTTCGCGGCTGTGGCGGGAACGCACCGGCGTCACGGTCGAATGGGACAAGCGATCGCTGCAGGATTTCGAGACCTATCCGGTCGAGGAACTGGCGCGGGCTTATGACCTCATCGTCATCGACCATCCGCATGTCGGCCAGATCACCAAGGAGAAGTGTCTGGCGCCGCTCGATGTCGAAGAACGAGAGGCCGAACGGAAGGCACTGGCCGATGCTAGCGTCGGTCGCTCCTATCCGAGTTACACCTGGCAGGGCCGGCAATGGGCCTTCCCGATCGACGCGGCGACGCAGGTGCAGGCCTGGCGGCCAGATCGGGCGGAGCGTGTTGAGACCTGGTCTGAGATGCTGGTTCTGGCGAGTCAGGGAAAGGTTGCGTTGCCGATGCGCCCGCCGCATTCCCTGATGAGCTTCTATACGCTCTCGGCCAATCTCGGGAACCCGTGCCGCAGCGACGGTATCGGGCAGCTCATCGCTCCTGATGCGGGCACCGACGCCTTCGAGCGCCTGCGTGAATTGACGGATCTGATCGATCCCGCCTGTTTCTCGATGGATCCGATCGCCGTGCTGGAGGCTATGAGCCATCCGGGCTCCGGGTTTGTCTGCGCGCCGTTAATCTACGGCTATGTCAGCTATTCGATGCCGGGTTTTCGGCCGTCGCTTGTGAAGTTCGGCGACATACCGGTGGCCGGAAATACTGGCCCCGCCGGCTCCGCCCTCGGCGGAACCGGGATCGCGGTCTCGGCCTTCTCCCACTCGATCGATGCCGCGAGGGATTTTGCCTATTTCATCGCGAGCGGCGAGGTCCAGCGCGGCCCCTATGCCGCCGGCGGCGGGCAGCCCGGCCACGCGGCCGCCTGGGATGATGATGCCGTCAACGCCGCGACGTCGGACTTCTACCGCGCCACGCGCAAGACGCTGGAAACCGCCTGGGTTCGCCCAAGGCACGATGGCTACATGGCCTTCCAGCAGGCAGCTTCGGATCGGATCAATGACGGGCTCCTGCGCAAGGACGCGGCGCGAAAGGTCGTCGACGATCTCAATCGCCTATTTGGTGCGAGCTTTGCTCCCACGTGAGCAGCCGGCGACTGCTGCGCAGCTTAGCGGCAGGGTCTTCGATCCGGGGAAATGGAGGGCAGCGCATAGCGGCTGGAATTCATATCGAGATCTGCGGCGCCGCTTGTGGGCGCGACCTACTCATAAACCTTCGAACAATCTCAAATTCCTGCTTGGCTTAGCCGAAGATCGTGATCAGCGGCTTGTCGAGGCCTGGCCGCGTGACCAACATCGCTAAGTCGCCTGGTACAACATTCTCAACGAAGCCTATGTGCACGCTACCCCAAGCACTTCGAGGTCACCGAAGAAGCACTCGCCTGGCTCTTCGGCCGGACGGAACATCTCCACCGCCTCGTCGAGATAATCTGCAAGGAACGGCTCACTGAGCTGGCTCGGGTATTGGGCGCGACCTGAGACCTTGTCTCGGTCGCGGATCGATGGACGGGTCGGTGTTTCGACCACGTTTACGCAATCACGCGACGAAGTCGTAAGCCAGCCAACCTTGGTCGGGGCCCGGACTTGCGTATGACTGAGAAACGTTCTCAGACGGCAGGGTCGCAAACCGTCCCGTCTTCGCAGCGTTTGGCGTCTGTCGGTTGTGTGGTTGGCACCAAACGAGGTGATTTGGGGGCGAAAACCGTCACTATCGATACTGGCGCGGCAGCTCGGCGTCGGACAGTTTTCCGAGAACCTAGCCCTGAACGCCGATGCTGCCGGAGGTCGGGTTTCCAGATGCAGGATCGAGCGGGTGAGCGTCGCATTTCCCGAGCCGCTTTCGCCGACAAGGCCGAAGCTTTCGCCCTTGGCACTTGCTTCGGCGCCCGCGGCTTCGACCGCATCGACGGCGCCGACAGCTATCACGGCCCATGGCAGGGATCCGTAGTTGGCTGCCGCAAATCGCGAAGCTACGGTTCTACTCCCATCAAGGCGTGCAATGAACCTCATGCTGCTGAAGCCCACGGCCTATATGTAACGACATCATCTTTACGGGCCTTGTAAAGATGATGTCGTTACGCTATCTTATGAGTGCAGACAGGAGTTTTCCATGGCCACCTCGAACACGAGTAAAAGTCCGGACGCAAGCGTGCCGCTAAATATGCGTATCAAGCCTGCGACACGCAACTTGATCGACCGCGCCGCCGAGCTGCTCGGTAAGACGCGCACGGATTTCATGCTTGAGGCTTCCGAGCGCCGCGCCGAGGAAGTGCTGCTAGACCGTTCCGTATTCACGGTCAGCCCCGAAATCTATGCCGAGTACCTTGCCCGGCTCGATGCGCCCGCGCAAACAAATGAGCGTCTGAAACGCACCATGTCGACCAAAGCGCCGTGGGATGAGGCGTGAGTCTTAACGCACCGACACCACTGGCCGATCAGCACGAACTGGCAGACTTTAATTCCGGTGTGCCTGAACTAGACGACTGGCTGCGTCGCCGCGCCCGTACCAATCAGATTGGCGGCGCATCGCGGACATTCGTCGTGTGCGAAGGAAATCGCGTCATCGCCTATTATGCACTCGCCTCCGGCGCAGTGAAGCAGCCGGAAGCACCTGGTCGGTTTCGGCGCAACATGCCTGATCCAATTCCGGTTGCCGTGCTTGGCCGCCTCGCCATCGATGGGGCTTATCAGGGACGCGGTATCGGCAGAGCGTTAGTGCGCGACGCAGGTTTGCGCCTGCTCAATGCCGCAGAAATCCTGGGTATCCGCGGCGTGCTGGTGCATGCAATTTCCGAGGACGCGAGGGCCTTCTATGAGGCGGTCGGCTTCCTGCCCTCGCCATCGGACCCAATGATGCTTATGGTCGGGTTACATGATCTCAAAAGCGCGCTCAACTTCTAACCGCAACTTGTGAACTATCAGCACCCATTGGCCAGGCATGTTCGCGTCCTGCTCCATTGGGCTTGAGATAGCTGATCCATTCCGTGCCGAGTAAACCTCAAATGCGAGCTTTCGAAACCCCACCGCGTCCACTCCGCGCTGTCCGCTTTAAAGACGGGCCGAACGGCTGATATTTCCCAACTTTGCAGCAAGGTTGGCTTGCTTAGGTCCAGAAGGCTCTCGCTTCCCGCTGCAAGACGTGGATTTCCATTTCATCGCCTCGAGCGGTTAGGCGGCAGCTCATTTGGGTCGGCTTAGAATGACGTGCATCCGCATGTTGCGGATGCCATTGTCGGCGACCACCATATCGTTGATCAGGGGTCGACTTCCTGCACGTCCGAGCACACGACGAGCGCGATGAAATCCGGATCTCCGCCGGCGCGCATACAGTCGACGGCCTAGGAAAACCCAACGAACGCGCGTTCGAACTGGACGGCGATCGTCTCGGGCCGGATACTATCCATGTGAACTATGCGCTAGGCGAGCTTCCAGATCCGCCGCGCATTGCCGGAGAGCAACTTGCGCTTTTCGTCCGCGCTGCAGCCCTCAAGTAGAGCGTGGGTGGCGCCGACCCAGGTCGACAGATTTCCGCCGAGGGTGCAGACCGGCCAGTCGCTCCCCCAGACCACCCGGTCCCAGCCGAAGACACCGATCGTGTGCTCGACATAGGGGCGCAATGTCTCCATCTGCCAGGCCTCGTCGGCATAGGCGACGACGCCGGAGATCTTCGCCGTGATGTTCGGCCGTCGCGCGATCTCGCTCATGTGCTCGCGCCAGGGATGCTCGGCGCCGCCGCGAATATCGGGAACGCCGCAATGGTCGAGGATGAACTGAACATCGGGCGCAAGATCGGCAAGGGCGATGGCCCTCGGGATCTGGTGCGGCAGGACGCAGAGATCGAAGGTGAAGCGGCGGCCGTCGAGCCTGCGGATGTTGTCGCGGAACGTCGGCCCCTCGGACAGCTCGTCCGGCATGACGTGCAGCACCCGGCGGAAACCTCTGACGAAATCGTTTGCCTCCTGGCGTTCGAGATAGGCGGCAAAGCCATCGTCTTCGGGTCGGCAGGCGGCGATGGCACCCTTGAGCAGGTTTTCCGGCTGGCGCGCCAGCCGTTCGATCTCCGCCGTTTCCTTCTCGATCTCCGAAGGCTCGACATCGACCTCCATGTGCAGGCAGGCCTCGATGCCGAGCCGACGGGCCTCGCGCGCGTAGGTCGCGTAGAGAAAGTCGTGGTCGAGCGCCGGCACGCCCGAGAGCCAGGGATAGGTGAGCTTCGACCTGTCGATGAGGTGAAGATGGGTGTCGATGATCAAGGCGCTTCTCCTCCGAACGTCATCTCACATAAGAATGGACTGTTCAAATAAGAAGTAAGGCCGTCGCCGGCTGCCGTCAATCGGCTACCGGCGCCACGTCCGAGCCAGCAAGCGTCGACAGTTGCTCCGCGGTCTTCAGCAAAAGGGCAATCGTTTCGGTAATATCCGGCGCCGAGGGCGCGTTGACCAGCGCGATATAGGGCACGGTGAGTGCCGCGATGCCGCGGCCATCGGGACCTAGAATCGGTGCCGAAAGGTTGTAGACGCCGGCGGTCTGCGCGCTCGCCATCATCTCGTAGCCGCGTTCGCGGATCTGGTCGAGCCGCGCGTAGAACTCCGGTCCGCGCGGGACTTCGTCTTTGCTCTTGGCGTGTTCTGCGATCATCATTTCGCGCTCTTCGGCTGAGCGGAAGGCGAGAAGGATGTGGCCGGAGCCGGTGTCGAACAGGCTGATGTGCGATCCGACCCGGATCGAGATGCCCCAATAATCAGGCGCTTCCTGCTGGGCAATGACCACGGCCGAGCCGCGATCGAAGACGGCGAGGTGGTTGGCCTGCTTGGAGCGCTGCGCCAGGTCGCGCATCAACGGTGTTGCGTAGGAAGCGAGCCTGCGAACCGGCGCATGCAGTTGCGAAAGACCGAACAGCTTTAGTGTCAGGGAATAGCGATCGCCGTCGATGCGGGTGACGTAGCCGCGCCGCACGAGCCGGTCGAGCATCCGGTAGAACTCGTTGGGGCTGCGGTTCAGGCGCTTGGAAATCTCCGCCTGCGTCAGGCCGCCGTCGACGCTGGCGAGCAGCTCGAGAATGTCGAGCCCCTTGTCGAGGGCGGGCGCGCGATAGCGGTCAGACTCTTCGGTGTCCATGAGATCCCTCCTTGGTGAATATTCATATCCATATACGCAGAGAAAGGCGCCGACAAAGGAAAGTTCGCCCTTGACGCTGGATAAATTTGTTGTTTGTATATGAATCAGTTTCTCACAAATGAGAACATCGCGCCAAGATGAGGGGCGTGAACCAGGGAGGAGTGGAGATGAGAAGGCTGCTATCCGGCGTGTCCGCCGGAGCGATCATGCTTGCCGCGGGACTGGGGACGGCTATGGCCGCTGACCTGCCCGGCAAGTTTGAAGGCGTCACAATCGACGCCAAGCTGATCGGCGGACAGCAATACGAAAAGCTCTACGAGCGTATCGGTGAGTGGGAGAAGGCGACCGGCGCCAAGGTCAACATCCTGTCGAAGAAGAACCACTTCGAGCTCGACAAGGAGATCAAGTCGGATATCGCGACCGGAGGCGTCAGCTGGTGCGTCGGTTCCAACCATTCGTCTTTCGCTCCGCAATATCCTGACATCTACACCGACCTGCTAGCGCTTTTGCCACCGGACGAGATCGCCAAGTTCGTGCCGGCACTGATCGATGCCTCGACACTCGACGGCAAGCTGGTGATGCTGCCGCGCGCTCAGTTCGACGTATCGGCACTCTACTACCAGAAGAGCCTCTATCAGGACGAAGCGAAGAAGACCGCCTTCAAGGCAAAGTATGGCTACGACCTCGCGCCGCCGGACACCTGGGCCCAGGTTAGCGACCAGGCCGAGTTTTTCGCAGCGCCACCGAATTTCTACGGCACGCAGTTCGCCGGCAAGGAAGAGGCCATCAACGGTCGCTTCTATGAAATGCTGGTCGCCGAAGGTGGGGAATATCTCGACAAGGATGGTCGCCCGGCTTTCAATTCCGAAGCCGGCGTGCGCGCGCTCGACTGGTTCGTCAAGCTCTACAAGGACAAGGCGGTACCGCCTGGCACGACCAACTATCTCTGGGACGACCTTGGTCAGGGTTTTGCCTCGGGCTCGATCGCTCTCAACCTCGACTGGCCTGGTTGGGCGAGCTTCTTCAACGATCCGAAGTCGTCCAAGGTCGCCGGCAATGTCGGCGTGAAGGTGCAGCCGGCCGGTTCTTCCGGCAAGCGCACCGGCTGGTCGGGCCATCACGGCTTCTCGGTCACCGAGGATTGCGCCAACAAGGAGGCCGCCGCCTCGCTCGTCTGGTGGCTGACCAACGAGGACAGTCAAAAGCTGGAATCGGCTGCCGGTCCGCTGCCGACCCGCACGGCCGTCTGGGAATACAACATCAAGGCAGCCGCAGGCGACGCCTACAAGACCGAAGTGCTGCAGGCTTTCCAGGAAGCTGCCAAGCATGCCTTCCCGGTGCCGAAGACGGCTGAATGGATCGAAATCTCCAACGCAGTCTATCCGGAACTGCAGGCCGCCATCCTCGGCGACAAGACGTCGAAGGAAGCGCTCGATGCCGCCACTGAGAAGGCGACCGGCATTCTGGAAGACGCGGGCAAGCTCTGACCCTGACCAACGAGGCGGCGCCGATGCCTTAACGGCGCCGGCGCCGCCTCAGCCATTTCATGCCATCCTCAGGACTGCCCGATGAAGCTCAAGAAATTGTCAGCACCGGCCCTGCTTCTGCTTCCGGCTTTTGTTGTGCTCGCGGCAGTGATCGTTTTGCCGCTGCTCTTTTCCTTCTATTCGAGCTTCACACCCTTTCGCCTGACCAAGCCGGAGACGCTGTGGATCTTCGTCGGTTTGCGCAACTACGCGACCGTTCTCGGCAACGCCGAGTTCTGGGTCGCCTTCGGCCGCACCGTGCTGTTGCTGACGGTGGCCCTGAACGCGGAGATGCTGCTCGGTCTCGGCCTGGCGCTGCTCGTCAACAAGGCGACCCATGGCCAGCGACTGCTGCGAACCGCGATGATGTTTCCGATGATGTTCTCGCCGGTGCTGGTTGGCTTCCAGTTCAAGTTCCTGTTCAACGACAACATCGGTTTCGTCAACAATGCGCTGCAGTCGCTGGGGCTGACCGACCAGGCGATCCCGTGGCTGATCGACGGTAATCTGGCGCTCCTTTCGATCATCATAGCCGAAGTCTGGTCCTCGACCGCCGTGTTCGCCATCCTGATCCTCGCCGGTCTGCTCGCCATGCCGAAGGATCCGGTCGAGGCCGCCCATGTCGACGGCTGCACGCCGTGGCAGACCTTCCGTTATGTCACCTGGCCCTATCTCATGCCGTTCGCCTTCATCGCCATGACCATCCGCTCGCTGGACGTCGCCCGGGCCTATGACATCGTCAAGATCATGACGGACGGCGGCCCTGCCAAGCGGACCGAACTACTTTGGACGCTCGTCGGCCGCACCGCCTATGCCGATGCCCGCATGGGGCTCGCCAACGCCATGGCCTATGTTGCCATCCTCTTGTCGATCGTCTTCACCGTCTATTTCTTCCGCAAGCTTGCCGCAGCGCGCCAGCAGATCGGAGCCGAGTGGTAATGGATATCAACGCTTCGCACCGCCTGCGCCGCCGCCTTTTGAAGGTCGCGCATCTGATCGGCTTGTTCCTGGCGATGCTCGTCATCTGCCTGCCGGGCCTCTGGATCGTGCTGTCGTCGCTGCGCCCGACGGTCGAGATCATGGCCAAACCGCCGGTCTGGATTCCGGAAAGCGTTTCTCTCGATGCCTATCGCGCCATGTTCTCGGGCGCGGGGCAGGGCGGCGTTCCCGTCTGGGACTATTTCCGCAACTCGCTGATCATCTCCGTGACATCGACGGTGATCGCGCTCGCGATCGGCATGGCCGGTGGCTACGCCTTTGCCCGCTATCGCTTCAAGGCGAAGTCGGCGATCTTTCTCGGCTTCATGCTGACGCGGGCCGTGCCCGGGATCGCCCTGTCGCTGCCGCTCTTCATGCTCTACGCCCGCACCGGCATCATCGACACGCATTTCTCGCTGATCCTCACCTATGTCGCGCTCAACGTGCCCTTCACCATCTGGTTGATTGACGGCTTCTTTCGCCAGGTGCCGAAGGATCTCGCGGAAGCCGCCCAGATCGACGGCTGCACTCCTTGGCAGGCCTTCTGGCAGGTGGAGTTTCCGCTCGCCGGTCCCGGCATTGCGTCCGCCGGCATCTTCGCGTTTCTCACCTCCTGGAACGAATATGCGCTCGCCTCGCAGATCACCCGCTCGGTCAATTCCAAGACGCTGCCGGTTGGACTTCTCGACTACACCGCTGAATTCACCATCGACTGGCGCGGCATGTGCGCGCTCGCCGTCGTGATGATCATCCCGGCGCTGACCCTCACCTTCATCATTCAGAAGCACCTCGTCTCAGGCCTCACCTTCGGCGCGGTGAAAGGATAATCGTTCATGGCTCCTGTCACCCTCAGGAAATTGGTCAAACGCTACGGCGCGCTTGAGGTCGTCCACGGCATCGATCTCGAAGTGAAGGATCGCGAGTTCATCGCGCTTGTCGGCCCCTCCGGCTGCGGCAAGTCAACGACGCTGCGCATGATCGCCGGCCTCGAGGACGTCAGCGACGGCGCGATCGAGATCGGCGGCCGCAAGGTCAATGATATGCCGCCGCGGGCGCGCAACATCTCCATGGTGTTCCAATCCTATGCGCTCTATCCGCACATGACCGTTGCCGAGAACATGGGCTTTTCGCTGAAGATCGCCGGGCGCAGGCCGGATGAGATCAAGGCGCGTGTCGACGAGGCGGCCGCCATCCTCGATCTTGGCCATCTCCTGGAACGTCGTCCCTCGCAGCTTTCCGGCGGCCAGCGCCAGCGCGTCGCCATGGGCCGCGCCATCGTGCGCCAGCCGGATGTCTTCCTGTTCGACGAGCCACTGTCCAACCTCGATGCGAAGCTGCGCACGCAGGTGCGCACCGAGATCAAGAAGCTCCACGCACGCATGCAGGCGACGATGATCTACGTCACCCACGACCAGGTCGAGGCCATGACGCTGTCCGATCGCATCGTCATCATGCGCGACGGTTACATCGAGCAGGTGGGGACTCCGGAAGAGGTGTTTCAGCGCCCGGCCACCAAGTTCGTCGCCGGTTTCATCGGCTCGCCACCGATGAACATGGACGAGGCGATCGTCGACAACGGCGCACTGGTCTTTGTCAGCGGCGCGCGCCTGCCGATCCCCCCGCGCTTCGCAAAATCACTGCGGTCCGGCCAGAAGGTGACGTTTGGCTTAAGGCCCGACGACATCTATCCGAGCGGTCACGGTCTTCATGCCGGCGATCCGGCGGCCGTGCACGAGGTCGACCTGCCAGTATCGATCACCGAACCGCTCGGCAATGAGACGCTCGTCTTCATCCAATTCAACGGCCGCGACTGGGTTTCGCGCATGCTCAATCCGCGCCCGCTCGCCTCGGGCGAAAAGGTGCGCATGAGCTTCGACCTGTCGCGCGCCCACCTCTTCGACATCGATACCGGCAAGGCTCTGGAAGGCTGACATGGCAAGAATCGAAAAAATTGAACTGCGCATGGTCGACCTGCCGCCGAAGGTGAAGCGGACCGATGCGATCCAGAGCTTTGTCAGCCAGGAAACGCCGATCGTCACCATCACCGATTCCGACGGAGCGACGGGCACGGGCTACAGTTACACGATCGGCACCGGCGGATCGTCGGTGATGCGGCTTCTTTCCGATCACCTCGTGCCGATCCTGATTGGCGAGGACGCCGATTGCATCGAGGCAATCTGGCACAAGATGGAATTTGCGACCCATGCGACGAGCATCGGTGTCATCACAGCGCTCGCGCTTGCTGCCGTCGACACAGCACTTTGGGACTTGCGCGCAAAAAAGCAGAAGCTGCCGCTCTGGAAGCTCGCCGGCGGCGCCAAGGACAATTGCCCGCTCTACACCACCGAGGGCGGCTGGCTGCATATCGAGAAGGAGGCGCTGGTCGAGGATGCGCTCGCTGCCAAGGCCAAGGGCTTTTCCGGCTCGAAGGTGAAGATCGGCAAGCCGCACGGCTCGGAGGACTACGACCGGCTCGCCGCCATGCGCAAGGCGCTCGGCGACGGCTTCGAGATCATGACCGACTGCAATCAGGGCTTCACCGTCGACGAGGCGATCCGCCGCGCGTCGCGGCTGAAGGAGCTTGACCTTGCCTGGATCGAGGAGCCGTTGCCGGCCGACGATCTCGACGGCCATATCCGGCTGACGCGATCGACGCCGACCCCGATCGCCGTCGGCGAATCCATGTATTCGATCCGCCATTTCCGCGAATATATGCAGAAGGGCGCCTGTTCGATCGTGCAGGTCGACGTCGCCCGCATCGGCGGCATCACGCCCTGGCTGAAGGTCGCGCATGCGGCGGAAGCCTTCGACATTCCGGTCTGCCCGCATTTCCTGATGGAACTGCATGTGAGCCTCGTCTGCGCCATACCGAACGGTAAATACGTCGAATATATTCCTCAGCTCGATGACCTGACCACCAAGGGCATGGAGATCCGCAACGGCCGCGCCATCGCGCCTTCAGAGCCGGGCATCGGCATCGCCTGGGATTGGGACGCCGTGCGCGCCCGCTCGATCAGTGAATTCACCCGCGAGTTCCGCGGGTAGGGAGGTCATCATGCAGCGAATGGGAATGGTGATCGGCCTCGAAGCGTCGAAGATCGCCGAATACAAGGCTCTACATGCCGCCGTCTGGCCGGAGGTCCTCGAACTGATCTCCGAATGCAACGTCACCAACTACTCGATCTTCCTCAAGGAGCCGGAAAACCTGCTGTTCGGCTATTGGGAATATGTCGGCTCGGACTTTGAGGCAGATATGGCCAAGATGGCGGCGCATCCGAAGAACCAGGAATGGTGGTCAGTCTGCATGCCCTGCCAGAAGCCGCTTGAGACGAGACAGGAAGGCGAGTGGTGGGCGATGATGGAAGTGGTGTTTCATCACGACGGGAAGGCATCCGGTCATGACTGAAAGCTTCGATCCGGGCGCGCTCAGACAATGGTGGCCGAAGCCGAGCAAGCCGCGACCGATTGTGATCTTCGGTGCCGGCAGCATCGTCGGCGACGCGCATCTGCCGGCCTACCGCAAAGCCGGCTTCCCCGTTGCCGGGATTTACGATCCGGATCACGCCAAGGCGGCCGCTCTGGCGGAGAGATGGCATATCCACGCCTTCGAAAGTGAGGCGGACGCGCTTTCGGTGCAAGAAGCGATCTTCGACCTCGCAACGCCGCCCGCCGCCCATGCGGCCATCCTTGGCCGATTGCCGATCGGCGCGGCAGCGCTGATCCAGAAGCCCATGGGGTCGGACCTCGCCGCCGCAACCGCCATTCTCGAGATCTGCCGGACGCGCAAGCTGAAGGCAGCCGTCAACTTCCAGCTTCGCTTCGCGCCGATGTTGCTGGCGCTGAAGGATGCCATCGCCAAGGGGCATCTCGGCGAGGTGGTGGATTTCGATGCCTGGCTGGCGCTTTCGACCCCCTGGGGCCTTTGGCCGTTCCTCAAAGGTCTGCCGCGCATCGAGATTGCCATGCATTCGATCCACTACCTGGACCTCGTCCGCGGCCTGCTTGGCAATCCCCAGGGCGTGCATGCGAAGTCGATCGGCCATCCGAACCACGATGTCGCCCAGACGCGCACGGCAGCGATCCTCGACTACGGCGACCGCGTGCGCTGCGTGCTCTCGGTCAACCACGACCATGATTTCGGCCGCAAGTTCCAGGCCTGCGAATTCCGCATCTCCGGCACGTCCGGTGCGGCCTACGTGAAGCTCGGCGTCAATCTGGACTATCCCAAGGGCGAGCCGGATGAGCTCTGGATCAGGCCTACAGGCGGCAGCGATTGGGTTGCCGTGCCGCTCGAAGGCGCCTGGTTTCCCGACGCCTTCGCCAACCGCATGGCGAACCTGCAGCGCTTAGTCACGGGTGAGGACAATGAACTGATCGGCTCGGTAGAAGACGCCTGGCAGACGATGGCGCTCGTCGAGGCCGCCTATCAATCGAGTGCTGCGCCGGCAACGGCGATCGCGCCGCTTCCAGGACAATGACATGGCAGAACAGATCATCCATTTCGAAGACTACGAGCTCGGACACGAACGTCTGACGACGGGTCGCACGATCACCGAGACCGACTTTGTCGTTCATGCCGGCCACACCGGCGATTTCTTTCCGCACCACATGGATGCGGAATTCGCCAAGACCTTGCCGGGTGGTCAGCGTATCGCCCATGGCACCATGATCTTTTCGATCGGCGTGGGTCTGACAGCCTCGCTGATCAACCCGGTTGCCTTTTCCTACGGCTATGATCGTCTGCGCTTCGTGCGTCCGGTCCATATCGGCGATACGATCCGCACCCGCGTGACGATCTCGGCCAAGGAGGACGATCCGAAGCGGCCAAAGGCGGGACGCGTCGTGGAACGATGCGAAGTTATCAACCAGCGTGGCGAGGTAGTTCTCGCCGCCGACCATATCCTGGTCGTCGAACGCAAAGCATGAGGGATCGAGAATGACAGCGGATCTTAAAGGCAAGGTCGTCCTGATTACGGCCGCCGCTCAAGGAATCGGCCGCGCTTCGGCTTTGGCCTTCGTAAAGGCCGGCGCGAAAGTTCATGCGACCGATATCAATTTCGACGCGCTTGCAGCACTTGCCAAGGAAGCGGACGTCGAAACGCACCGGCTCGACGTGCTCGATACGCAAGCGGTGGAAGCGCTCGTCGCGAACATCGGCGCCGTCGATATCCTCTTCAACTGCGCCGGCTTCGTTCATGCCGGCTCGATCCTGGAGATGAAGGATAGCGATCTCGAATTCGCCCTCGACCTCAACGTCAAGGCGATGATCCGCACCATCCGCGCGGTGTTGCCAAGCATGCTTGCCCGCAAGGATGGCGCCATCATCAACATGGCTTCGGTCGCCTCGAGCATCAAGGGCGTGCCGAACCGCTTCGCCTATGGCGTCACCAAGGCCGCCGTCATCGGTCTCACGAAGGCTGTTGCGGCCGACTACGTGTCAGCGGGTATTCGCTGCAACGCCATCTGCCCCGGCACGGTCGAGAGCCCGTCCTTGCAGGACCGCATGCGCGCCCAGGGCGATTATGAGACGGCACGTGCCGCGTTCATCGCCCGCCAGCCGATGGGTCGCCTTGGCACGCCGGAAGAGATTGCCGACCTTGCCGTCCACCTCGCGGGCGCCACCTATACGACGGGCCAGGCCTATGCCATCGATGGCGGCTGGACCATCTGACAACACACAAGCAGGAAGCAGACACATGAAACTTATTCGTTACGGCCTTCCGGGCCACGAAAAGCCGGGTATCCTCGATGCAAACGGCACCTTGCGTGATCTCTCGGGCCACGTTGCCGACTTCTCCGGCGCCGCCCTCGACCCCGACAAGCTCTCGGAATTGAAGGCACTCGATCTCTCCGGCCTGCCTGTCGTCGACGGCAACCAGCGGCTCGGTCCCTGTATCGCCGGTACCGGCAAGTTCATCTGCATCGGCCTCAACTATTCCGACCATGCCGCCGAGACCGGCGCCAAGGTTCCCTCCGAACCGATCATCTTCATGAAGGCGACGTCGGCGATCGTCGGCCCGAACGACGACCTGATCATTCCGCGCGGCTCGGAAAAGACCGACTGGGAAGTGGAACTCGGCGTCGTCATCGGCCGCAAGGCGAAGTACGTCACCGAGGCGGAAGCCCTCGACTATGTCGCCGGCTACTGCGTCGTGCACGATGTGTCCGAGCGCGCCTTCCAGATCGAACGCCAGGGCCAGTGGACCAAGGGCAAGTCCTGCGACACCTTTGGTCCGACAGGCCCCTGGCTCGTAACCAAGGACGAAGTGCCGGATCCGCAGAACCTGCCGATGTGGCTTAAGGTCAATGGCGAGACCATGCAGAATGGCTCCTCCAAGACCATGGTCTACGGCGTCGCCCATCTCGTGTCCTACCTTTCGCAGTTCATGTCGCTGCAACCGGGCGACATCATCTCGACCGGCACACCGCCCGGCGTCGGCATGGGCATGAAGCCGCCGCGTTATCTCAAGGCGGGCGATGTCGTCGAACTCGGCATCGAGGGCCTCGGCAGCCAGAAGCAGTCCGTACGCGCGGACGATTAATTACCACCGACTGGAGTGACCATGACCCGCATCACTGATCTGCGCGTCTTCGACCTGCGCTTTCCGACCTCACAGAGCCTTGACGGCTCCGATGCGATGAATCCGGACCCGGATTATTCCGCGGCCTATGTCATCCTCGACACGGACAAGGAGGGTGTTGCGGGCCATGGTCTCACCTTCACCATCGGCCGGGGAAACGATATCTGCTGCATGGCGATCAAGGCTATGCAGCACCTGATCGTCGGTCAGGATACGGCGGACATCCTCGCCAATCCCGGCCGCTTCTGGCGGCACCTGACGAGCGACAGCCAATTGCGCTGGATCGGCCCCGAAAAGGGGGCGATCCATCTCGCCACCGGCGCCGTGGTCAACGCCGTCTGGGACCTGCTTGCCAAGGAAGCGGGCAAACCCGTCTGGCGGCTCGTTTCCGACATGTCGCCGGAACAGATCGCCGACATCGTCGACTATCGCTACATGACGGATGTACTCACCCGCGACGAGGCGATCGGAATTCTCAGCAAGGCCGAGCCCGGAAAGGCCGAGCGCATAGCGACGCTCGAGAGGGAAGGCTACGCCTGCTACACGACGTCGGCCGGCTGGCTCGGCTATGACGATGACAAGCTCAGGCGGCTCGCCGAGGAGGCGATCGACGAAGGCTTCAATCACATCAAGATGAAGGTCGGCCGTGATCTTGCCGACGACATCCGGCGGCTGACGATCGCACGCGAGGTGATCGGGCCGGACCGCTATCTGATGATTGACGCCAACCAGGTCTGGGAGGTCGGCGAGGCGATCGATTGGGTGAAGCAGCTTGCCTTCGCCAAGCCCTTCTTCATCGAGGAGCCGACGAGCCCCGACGACGTCGCCGGTCACCGCAAAATCCGCGAGGCGATCGGGCCGGTGAAGGTCGCGACCGGCGAGATGTGCCAGAACCGCATCATGTTCAAGCAATTCATTGCCGAGGGCGCGATCGACATCGTCCAGATCGATTCCTGCCGCATGGGCGGGCTGAACGAGGTGCTGGCGGTGTTACTGGTCGCAGCCAAATACGGGCTGCCGGTCTGGCCGCATGCCGGTGGTGTCGGCCTTTGCGAATATGTGCAGCACCTGTCGATGATCGACTATGTCGCCGTTTCCGGTACCAAGGATGGGCGCGTGATCGAATATGTTGACCATCTGCATGAGCACTTCCTCGACCCTTGCGTGATTGAGAACGCGGCTTACATGCCGCCGCAGCGACCCGGATTCTCGATCGAGATGAAGCCGCAGTCGATCGCCGATTACACGTTCGGCGTATAGCGCAAGAAATTTTCATATAAGAATAGGTTCTTCAAGAATTGAAGCCGGAGCGGCGATAAGTCGCTCCGGCTTCGTTGTTTTCCGCTGTTCCCTGGCGTCAAAGGGCATACCGCCACTTGACGTCACGCGTTCATTTATGAATGATCTATTCATTCATTGTGAATTCCGGAGGGGAGTCCGGAAAGAGGAGGAACTAATGAAGACCTTTGTTCTGGCCGCAGCCATGGCTGCCCTGTCTTTTTGCGGCGTCGCTCATGCGCAGGAATACAGCCTGCGGTTCTCGACCTCGCAAGTGAATCCCAACGAGCCGATCGTCAAAGCCATGAAGACCTATGCCGAGCGTGTCGGTGAACGTTCGGGCGGCCGCATCGCGATCACCGTCATGACCGGCGACCAACTCGGCGCGCAGAAGAAGGTCAATGAAATGGTCATGAGCGGCGCGAGCCTGCTCAGCGCCACCGACTATGGCCAGCTCGGCCAGTTTGTGCCGGATTTGTCCATTCTTGCAGGTCCCTATGTCTATCCGGACCTGGCGGCGACCGATCGTCTGTTCGCCTCGGATCTCTACAAGGAACTTTCAGGCAAGCTCGAGGCGCAGGGCATCAAGATCATCATGCCCAACGGCCTTTTCGGCTACCGCCACATCATCGCCAACAAGCCGGTCCGTTCGCCGGCCGATCTCGCCGGCGTCACCATTCGCGTACCCTCGTCGCCGATCATGATGGCGACCTTCGGCAATTACGGCGCACGGCCGACGGAACTGCCATGGGGCGACGTCTACAACGCCCTTCAGACCGGTGTCGTCGATGCGGCCGAGGGCCCCTTCGGCTCGATTGCCGGCGCGAAGCTGAACGAGACCCGCAAGGTGATTTCGAAGACCGGCCACCAGATCATGTTCACGGCCTGGGTGGCATCGAGCCAGTTCTTCAACGGCCTGCCGGAAGATCTGCAGAAGATCCTGCTCGAGGAAGGCCAGACGATCGCCAAGGAGCTGACGGCGATGACGCTCGAAACGGACGACGCCTACGCCAAGCAGCTCGCCGCCTCCGGTGTCGAGATCGTCACCGACATCGACGTTCCAGCTTTCATCGAAGCCTCGCGCGCGGCTTACGGGAAAGTGCCGAACATTACGCCCGGAATGTACGATCAGGTGCAGAAGGCAATGGCCGAGTAAGCGCTCCAGCGGCGTGGCCCGAACGGCCGCGCCCATTCATGCTGTCGCGCATCGGTGCGATGACCTGGGGCCGCGTGGCCATTCCGCCGTCCCCATTCCGCCCTTTAGGATATCGAGACAACCATGGAAACCTCACGACCACCCGAGGAAGCAATTCCTCTGCTCAGCCTGCGCCGCGCCGATGAGGCGATTGGTGTTGCGGCGTTGCTCGTCATCGTCATTTCGATCCTTTGGGGAGTGATCAGCCGCTATATCTTCCCGCAGCCCGCCGCGTGGACCTACGAACTGGCGATCATGGCCTTTGCCTATCTCGTCTTCTTCGGCGCAGTTGCCGGCGTCCGTCTCGGCACTCATGCAGCCATCGACGTCCTCGTTGCAGCGTTCCCGGCGGGTTGGCAGAAGGCGGTCGCCTGGTTCAACTACTTTCTGCTGGCCCTGTTCTTCATCGCCATGACGATCCTCTTCGCTTGGCAGGCCTGGACATCGCGCCATGTGCACACGATCGCGCTCGATCTGTCACGGAGCCTTTCCTACGGCCCGCTCGCGCTCGCTTCGGCCGGCATGTTGTTCCAGCACCTCATCGTCGAAAGACCGTGGACTGTCCGTCTGCATCGCAATGTGGAATCGCTGATATGACCTTCTTCCATCTGGCCGGCCCTTCGCTGCTGGTCGTCATCCTCTTCCTGTTGTCGACGCCCATCACCTGGGCCATGGCGATCGGCGCACTCGCCTTTTTCGTCATCAATATGGACATGATCCCGCTGGCCAATTTCGCCCAGGAAATGGCGGAGGGCAGCCAGTCCGTGTCTTTGCTGGCGCTGCCGCTCTTCGTGCTTGCCGGCTGCATCATGAACGCATCGGGCATCACCCGGCGCCTGCTGGCGCTCGCGGACGTACTCGTCGGCCATATGACCGGCGCGCTGGCGCAGATGTGCACCGTGCTCGGCACCTTGCTCGGCGGCCTTACCGCATCGGCCAACGCCGATGCCGCGATGCTGGCCAAGACCCTTGGCGTCGAAATGGCCGAGAGAGGCTACAGCCGCGCCTTTGCAGCAGTCATCACCTCGTCCGCCTCCATCATCACCAGCCTCATCCCGCCCTCGATCGGCCTCATCGTCTACGGCTTCCTGGCGGAAACCTCGATCGGCCGGCTGTTTGCTGCCGGCGTGGTGCCCGGCCTCGTGCTCGCGGCCGGGCTTATGGTCACCACCTACTTCATCGCGCGCAAGCGCGGCTACAAACCGCTTCGCAAGGAGCGCGCCAGCCGGGCGGAGGCGAGCCGCGCGCTGATCGATGGGCTTTGGGCGCTGTCGATCCCGGTCGTGATTTTCGCTGGCACGCGCTACGGCATATTCACCACCACCGAGGCCGGCGCGGTTGTCGTCGTCTATGTGCTGTTCGTCGCCGTCTTCGGCTACCGCGAATTCACGCTCCGCCAGATCCCGGAAGTGCTTGCGGAGTCGGTGCGCGATTCTGCGGTCGTGATGATCATGATCTGCGCGGCGGCCGCCTTCGGCTTCTATCTCGCCTGGGAACAGGTGCCGCAAGCGATGTCCGGCTGGTTGGGCGGTGCAACCGACAATCCGCTGCTCATGCTGCTCCTCATCAACGTTCTCCTCATCGTCATCGGCACGGCGATCGAGGGGTCGGCGGCGCTCATCATCCTGACCCCGATGCTGATCCCGATCATCGACGGCGTCGGCATCGACCGCGTGCATTTCGGCGTCGTCTTCATTACCAACCTGACGATCGCCGGCATCACGCCCCCGGTCGGTGGCCTGATGTACATCTCGTCCATGGTGCTGAAGGTACCGATGATGGCCTATGCGCGCGAGGTGCTGCCCTATCTCGCGATGATGATGGTCCTTCTGGTGATGCTCAGCATGTTTCCGCAGCTCTCGCTGTGGCTTCCCAACCTCGTCTATGGAACCGCCGCAGTTCAATAGCGCAATGAGACGGCCCTCCGCTTTGGCGGAGGGCCTGGCGCCCTTGAGAGACGTTCAACCCGCTCGGTCAGGCCTCAGCTTCGTGGCAAACCGCTTCGATGTTGTGTCCATCCGGGCAAAGCACGAACGCTGCATAGTAGTTCGCGTGGTAGCGTGGGCGCAGACCCGGCGCACCATTGTCTTTACCACCCGCTTCCAGAGCCGCGCGGTAGAAAGCATCGACTTGCTCGCGGCTTTCGGCCGCGAAGGCCAGATGAAGATGCGCCGGCTTCTCGTCGGTCTGGTGCAGGCACAACGAAGCCTTGCCCTTCGAACTAAGTTCGACACCGTAGGAAGGTTCGCCCTCGGCTATGATAGCTACACCGAGCGGTTCGAGTGCCCTAAGGTAGAAGGCTTTGCTCGCAGCAAAGTCCCTGACGCCGAATTTGACGTGGTCAAACATGAGTTCTCCTGACGTGTGCGAGCCCTGCCTGGCGGTGGGGCCCTCAGTGCTGCTTGTGCTGCAGATCGGTCGTTCCCGGCAGATTTGCATCAAGCCTAAATGGCATGTCTGAGCGATCAATGGCAAGGAACGGAGGCGAGTGACGAGGGGCGGTCGTTTCAGTTGAACGCCAGACACGCGCTGTATCAGGCAGGCTCTGGTGCCAGACGTTTGCCAGTCGGTTCCCGTCAGCCAACAGACCGCATCATCGGCTTTTGAGATGTACATCAACCAAGGTCTGTCGCTTTACCAGTGCATCGATCTCATCAGGCGCCATCAGCGAAAACGCTGTCGAAAGGGCATCAGCCGTCGAAGCCTCCGGCGCAACGACCGAAACCCGGACATATTGCTGTGCCGTTGCGCCGCTCCGTGGGTCCAGGATGTGGCTGAAGCGGCCTTTAGCGTCGAATTGGAACCCTTTTGCAGAGGACGTCGCGACCGCGCGATCGATGATATTCAGGGTCGCGTCGACATCATTCGCATCCTCGAAGTCGGCCAGGCCGATTCGCCAAGGTTGCCCGTCCGCCCTTGCACCGATCGCGCGGTTTTCACCCATGTCGACGAGGCTGCTGGTGACACCGGCCTCACGCAAGAGCTGGACGACGCGATCGGTGACGTAGCCTTGGGCGATACCATTGAGTGTCAGCGCCATGCCTCGGCGGGAGAAAGCGATGCGATTGCGGTCGATGTGTACCTGCGCGAAATCGGTCAACGCCAGCGCCTCGCGCACCTCGCCATGCGATGGCCCGGCAGGGTCGGCATCCGGCCTGGCGAAGTGCCGGGCGTAAAGCGCCCAGAGGGGCTGTATCGCGGGCTCGAACCGCCCGCCGGTGAGAGCGTGAAAACGCCGGGAGATCTCAAGGAGCTCCACAAGCTCCGTCGGCGGGGCTGCAAGGGCACCAAGGCGATTTAGTTGGCGAAGGGCCGAGACCTCGCGGTAGAGGCTGAAGATATCCTCCAGGCGTCGAACCTCTGCCACCACTCGGGCGATCAGCGCCTGCGCCTGTGCTGGGTCTTCATGGTTGAGGACCAGCGTGGCCGGTGCGCCCAGAGCCTGCCCGTGCCATACGACAGGCCCCGCCGGCAGCGCCGCCCAGCCTATTCCGCGCGAAAGCGGCAAGCCGCCGAAAGCAGCCATGATCGTGATGAAACGCCGGCGGCCGACGGGCTTATCCATGGTCGTGTCCTCCAGGTGCTTCCGCGCCGTCATCGCTCTCGTCACCTGCGCCCAGGATGTAGCTCTCGGGAAGAGCGGCGAAACTCACGATGCGGCCGCCATTCTTGGCAATGAAGGCCTGAGCGGCTTCCTCCGAAGAGAAGGGAACCGCTTCTTCCGCGCCCATGCCGCCTCTAACCCGGCTGTCGATGACGAAAACGGCCTTGCGTGCGTCGATCCAGTTATCGGCGCCAGGCTTTTCCCAGCTCGGCGCCTTGCCCATGTCGGATACGTAGATCGCGGCGATTTCCTTCGGTTCGTCCGGCAGCATCGTGAAGGCAACGGTGTCGCGGGCCGACGAAAACCAAATGGCCTCCGGTATCTTCTCAAGGATGATCTGGCCCTTGGGGCCGGCGTGTTCCAGGACGTTCATGCCGCAATAGCGGCCCATGGCGTCCTGGTTAAGGACATAGGGCGCTGGCATCTCTGCCGGCTCTTTGTTTTCGCAACCAGCAAGCGCCAGCGATGCTGCGACGATCAGGGCAAAGTGGACGGGTTTCAAATATCCCTCCTGGAGAAAAGCAGCGTGGCCAGAGCGAGCGGTGCGGCTGTCCAGACGCAAAGTGCGGCGAGCAGGACCTCGCCTGTGAGGATTGAGTTCTTGGCGACACCGCCCATGCCGGAGAGCGCGGCCGCGCCGCCGCTACCGAGATTGAGAAGTCGATAGGCATCCGTGGGATTGGCGAGCAGCAAGAGATCGAGCAGACCGTCCGGCAGCGAACGCCCCTGCGCTGCCACAAGTCCGCCGAGCAGGGCCATGTCGTAGATCAGCACGAAGAACAGCCAGAGCCCGATAGCAATGCCGCCCGCGGTGCTGCGCTCGCCCGCACTGGCACTGACGAAGTATCCGATCGCGACGAAGACCGCGCCGAGCAAGACGGACGATCCCGTCATGGAAACGAAAGCCAGCCAGCTTTGCGCGTCGGTTGCGCCTCCCATCAACGCGAGCGCGATGGCGGCTGCGCCATAGCCGCAAATGGTTGCGAAGCACAGTATGGCGATATGGCCGAGGAACTTGCCGAGTACGATCTGGCCGCGCCCGATGGGATAGCCAAGCAGCAGCAGCATGGTGCCGCGTTCGACCTCGCCAACGATGGCATCGTGAGAGATCAGAAGCGCAATCAGCGGCACCAGAAAGATCGTCAGGCTCGACAGGCTGACGATCACCACGTCGAGGCGGCTCGCCCCGACATTGCCGGTGGGTGCGCTTCCAAGAAAGGTCAACGTCAGCGCGAGTGCGGCGAGGACCAATGTCGTCGCAAGAACCCAGCGGTTGCGCATGCCCTCGCGAACTTCCTTGGCCGCTATAATCAGAATGTTGCGCATTACGCCGCCTCCTGGCTGTTCAGGAAATGAGCGTAGAGGTCGTCGAGTGTCGGCTCTATCATCGTCAGGGTATCGATCCCGGAGGCGGCATCGCTGAGGCGGTGTATCAATGGAAGCCTCTCGGCGTGTGCCACTTCGGTCTCCAGGCTGCCGTCGCCAGCTTCCGTCCACCGGACGCCGGTATCTTTGAGCGGACCGGGCCTTCCGCCGGAGACCGGTCGCACCCGGATGCGGGATGGCAGGCTGGCGATCCGCCTGAGGTCGTCGATGGTTCCGTCTGCGATCTGCGAACCGCGGTTGACGATGATCACGCGTCCGGCCCGATCCTCGAGTTCCCCAAGCGCATGTGAGGACAGGAGGATCGTTGTTCCGCCGGCACGCAGTTCATCGATGAGGGTGTAGAAATTGCGCCGCAGCGCCGGATCGAGACCACTTGTCGGCTCATCCAGAAACAGCACCCTTGGTGCGCCCAACAGCGCCTGCGCCAGACCAAGTCTTTGCCGCATGCCTTTGGAATAGGTGCGGATGGGGCGATCGGCGGCGCTGATAGCGAGCCCGACACGCTCGAAGAGCTCGTCGGCACATTTGACATCCACCCGCTTCAGACGCGCGTAGAAGGACAGGGTTTCGCGTCCCGTTAGCGCCATGTGAAACGATACGCTCTCGGGCAGATAGCCAAGCGCCCGGCGAACGCCGAAATCGCCCTTCGCCGGATCTTCGCCGAGGACGCGTACCTCACCGGAGGTTGGGCGGATAAGCCCGAGCAGCAGCTTGATCAGCGTCGTCTTGCCGGCGCCATTGTGGCCGACGAGCGCGACGGTCTCGCCTTCGTCGAGGGTGAAAGAGAGTTCCCGCAGCGCATCAACCTTGCCGCCATATCTTTTCGAAACCCCTTTGACGCTAACGGTCGAGGTCATGGTCATTGTTCCTTTCGTACCGGCATCGCCATCAGCGGATGGCTGTCGGTAACACCGCCGGGCAGAAGTGCTGGAAACCGCGCCTGGGCCCAGCGCACCACCTGAACGGCAGGGCTGCTCGTCAGCACGCGTGCCTGCGGCGCCGTCCAGAGCACCCGATCGATCAGGTCATTGGGCCGGTAGGCATTGTCAGAGATGCCGTCGCCATCGAGATCGAAGGCCGGGTTGTCGCTCCAATAGTTGCCACGTCCATCCTCGGACCAGTCGAGATAGCGGGCGCCGACATATTTCACCTGGTTGCGGTTGCCGACGAAGGCGTTACCGCTCAGTTTGTTGCTCTCAGAACCGGCGGTGAAATGGATGCCGATCGCGCAACCCTCGAACAAGTTGTCACGCAAGCGGTTCTTGTTGGCGTTGTAGATGAAGACACACTTGTCCGGACCGGGGCGCATCCCCGTCTTGTCTTCGACGGCTCCGCCGTCTCCCGCCGGGATCCCGTGCTCCTGTGAGCGGACGCCGCGCTCGTCCCAGCGCGAGATGGGCTGCAGGCGTCCTTTGACGATGTTGCCCGTAATGGTCGAACCGTTGGCGTAGTTCAGAAGCAGGCCGTGGTCGCGGTCGCCATCGGAGACGTTGCCGGTAATTTTCAGTCGGCTGGAGAACATGATGGCATAACCGACCGAGTTGCCGGTGGAGATGTTGTCGCTGATCTCACTGTCATTGGTATACATGTAATGGATGGCGAAGCGCAGGTTGCTGAAGCGGTTTCCACTAAAGACGTTGCGCTTGCTGGCGTTGGTGGCGATGCCGTCGCGCCCGAAGCTGATATCGTTTCCGGTCACTCTTGCACCCGGCGCATTCCACAGCGTCACGCCATTGCCGGTTTCGCTCAACCGGCCTTCCCCCGTACCGATGATGACGTTGTCTCGGGCAATAGAGCCTTCTGCACCGTGCAGATAGATGCCGTAGAGATTGCCCTCGATCCGGCTCTTCTCGACGACGGCCCGTTTCGCGGTTTGCGCAACGAAGACGCCCGAATTCATCTCTTCGAGAGAACTGCCCGAGCCCGAGACGGCAATGCCGCTGAAGACCACGTCTTCAGCGCTGATGGTGACGACGCTGCCGTTGCCGTTGCCCTTGATCGAAGCGCCGGGTTCACCGCGCAACGTTACCGCCTTGCCAATCGTGATGGGGCCGGAGAACTCTGCGTTCTCCAGCACCAGCTCATCGCCCGGTTTGGCAGCATCGACAGCTTGCTGCAGGGACGGTACGGCAGCAGGCGAGAGACGGATCGTTTCCGCCCCGGCCGTCGCCGGAATGGCGGCGACTACCGCCACCATCCCGAGCATTGCTGCCTCGTGAAGACGCATCATGCCTTCTTCGGCTCCACGAACATCCGGCCCTTCATCTCCATGTGCATGGCATGGCAGAACCAGGAGCAATAGTACCACCACACACCCGGCTTATCGGCAGTGAAGGTCACCGAGGACGTCGCTTGCGGCGCGACCTCCATGTTGATGCCGTAGTTGATGATCGAGAAGCCGTGCGTGAGGTCTTCCACCTCGTCGATATTGGTGACGTAGACGGTCACCTCATCGCCCTGCTTCACCGTGAAGCTCTCGAGCCCGAAGGCAGGTGCGGCCGACGTCATGTAGACGCGGACCTTGTTGCCGTCGCGGATCACTTCGGAATCGATCAGCAGGTCGATTTTGTCGGCCTTTGCCTGGGCGACCGCGTCGGCAAAGAAGCTGTCGTCGCGGCTCCAGACGTTGACCGGGTTGATCTTGGAGTTGTGAACGATCGTCGCATCATGCGGCTCGGCGAAGGTCGGGTTGTCGTGAACCAGCACCATCTCGTCGCCCGAGATATCGATGAGCTGATCGTTTTCCGGCTTCAGCGGGCCGACATTCAGGTAGCGATCCTTCGAGAACTTGTTCAGAGAAATCAGCCACTTGCCGTCGGCATCCTTCGTCTGCCCCATCGATGTGTGGTTGTGGCCGGGCTGATACTGCACGTCGAGCTTCTGGCGGATCGGATTGACCTTTTCGCCCTTGTAGGCGCGCCTTGCATCCTCAAGGTTCCATTTGCAGATCTGGCTGTCGATGAAGAGCGTCGTGTAGCAGTTGCCCCGGCCGTCATAGGCAGTGTGGAGCGGTCCAAGCCCGAGCTCCGGTTCGGCAACGACCGTGTCGCGCGGCTTGATCTTGTCGTCGAACAGGTCGTCGAACAGGCGCACGTCCATGACGGTGACCGTTGGCGACAGCTTGCCGTTGGCGACGATATGAATGCCGTCCGGTGCCGTGTTCATGCCGTGCGGGCCGTTGGAAACCGGAATGTAGCGGGTGTAGGGCGAGCCCTTGCGGCCATCCACCACCGGAACGCCTCCCATTTCCTTGAAGTCGCCTTTCGCGACAGCTTCCTCGATGCGCTTGAGGTTGAAGACGACGATCCAGTCCTGGTCCTTTGCCATCATCTCCGCGAGGTTCACGCCCTCTTCGGAGTTGTAGCAGGTGGCAAAGGCATATTTGCCCTGGTAGTCGGCGTCGACGTTGTCGAGATTGCCGTCGATCATGACCTGCCAAGCGACCTTCATCGTGTCGCCGTCGATCGCCGAGAAGATCGCGTGATACTGCTTGTGGTCGTCGAGAACCGAGCCGTTGTTCGGGATCGGCACACGATCTTCGCCATTGGCGAAGACGTAGCCGGTGCGCGGATATTTCTGCACGCGCAGGCCGTGAACGGTGTGCTGGTTCGGCAACTGGATGATCTTGTCGCACTTCATCACATCGAGGCGGATGCGGCAAACGCGCGTGTTCGCCTTGTCGTTTGCGAAGAGGTAGCGCCCGTCATAGGTGCCTTCCGTGAAAGACGGGTGCGGGTGGTGCAGGTCGCCGTTGAGATAGACGCCGCCCTTGTCCTTCAAATATTCCTTGGTCTCCGGCAGCAGACCTTCGGTCAGGATCTTGCGGCTTTCGTTCGTCTGGCCCCAGCCGGTTGCGCTGTCGCGGTTAAAGACGGGAATTCGCATCAACTCGCGCATCGACGGCAGGCCGAGGATGCGGACTTCACCGCTGTGGCCGCCGGAGAAAAAGACATAATATTCGTCGAGTTCGCCGGGCTTCACTTCAATGGACTGGCCACCGGCAGCCAGTGCCGGCGCCGCAGTGACGGTGGAAATGGTAACCGCGCCGCCGACGGCCGCAGCACCCGCGACAGCCGCCGCGGCGGTGGAGCCGAGCAGCTGGCGCCTGCTCAGCGCAGTTGGGATATTGGGATCTGACATGTCTTTGCTCCTTTTATGATGGCGTCAGGCGGGCTCGCCTGTGGCCTCTTCCTTGCCGCCGATCGGCTTGCCCTTGTGGGTAACCACGGTTTTTGCCGGCGCCTGTCCCCTCGATGCGGGGGTGGAAAGCGCCATGAATTTCTCTCGCTTCAGCCGCACCTGGATCATGTGCGGGCAGCGTTGGTCGTCCTGGTAGAGTTCCTGGCAGTGCATGCAGTAGATGCACTCGTTGACGTTGATCTGCCCTTCAGGGTGGATCGACTGCACCGGACATTCCTTGGCGCAGCGCTGGCAGGGCGAGCCGCATTCGGGCCAGCGTTTCAGCCATTCGAACATGCGGATGCGTCCGGGAATGGCGAGCGCTGCACCGAGCGGGCAGAGATAGCGGCAGTAGAAACGCTCGATGAAGAGCCCCGCGGCCAGCAGCGTCAAAGCGAAGAGGACGAAGGGCCACTCGCGCGCGAACTTCAGAATGATCGCCGTCTTGAAGGGTTCGATCTCGGCAAATGTCTCAGCCAGTGCCACCGAATAGAGCGACAGGCCGAACAGTCCGAGGAAGATGATGTATTTCACCGGCCAGAGGCGCTCATGCAGACCCCAGGGCAGTTTGATCTGGGGCACCTTCAGCCATCTGGCGATGCCGTTCGTAAGTTCCTGCAATGCGCCAAACGGGCAGAGCCAGCCGCAGAACGGACCGCGCCCCCAAAACAGCAGAGCCGCCGCCACTGCCGCCCAGAGAATGAAGATCAACGGCGCCGAGAGGAAAAACTCCCAGTGAAAACCGGTGATCAGCGAATTCACGAACGTGAGGACATTGACGACGGAAAGCTGCGCATTGGCAAACCAGCCAAGCCAGACCAGGGCGAAAAGCAGGTAGCCGCGCCGTACCCAGCCGAACAGTTTCGGCCTGCTGACGAGCCAGTTCTGAAAGAAGAAGATCGCGGTCAGAACCAGCAGTCCGGCAAAGGTGATGACGATGGAGATGCGGCTCATTTCCCAGATTCCGACCCAGAGCGGCGCCTGTTCGTCATCCAGCGGACCTGGCTCCGCAGCGGTTTGCGCGGGGGCTGTGGCAGGCTGGGCTGCCGCCGAAGCAGGAGCTGCTTCGACGATCATGTAATGCTCGGGCAGCGTGTATCCGAGGTCGTAGGGCAGGGTGGCCTTGTCGCGCACGCCGGTGCTGCGCTGGACCAGGAGCTGCAGTTCCCATGGCTCGGTGACGTCGAAGGTGAAGCTGTCGGGAATGATGTAGAGGGCGATTTCGCGCAAGCGAGGGGCGCCTTCGGCGGCGATCTGTGTCAGCCGCGTGTGGTCGCGGTCGCGGAAGCGCAAGCCTTGCCCGTCCTGCAGCAGTTCGATGCGATCGAAGATGCCGCCGCGCACATAGCCTGACCCCTTGAACGAATAGGTACCGTCACCCGCGACCAGGATGGCCGACTGTCCCGGATTCAGCCGCTTGGCAAGGCGCGCATAGCCCTCTTCGCCAAGCAAGCTCTTGCCGATGGAAGGCACGCTGACGGGTGCGAGATAGAGATCGATGAAGCGGTCCTTGGGTTCGGTCGTTTCGGGCTTGTCGGCCGCGTCCTTGTGACCGGCCCTAAGGAAAGCCTCCGACACCTCACCAACGTCGAGTCGAAGGCTGCGGATCGAACCGTCTCCGAGAAGAGTTTGCCAGTCGCGGATATCCTGTTGCGCAGCATCGAGCTTTCGGACCGGTGCAGTGCTGGCAACCGCCCTTGCGGCCTTGTCGCCGAGCCTGCCGCTCCGCACCAGCTTGACGGCCGAGCGCACCACGCTGTCGCCCATTACCAGGACGGTAACGGTCGCGCCGCTGACGATGTCGACCTGAGGCGGGCGCTCGGCGCCCGAGGCAACGCGAGATAGATCTCGGCCAATGACCGAGTTCAGCGCTTCGACGACGCGGGCTTCCGGTATGCCGATCAGCACGATCGGCTCCTTGTGATCCACTAGCTTCAGCCCACGCACAACGCCGGTCTTGTCGATCCCGACGACGATATGGATCGGCTTGCCGGAATAGCCGGTCGAGTTCGTGAAATCAGAGTTGAGATAGGCGTAGCCGGCGATGTCGGCACCCTTGTAGACGGGCACGATTGCCGGTTCGCCGACGGGGTCACCGAAGCGATCGGCGCCGGCGAAAAGCTCCGTCGGCTGTACCTTGGCGAGGTAGGCGGAGAGGCCGTCGGCGGCGAAAGCTTGGCTCGCAGCGGTAAGGGCCGCGATGAAAAACGCAAGAAAAACGGCCAGACCGTGTTTTCGGATGGGGACGTTCTTCGGCATTCGCATTCCATCTGGCGCAGCGGCTGTTCTCACATCGATCCTGTGCCGCGCCGCGATCTTCGGCACAGGAATTCGGGCGGAAGTTAGCGGCACAGACGGCGTAATCGTTGCGCCAGATCAACCAACGGTTTTTTTGTTTCCGTAGGATGGGGCACTAATATCGGAGAGACTTCATGCCAAAATTGACCGAAGAACCGCCCGTGCTGGATACCATGGAGGGCCTGATGCAAACGGCCGCGCGTATGGAGCAGGAGGCAATCGACGGATATGAGGCGCTACGAGACAGGATGAGCGCCGAGGGACGACCCGAGCTGGTCGCAGTCTTCGAGCGCCTGATCGCTGAGGAACGATCGCACTTGTCTGAGGTCACGGGCTGGTCGAAAGCAAGCGGCGTTGAAGCCACCGGAAACGCGGCCGGGCTTTCGTCGCCGCCTGATCTCTTCGACCAGGAAGGCGCCGATTTGATTCCCGCCGAAGCCCTAAGCGCCTACCGTGCCTTCTCCATCGCGGTCAGAAACGAAGAGCGAGCCTTCGAATTCTGGAGCTACGTTGCCGGGCGAGCCCCCTCGTCAGAAATCCGGCAGGCAGCCGAAAGGATGGCCGGCGAGGAATTGGGGCACGTCGCGACGTTGCGGCGCGAGCGGCGGCTGGCCTTTCATCGCGCACGCCAGGATGCCGCCTCCGGTGCCGACCCCACGCTTGAAGATCTCGAGCGGCGGCTCCACCAGCAGCTGCTAGGACTCGGAGATCTTGCAGATTTGCGGGAACTAACCCGCTTTGTGAAGGACGCGAAAGAACGTCTCGCGAGATGTAGCGACCTTCACGTGGCCTGCAAGCCCAATATCGACGGGTTTTCTCCGGCAGCGTTCGAACGTCCAGCCGTGCTTTGCGGCATCGTGCTTGACTGTTACCTCGATCTCATGGCGCGCGAGAAGAATGAAGATGTGCTTGTCTTCGCCCAGGAGGCTGCCTCCCAACTGGTGCAGTGCCTTCTGTTCTTGCGCGAGTTGCCGCCGCGGGCGTGAGCTTGCGTTTGCGACGACACTGGATCGGGTCATCTCGAGAGGTCATGACGGGCTGCGTGTCTAAGCCGAGCGGTGACTTAGGGCCATCGTGACGAGTGTGGCGAAGACCATAATGACGCCGTAGGGGATCTTGCGGGTGGTGCGGATCTCCTCGATACGCATGATCACGGCGTAGTGCGCGAACGCCAACGGCGTCGGCAGCCTCAATGCCAGCATGGTCAATATCCCGCCGATCAATAGGAAAACGGCGAAGGGGAGCATGCCGTGCCATCCGACGAAGAGGCCAATCGGCAGGAATAGTTTGGCGTCGCCGGCTCCGAACAGCCGAAAGCCCCAGAGCGCCACCCCGAGCGTGAATAGCAGTAAGCCAGCCCCGATATCGCCACCGACGCTGTCGAGTGAGAAGAGCGCGGCGCCGATGTCCCGTGTTGTCGTGAGCCGGATCATGGCGCCCAGCGCATAGACGGAGACGAGCGCGAGCACGACGCCGTTCGGAATGCGCCAGCTCTGGAAGTCGCTCCAGGCGGAGTAGAGAAAGAGTGCCGCCGCTACCAAAGGGATTATATTGATAAGTTCGGTCATGTTTCACCAGTTCTGCGCGATAGGTGATTTCAGATGCAATTGTGTAGCTCATCCAAAGGCTTCGCAAGAAACCGCGGAACAGAAAAGTTCAAGAAATATTAACGGATGTCATGTTTCCGCAAGCAATCTCTCTATTGACCCTTAAAAAGTAGGGGTTCTGATTTTAACCATAACCCAAAGATGGCCCACACCACTTCGTATTAGAAGTTGACGATATATTAATTAAGGGATTATTAATGATGTCAGTCGGAGAGGTGGTCTCGATGACAGGCGAGGGCCGGGGAAATAAGCGGTCACGCAAAGATAATATTGTGTTGGAGGTAATTCTCGATGAAAGTACTTTTGACAAAATTCCGCGCTTTCGTGAAAGAAGAAGACGGCGTAGCGCTGACTGAATACCTTATTCTCCTAGCTCTGCTCGTCGGCGGAGCAGTCGCGTCGGTCACTCTGATCGGCACGGACCTAGGTACTGCGTGGAGTAGCTGGCAGACGTGGTTCGCTGCCCAGCCGCTCGATGCACCCGCTGCAGGCTGATACAGCCTATGATATATAAAGGGAGGAGTTTCTTAACTCCTCTCTTTTAAATTAGGTAATATTGATATTTCTATTCCGATCAGGTGTGAGTATCGGCAATGCGTTTTTCAGCGATCATTAGCCTTGCAATCGCCCTCGTTCTTGCCGTTGCTGCGGTGTTTGCCACGCGCACTTATCTTGCTGACGAGCGAGCGCGTCTCGCGGCGAACGGTGGCTCCAAGCCATCCGAAAAGACGCTTGTCGTTGCGGCCAAGCCAATGCGTTTCGGCGATCGAGTGCGCCCGGAGAACCTGAAAACCATTCCCTGGCCTTCCGAGGAGAGACCCGAAGGCTCTTTCCAGGCGATCGAGGCGGTCCTCGGCGACAAGGAAGAGCCGCGCTATGCCATGGAGGCGATCGATCCCGGCGAGCCGGTGTTGTCATCGAAGATTACCGGCGCCGGCGAGCGCGCCACTTTGTCGGCGGCGCTTGACGAGGGGATGAAGGCCGTTTCGATCCGCGTCAACGACGTACTCGGTGTTGCCGGTTTCGTGCGTCCCTCGGATCGGGTGGACGTGCTCCTGACCCGTCTAATCCGTAACCCCAAGAGCGGCAATGAGCAGACCTCGGTGGATGTCCTGTTGCAGGGGGTCAAGGTGCTCGCCGTCGACCAGACGGCCGACGAGCGCAAGGACGAACCCTCGATCGTGAAAACCGTCACTTTCGAGGTGACGACCGACGAGGCCCAGCGGCTGACGCTTGGTGCCAATATCGGCACGCTCTCGCTCGCACTGCGCAATATCGCATCGGCTTCTGTCGAATCGACCCGGCGGATCACGGTGGCGGATCTGGGTGGAGGGCCTGTCGCCGCCGAACTCGCGCAAACTTCCGACGACGGGCGATTCGAGCTGATCGAACGCATGGTTCGCAAGGTCGGCGACGACCTTGGCGGCCGGATCAATTCCGTCGAAAGCAAGATGAATACGCCATTTCGCGAAAAACAGGTGCAAATTGTCGAGCGAAATGTCGAGCCGGTCTTGCCGGCGGAACCGAAGTGGGCGACCGTCGGTGTCTGGAGCACGAACAAACGGGAAGAATACCGGGTGGGGCAGATCCAGTAACGGGAAATCCAACCTACCCTGAGGCTGGGTAGGGCCAACTTCGAGGAGAGGGGGCGTACGCCGAAATGTTGAGGGGAAGCATAAAATACAAGGCAAGACGCAGGGGCTTGGCGGCCACCGTTGCGCTTGTTTCGGCCTGCAGCTTTTGGGCTCCCGATCTTATTGGTTCGGCGGACGCGCAGGAGAAGTTCATCAATCTCGGCGGGTCGGTCCAGCAGGTGGTGCTGCCACCGAACGACACAATGACGATCGCGACGGGCAAACCGTTCGGAGATCTTGTGATCGGAAGTGCTGATCTCATTGATGTCGTGCCACTCTCCGACAAGTCGCTTTTTATACGCGGGAAAAAGACCGGGGCGACCAACATCTCTGTCTATGGCGATGACAAGAAGCTTCTTGGTGTTATCGACATTCGCGTCGCCAGTGATTTCAGCGAAGTGGCGTCCGCCATACGCGCAGCATCGCCAGGATCGCGGGTTCGGGTGGTCAACTCGAATGACCGTATCCGCCTGACCGGCATGGTGCGCGATGCCACGGAGTTACAACGGGTGCTCGAAATCGCCCAGTCCTATTCGGAGCAGCCGGTTCTCAATCAGTTGCGCGTCAACGACTCTCAGCAGGTCATGCTGGAAGTTCGGGTGATCGAAGCGTCGCGCCAGACCGGTCGCGATCTCGGCATCGGTTGGGCAGGGGCGGGCAGGAATGGCATCGGCAAGGCCACGACCAGTCAGGGCATCGGAGTGAAGGATGGTGCCCTGGTTCGAACCCTCGAAGATGCAGCGGGCGCAGCCACCGGCATGCAACCCTTTGGGCAACTAATTGCCAAGGTTCTCGAGATCTCCGGCGGCCAGATCGATGTCGTCATCAACGCCCTCGAACAAAAGGGTCTGGTTCGACGCCTCGCACAGCCAAACCTGATTGCCATGAGCGGCGAGACAGCCAGCTTCCATGCCGGTGGTGAAGTGCCGATTCAGACGACGGTGGCCAACGGTGCGACCGTTGCAACGGAGACCGACTACCGCCCCTTCGGTGTGCGGCTGACCTTTACGCCGGTGGTGCTCGATGGCGGGCTGATCAGCTTGAAGGTCGAGCCGGAAGTCTCGGAAATCGATACCTCCATCAACGTCAACGGCAATCCCGGCTTCATCTCGCGCGCGGCCAAGACAACCGTGGCACTGCGCGATGGTCAGAGTTTCGCCATGGCCGGCCTGCTGCAATCGATCAACTCCAAGGATATTCAGCAGCTCCCGGGTTTGGGGCAGTTGCCGGTAATCGGGGCGCTTTTCCGCTCGACGAGCTTCCTGAAACGGGAGTCCGATCTCGTGATCGTCGTAACCCCGCATATCGTGCGGCCGGCGGCACCCGGCGAGGCGCTCTATAGTCCGCTCGACCAGACGCGTTCATCCAATGACGTCGAGCTTTTTGCGCTTGGCGTACTGGAAGTGGACAAGGACATGCTGCGCCGTTTCCGCAATGGCGAGGGCGTCACCGGGCCTTATGGCCACAGGCTTGATCTCGATACGGGAGGCGTCCTTGCTGTTGCAAAGAAGTAAGCGTGCACTCCTGATTCTGGCGGTGGCGAGCCCCGTTTCCGGCTGCGCCGACTACCTGAACCATCGGGACTCGATCACCTTCGGGCTTGGAAACGCGGCGGAGGCCAACAAGGGTATCCACACCCAGGATCCATTCCCGCGTGTCGCACAAAACACGCACATCTCGACCGATGGCAAGGTGGTGAGCAGGGTCATCCGTGGCTACCAAGGTGGGGGCGGCGGGGCACCAGCGATTATCATCCCAGCGCCCGCCCAGACGGGCGGCAACGGAGCTGCCTCCGGCAACTGACGGGGGCAGGCGGAATTCGATGCGGCAGCAGTGCCGGAAAGGAATGCAATAAAAACAACGCGACACGACGGTAAGCCGCCGCGATCGGAGAGGCATGCCAATGTTGAACAGGGCATTCAAACGGTTTTGGGACGACCATCGAGGCTACGTCATCGCGTTGACGCTTATTGCCATGCCTCTGTTGCTTGGCTTCTCCCTCATCGTCATCGACGTCGGACGCAGCGCCAATCTCCACACTGATCTTCAGAATGCGGTCGATGCCATGGCGCTGGCGGGGGCCCGCGAGCTAGATGGTCGCGACGATGCGATCACGCGCGCTGAGGCTGCGATCGAAAAGCTTGCCAACACTGCGGCCTTCGGCGAGGGCGGTGAAGGCATGTCGCTCGGGACATATATCACCGTCTCCTACGACGCCGCAGATGACGACTCGAGCACAGTGACGGTACGGTTCCTGAAGGGCATTCCAGGCGACGGAACCTTCGCGGGCGATGACGATGACCCTATCACCGAGGAGATGTGGGCAGATGACCCAAGCGAGGCAGGCTATGCCTGGGTTACGGCCAAGGACCAGGCAATGCAGACGATCTTCCCGCTGCCAGTCGGCCTCAACCGCGATACGATCAATGTTTCCGCAGATGCGGTTGCAGCCTACCGGGTCAGCGCCTGCGACGTCACGCCGATCTATATCTGCAATCCGTATGAAAACCCGGCGGGTAACAATGACGCAGATGCGGCCGAGGCGCTGCACACGAACTTTGCCAACGGCGCGCTGTATGGGGCGCAGATCGAGCTTCATAGCACCTCGTCGAGTTCTCCCGGTCCGGGCAATTTCGGGTTTCTGTCGACCTATGGGAATGGCGCGAATGTGCTTGCCGAGGCGCTGGCGACGGGCTCACCGGGGGTGTGCTACAAGCAGGACGAGCTGGAAACCAAGACGGGCGCCAATGCCGGCCCTGTCGAAGCCGGCCTGAACACGCGCTTTGACCAATATTCGGGCTCGTTCAAAAACTCGCGCAACGACGGTCGTTACCGTCCGGCCCAGAACGTGCGTGCGGCAAGGAAGGACAACTCCTGCGGCGACTATGATCCGGTGATGGCCGGAAGCACGGTCGGGGATCCAACCAAGGCCGTTCCCCTAGGGTACGGGGCGTCGATGACCACCCTCGCCGGCGGCAAGATCAGTACCGGCAACAATTGGAACTATGCCACCTATTGGAGCGTCGCCCACCTCCAGGGGGAACCGGGTACGACGCCTTCCGTCGACACGATCCTCAGCAACTATTCGAGCTACCCGTCGCCGGCCGGTGCGCCGTCGCAGCCCTCCGCTTACGACGTTTATCGCTATGAACTTGACAATGCCACGCTCATAAGTGACCCCTCCAAGAATGGTGAAACCGGAACGCCCGGGACGGGTGGCCAGTGTTACACGGGGCCGTCGCTTTCGGACTATACCGCGGACGAATATGGCGACCGCCGCGAGATCTTTTCCGCCATTGTCAATTGCAAACACGAGTACAACGAAGGTCGCCTGAGGGGACGTTCCGATACCCGAGCGGTTGCCTTCGCCCGTATGTTCCTGACGAAGCCGGCGGTCAAGTCGGGGAGCGAACGCTATCTTTCGCTAGAGATGATCGACATCACCGGCAAAGGCGGGCGCGGGACGCTGGCCGAGTTCCTGCGGGAAGAAGCGGAGCTGGTCCGATGATCAGGGCTCTGCGAAACTGGATACGTGATCGCCGTTTCGGCCTGTGGTCGAGCGATGACGGAGCAGTGCTGACCGAAGCGTTGGTCGCAGTGCCCTTCATCACGATATTTGCCGCCGGTATTCTCGAATTCGGCAATATCTTCTGGGAGCGAATGCAGATCGATGCCGGTCTCAGGGATGCGGGGCGCTATCTCGCCCGATGCCGGCCGGATTCGGGAACTTACGACCCGACATGCAATGAGACGACCGCCAAGCTAATCGCCTTCTATGGAACGCAGAGCCCCGCGGACGGCGCTGCCTTGCGCGTCACCGGTTGGGGGCCTGATCTTGCAGACATCACGATCGTTCCCGTCGATGCCGATGGCACGATCACGGTGCAGACCTCACATGTCTACCAGAGTTCACCGGTCTTTTCCTGGCTCGGGCTCGATGCAATTACGATCACTTCCTCTCACGAACAGAGGTACATCGGATGGTAGATCGTCGGCCCCACGTCACCTTCTGGCAGGACCAGCGTGGTGTAACGCTCACCGAAGGGCTGATAACACTGCCGCTTGTGCTCTTGGCGATTTCGGCTTTCGTCGAGTTCGGCTACGCCATGTCGCAGTGGAACCAGACGGTCAAGGCGCTGCAATTTGGCGCTCGACTGGCAGCAGTATCCGATCCCCTTACTGAGGACTTTGCCGACGTCTTTCCGACCGATGCGGACGATCCCCTGGACAATGGCGACGCGACGCCGAACGATGCCGCGATATCGTCCACCTGCGGGCCGGCTCTCGCCAATTGCAGCGATGAGTTGAGCCGGGTCGTCATGGGAAGTGACGGCCAATGTGGTGTGACGGGGGACCCGAACCCGGGCATCTGCGACCTCAATTGGCGCATCCAGCCCGCAAACCTCGTGGTGACCTATCAGCGATCCGGCCTTGGCTACTGGGGACGGCCGAACGGGCCGGTTCTCACCATGCGGCTGGAAGTGCGCGACGTTACCTTCGACCTGCCGCTTCTTGGCGGCCTCCTGGGACTGGATCAGATCGAAGTCCCTGCCCATCCGGTGACGCTGACAACGGAAGACCTCGAAACATGTTCAAGCTGCTGAACCCTGCAATATTGCGCTGGGGAGCGAGATGACCGCACATATGAACTTTGCAACGACGACCAAGATCCTCGTTCTCTCCGACGATGCGGCGGCGGCAAGCCTTATGCTCGACACCTTTGGCTCGCTGTCGCGTTACGAGGTGCGCCACATGGCGCTGAGCGCGCTTGGCGAGGCGGGAAAGCTCGATCCGACGCAGTTCAACCTGATCGTGCTCGACGTCGACTGCGGCGACATGCTCTGCCACCCGGAGATTTTTGCGTTTCGAGCCAGCCATCGCAATATTCCGATGGTGATCGTTTCCGAGGTTCTGTCCGATGAGCTGATGCGGCCGCTCTTTCGGCTGAACGGTGACGACTGGCTAAAGAAGCCGCTTGAGCGCCGTGCACTGATCGAGATGATCTCGACCCATGCGCCAGGCGTCGGCGGCAACGAGAGCCGGGTTCATGCCATCGTTGCTGCCGTGGGCGGTGCCGGCGCGAGCGTCATTTCCTCGTCGTTTGCCCATCTCTTGGCGCAGCCGATAAAAGGCGTTACGCCGCGTGTTGGCCTGTTCGATCTTGATTTCTCGTCCGGATCGCTCGGCTACTACCTCAACCTTCTCAACGACTACGATCTGAAGACCGTCATCGCCAATCCGGCGCGTGTCGATCTCGAATTCATCGATCTGGTGCGCAAGCATCACCCGGGTGGCTTCACGCTGCTCTCGTTCAAGCAGCCGTCGGTGCTGCTCGAACCCAAAGGTGCCGAACTCGTGCTGCGCATGCTGGATGTCGCCGCCTTCGAGAGCGATCACCTGGTGATCGACATGCCCTATTACGAAACCCCCTGGAAGAGCGATGTGCTGGGGTCGGTCAACAGCGTTTCCATCGTCACGGAGATGACGATCCCGGCGCTCCATCAAGCCAAAGACCTTTACCTCGATCTCGTACGGTTGCGGGGCAGCGCGGATTCGATCCAGATCGTCATCAATAAGTATCATACCAAGCTCTTCAGCCTTGGGGTGCGCCGCGAGCAGGTGGACAAGGTGTTCAAGGATACGCATGCGCACATCATCCCCTATGACTGGGACACGCTCAGCGAGGCGGTGAACCGCGGCGTTCTGCCCAACGAGGTCAACTCGCGCTCGCCCTTTTGCGGTGCCGTCGGCAAGCTGGGAGCACTCGTGAGATGACGGCACTCCTCCACGGCAGCAGTGGATCGATGGACCGAAGCGGCACTGGATCCGGGCGTGGTCGGTGGACGCTGGCCGTCCTGCTCTTGAGTGGGCTGGCGCTCACGCCAGCCGCGACATTGGCGGGCGGGACCGTGCCACGTAGTCTCGGGCCGAAAACGAGCACGGTCGTAATGATCGAGAAAAAGTATCCGACCGGCACGATCGTCGTCGGCAGTCAGGAGCGGACGCTCGATCTCGTTCTCTCCGGCAAGCGTGCGATCCGCTATCGGATCGGCGTCGGCCGCGACGGTTTCCGCTGGAGCGGCGTCGTGAAGGTGGGGCGAAAAACCGAATGGCCCGATTGGCGGCCGCCGGCCGAGATGAAGGCGCGCGCACCGGAACTGCCGGAACTGGTGCCTCCTGGTCCGTTCAACCCGCTCGGCGCCCGCGGCATCTATCTCTACCGGGGGAGCGCAGACACGCTCTATCGCATTCATGGGACGAACGAGCAGTCGACCGTCGGGCAGTTCGCGTCCTCGGGCTGTTTTCGTATGAGCAATGCCGACATCATCGATCTTTACGAGCGGGTGAAGGTCGGAGCAACGGTGATCGTCAAATAGTGGAACAGGGTAGGAAGCAATGGCAACCGGGTTCATTGGACGTTTCTACAAGCAGCGACAGCCGGATGGCGGGGACCTCAGGGAAGCCGCGGAACCCTCTCCGATGTCAGCGGCCGAAGCTGCCGTCATTTCCGATCCGGAGGCTGCCGGCGCCGCGGCAAGTGCCAGATTGGAAGAGTCGCTCGGGCTCGACATGGTTGCGGAGCGGGTCAGTCTGCACCGCTACCTCCTCGATCGCATCAACCTCGGCATTCTCGACACGATGGACGACGAGGAGATCGCTACCGAGATCAGGCCACTGGTCAAGGACTATATCCGGCGCAACAATTTCCCCCTAAATGCCAAGGAAATCAACGACCTGATCCGCGATATCACCGACGAGATGCTAGGGCTCGGGCCGATCGAGCCGCTGCTTGCCGATGACTCGATTGCCGATATCCTGATCAACGGTTACAACAGCGTCTATGTCGAACGGCGTGGCAAGCTCGAAAGCACGGCGGTGCGTTTCAAGGATGAAGACCACCTGCTGCGGGTGATCAACAAGATCGTCTCCGCTGTCGGGCGCCGAGTGGACGAATCGACGCCGCTGGTCGATGCGCGCTTGAAGGATGGATCGCGTGTCAACGTCGCCATCAGGCCGATCTCGGTCGACGGACCGCTCGTCTCGATCCGCAAGTTCACGCGCAAGCCGCTGACTTTGGAGCGTCTGGTCGAGAATGGCGCGATGGCGAACGCGATGCGGATCCTCCTGAGCGCCGCCGTCAAGGGTAGGGTGTCGATGGTCGTCTCCGGCGGCACCGGCTCGGGCAAGACGACCCTGCTCAACGCCTTGTCATCGCAGATCTCGGTTAAGGAGCGCCTGATCACCATCGAAGACGCGGCCGAATTGCAGCTGCAGCAACCGCATGTCGGTCGGCTGGAAACAAGGCCGCCGACCCTCGACGGCCGCAATGAAGTGCGCCAGCGCGAACTCCTAAAGAATGCGCTGCGCATGCGACCCGATCGCATCATCGTCGGTGAGGTGCGTGGCGAAGAGGCGTTCGACATGCTGCAGGCGATGAACACCGGCCACGAAGGCTCGATGACGACCATTCACGCCAACACGCCGCGCGACGCAGTCGGCCGGCTCGAGCAGATGGTCGGCATGGCGGGCATGCCCATGTCGCAGCTCAGCATCCGCTCGCAGATCGCCTCGGCGATCACGATCATCGTTCAGGTTCAGCGCCTGAGTGACGGCAGCCGCAAAGTGGTTTCGATCTCCGAGATCACCGGCATGGAGGGCGAGGTCGTGCAGATGCAGGAGATCATGCGGTTCAGGCGAACCGCTACCGACGAGAATGGCCGCATTCACGGCGAATTCCGGGCGACCGGCCTTCGACCCCGCTTCGTCGAGGAGTTCGCGCAGCTCGGGATCGTGATCCCTGCGGCGATCTTCGATCCGGGGAAACCGTTGCAGACGGGGGCGATTGAACCATGACCTTGCTGCTTCTCTACGCCGCGGTCTTCATCGCGTCGCTGGTTTCTGTCGAGGCGCTGCTGCGCAGCTACTTCCGGAAGTCCGAACGCAAGCGCGCCGTCAATCATCGACTAGGCCTGCTCAATGCGAGCGAGGACCACCTCAAGACTTACCGAGCGATGCTGAAGGAGCGCGGCGCCGACGAAGATTGGCGATCCTTGCCGCCGGTTCAGCGCATCCGGCAGTTCTATACACAGTCAGGCATCAAGTTCGACGCGCAGCGTTTTGCTCTCTACGGGATCTCCGGCGCGGTGCTGGTCTGGTTTGTCGTCCAATTCCTGGTTCCGAGCACCCTGGTCCGGATTCCCGTCTTCCTGCTAATCTGCCTTCTCATCCCGGTCATCGCCGTCTGGCGCATACGGGCCAGCCGGATCCGCAAATTTACCCTCAAGCTCCCCGAGGCACTCGACGTTGCCAATCGCAGCCTGTCCGCAGGTCATCCGCTGCCGGCCGCGATTTCCCTTGTAGCGCGCGAAATGCCCGATCCGGTCGGAACGGAATTTGGCCTGCTCACGGATGAACTGACCTATGGCACCACCTTGGATGACGCCCTCGTCAATCTCAGCCACCGCGTCGGCGCGGAAGACCTGAACCTGCTGGCAATCGCCTTGAGCGTCCAGGCGGGCACGGGTGGGAATCTCGTCGAAATCCTCCATAATCTCTCAAAGACCCTGCGAGATCGCACGATGCTGAAGGCCAAGGTCAAAGCAATTTCGTCGGAAGGGCGGATCACCGCGATTTTCATGTCGGTCTATCCGTTCATGCTCTATGCGATGATCAAGGCACTCTCGCCGACATACTTCGATGCTGTTTGGGCGAGCGGCCACGGCGCGACGATCGTCGCCGTGCTTCTCGCCATCATGGCGGTCGGAAACGTCATTCTCTACAAGATGGTCAACTTCGAATACTGAGGCCGCGATGATGGGTGAATATGGAATCTACCTCGTCGTCTTCTTCGCGGTGCTGATATTCTCCGGTGTCGCTTCCGAGCTTGTCTTCCGGCGACGCGAGGTCGGTATCCGGCTGTCGGAAACGACGGCGAAGACGAGCGGCGACGACCTCCAGCTCGGCGATAGCACCCTTGTCGACCTCGGCGAGGCGGAAAACCGCTTGATCCGCCGCTATTTCGAAATCACCCGGCGCGACCAAAATGCCAATTCCATCCAGAACCGGCTGATCCGGGCCGGATATTTCGGAGCCCCCGCGGTCACTGTGTTCCAAGTCGTGCGCGCGCTTGCTTGCGGCGCGGCCATGGTCGCGGCGGTCTGGGCCCTGGACCGGTTCGTCCCGGAGATGTCCAGGCTTGCGATCCTTCTCGTCGCAATGATTGTTGCAGGCATCACCTTTGTGCTGGTCAATATCTACATCGACCGCCGTGGCGACGCCAAGGAGCGGGAATATAGGCGGCTCTTCCCCGATTTCATGGACATGCTGATCGTTTGCCTTGATGCGGGCATGAGCATCGAGGCGGCGGCGAACCGTGTCGCGCGCGAGTTCGTCCAGAAGCGACAGGATTTCGGCCTGCATCTTTCGATCATGATGCTGGAGGTGCGTGGTGGTCGCCGCTTGCGCGAGGCCCTGGCCAATCTTGCGACGCGCTTGAGGATCGACGAAGCACGCGCGCTCGCCGTGCTCTTCCGTCAGTCGGAGGAACTCGGAACGAGTGTGACGCAGACATTGCGCGTCTACAGCAAGGAAATGCGCGATCTGCGAATGGTGCGGGCCGAGGAGAAGGCCAACGCCCTGCCGATCAAGATGCTGCTGCCGCTCGGCGCCTTCCTGTTTCCTGTCAGCCTCATCATCGTGCTCGTCCCCATCGTCATTCGTGTCGTCAGTCTTCTCAGTGGTTTGAAGGTCGGCGGATAGGCAAGAGCGAGGTCCAAATGCAATATTCGCCCAGTCAGGATCGTGAAGACTTCGCCGTCGCGCTTGACCCGCGCATGCCGGTAATACCGCTGAGTCTTGAAGAGACCGGGCTTGAGTTGTCGTTCCTGTTGCGGCTCGCTGCCAAATGTGCGACCGAACAGGATACCGTTACAGCTTCGCACCTAGCCGAACGGATGAAGCTGTCGAAAGTACTGGCAAACCTCCTCATCAAGGAATTGGTGAAGCTGTCCTATCTCGAAGCGAGAGGGCTTGCGGGAGAGGACATCAAGTCCGACATCCGCTATGCGCTTTCGATGAAGGGCTTGGACTACGCGCAGACGGCGGCGCGGCAGTCGGGATATGTCGGCCCTGCTCCCGTGTCTCTCGATGTCTTCTGCCGCCAGATCGGCTTGCAGTCGATTCACCACGAACGCGTCACCTGCGAGCGGCTAATTCGGAGTCTGGAAGGGTTGGTGCTGTCGCCGGCGCTGGTCGAGAAACTTGGGCCTGCCGTCAATTCGGGCCGTTCCATCCTGCTCTATGGCCCCCCGGGAAATGGCAAGACCAGCATTGCCGAGCGAACCTCGGAGCTTTTCCTCCAGACGATCTGGGTGCCCTACGCCATCGAGGTCGGCGGCTATGTCATCAGTTTCTATGATGAAGCGACGCACCAGCCTGTGCGCGAGCCCGCGGTTAGGCCGCATCCGAAGGCCGATCAGCGGTGGGTGGAATGCCGGCGACCGGTCATCAAAACCGGTGGCGAGCTCACCCTGGATCTGCTCGACCTGACCTACAACCCGGGGTCCAATGTCTACGAAGCGCCGGTGCATCTGAAGGCATCGGGTGGCGTCTTCATCATCGATGATTTCGGTCGCCAGCAGGATCGGCCGCAGGCGCTGATCAACCGCTGGATCGTACCGCTCGAGCGCGGCTATGATTTCCTGACACTGCATACCGGCAAGAAGTTCAAAGTGCCGTTCGATGAGCTCGTCGTCTTTTCGACCAACATTGCGCCGCGGGAACTCTCCGATGAAGCCGGCCTCCGGCGCCTCAAATATAAGATATATGTGAATAACCCTTCGCGAGATGAATATATCCGCATCTTCGAGTCCTACGCGCGCGAGGTCGCGGTAAATTTGTTGAGCGATGATTTGCGCCTGTTCTACGATCGAAAATACAAGGGAGATACGCTAGCGTCTTGTTACCATCCCAAATACCTCCTGGATTTCATCTCCTCCTATTGCGATTTCAACGACCTGCCGAAGGTCGCGTCGCTGGAGATGCTGGATCGGGCTTGGGGAGGGGTGTTCACACTGGACTGAGGCGGGAACTGAACCGGGCGAGCATGTCGTTAAGGAATGTACGAAATACTGTTGCAGACCAGCCATCGGCGCGATAGCGAGGGATGTCTTGAGTGAGCGTGATCCCGGGGGATCATTCGGGGTTTCGGGGACACGGAAAGTCAGGGCTGCAGCTCAGCTTCGTGACGGAGGAATTCGATGACTCATATTTCGAATGTCGATATCGAGAGCGAGCCGGACGCCAAGCTGCGGCGCAACGAGCACGCCGCGAAGGAGCTAGGCCGTTCGAGGAACATGTCGATCATCGCGCTGGCACTCATGCTGCTGCCGCTCAACGCCGGCATCTTGCTCTACACAGCCAAGAACGCCGCAGATGTGCGAGAAAGCCGGGAGACCCTTTCTGCCCTCAAGCGTTCGATCGACGGCTTGAAGCAGCAGATCAGCAAGCAGGCCGTGAACATCGCAAACGGCGCCAAGGCCGACGATATAGCGGCCGTTCGCAAGACTGTCGAGGACCTGCAAAAAGATGTCGCCGATCTCGATGACCGCATGAGCCCGAGTATCTTTACCTCCAGCGGCGGCAGCATGATCATCAGTGCGCCTGGGAAGGAAGTAACACAGCGGCTGGCGCCATCATCCTATTCGGCCTCCTCTCCGGAAACCGCCGTCGACGATGTCTTGGCCGCAGCCGATCCTCAGGGCGGTTCCGTCGCTAACTTGCCGCGCTATGAACGGTCCGTCTCAGCGGATGGGAAGCTAGTTTTGCGAAAGGTCCGGTAGGGCAAAGCCACGTTGAAATCGATTCTCGCCCCGCAAATTCTTTAAACCGAAGCCGCCGAGGCAATAGCTGTCGTGTTGGCTCGGCGCACTTCGCATGCGCCAGCGATACCACCACCTCGTTCAGCGTGAAACAAAACCGCATGAGGGAACTCACCCAAGCGCTTTGGCGCCTGGCGGACCTGAGTCGGTGGCGTCAGGTCCTTACCGTTGGGCGTATTTGACGCTGTTCTTCAACAGTTCGAGGTTCCTCGCCGTGGTCTCGTTCGAAGGGTCAATCTCATATGCTTTCAGGAAGTAGGTTCGAGCCCCGGGCAGGTCACCGCGCAGCAGATGGGAATAGCCGATATTGTTGTAGTAGACGGCTGTACCACCGATCATCTTGGAAAGCTGCGCATAGGCACGATCCGACGTATCAAAGCGACCAACCATGTCGGACGAGGCCGCAAAGCCCAGCCATGCCGCAGGATCTCGCGGAAAGACCTCAACCGCCCGCTTGTAGATCGCGTAGGACTTTCCGTAGTTCTTCTCCTGGAACTGGAGCTTGCCCGTGGTCACCAGCTCATCGTCCTTGTAGAAGGCGACCGCCGAATCATCGTTGAGCGTTTTCGCGCTATCGCCGAAGGCAGCGACATCGTCGAGTGCATCCGATTGGCACCCGCCTAGCAACAGCGCCCCCGCGAGCAGCGTAACGCGGCCTATTTTGCTCCGAGACATTTCCATTACATTCCCCCGATTGCGGGCATCCTAGCCTCGCCTAGAAATGAGCTCACCGGAAATCTTCCAGAAAAATAACTAATAAAGATAGAATTGAAACTGAGAGTCGCAATAAAGAGACACATGCCGGCTGGCCGGCCGCATCTGCCTCCGTAATTTCGCCTTTCAGCCCCGCAAATCAAGGGGTTGGAGCCGACAGACTTTGATGAGGGCGTCCCCGTGAAACCGCGAGATATTCCGAATCCAGGCTGCAATCCCGTAAGCTTCAATTAAGCATCATCTTATATTTTATGTCTCACACATCCCACATCGGGTGGACGGGCATGAAGGAACGGAGCCATGCGAGCGTTAGCGCTGACAATCATTCGACTTGGGCCCTGCGGAGCCTGCTTGCTCGCAACCATCTCGCTTCTGAGTGTCGCGCTGCTTGGCAACACTCCGTCCAGCCCGCTCGCCTGGGCTTTGTACACGACCATGTTGCCGACGACGCGCACGCTTATACTGACGCTCGTGACCGCTTCCGACATGGTCTTTTGGGGCGTGACCTTTACGCTTATTGTCGCCGCCGCCGTTGGCGGTTATCTCGCGGTTCGGCCGGAGCGAAATCTTCAGCTTCGCTTCATTCATGCGCACGCGGCGCTCATCGCCTCCGGGCTCGCTGTACTTCAGATATCGCAAAACAGCGCCGGGCTCGCCAGTGTTTCGTTTTCGCAACTTCCGCCAGTTGGCTGGTCACTCGTCGACGGCTCGTCTGTGGCGTTCGCCTTGTTCGTTCTGATCCTCTTGGCCTGCCTTAGCGCTCACGCGGCGCTCATCAAGAGCATCCGTTTCGCTCGTCATTGCACCAAATGAAATGACGAGCCTGCCGAGGATATCTTTTCAACGAGAATTCACGGACTTCATATCCGGGGTCGATCTCGCTTCACGCATTGATCTGATGCTATGCGATCAAGCGGACGGCTCTCGGTAAGGAGTTGCAGAAAGTCGTCCGGGCTGCCGCCGGAAAATTGTCTATTTTGCGGCTGTAGGTTGATCGGACGCTACTCACATCAAGGCGAATTTATTAAGAGTACTCATGGAGCCACCAGCAATCGTCAACGACTTGGCCTCGATCATCCAGACGTCCCTGGCGCCTGTCTTCCTGCTCGCCGGTACAGCCGGTTTTGTCAATGTCTATGCGACACGTCTCGGCAGGGTCTCAGATCGGGTTAACGAGGTGGGGGAAAAGGATGGGGACGATGAGGCGCGTCGCATACAACTGGACTATCTGCGCCGGCGGACGTTTGCCCTGGAGATAGCGGTCGCCTTGGGGACCTTGGCTGCGATCTGTACTGGCTGCGCGATCCTTAACCTGCTTGCCGGCGCGCTCGCGTTCGGCTTCCGCGAGGAGAACCTCTTCTGGTTCTTCGGCGGTGCGATCGTCTCGCTCATCGTCTCGCTCGTGGCGTTCCTGTTTGAGATGCTCATCGCCGGGCGGAACATGCTGCGCCAGATGCGGATGGATCAGTCGGCTGCCGGACGAGACTGAGCTTCGCGAAACGACGGCCGGCTGCGAATGCAGCCCGCCGTTTCCCGTCTATCTCGGTTCGCGTTGGGGGGCGTCCGGACCGTTTCAGGAGGGCGTTCCTACGTTTTCCCGTTGAGCTTTATCTCGCCTCGGCAGGCCCTCTGCCTTGCCCATCTAGAAGCCAGGCGATGTTCACCTGCAGAATTCGCGCCAGCATGTCGGGGCTTTCATACCGGAGCTGCGACCAGGTCAGGTGGCCGGAACAACTGACCGTGAGGGAGCCGGAACTGAACTCGGCTTTTGGCTCGAAGCGAGGACTTTCCTTGACGACTTGTCTTCTTTCTTCCGATACCGTCACTCGACTTGCGCGACGAGGTAGTGAGAAATGGCGATGCTTCTGGTTCCGGGTTTCATGCTCGACGCCGATCTTTGGCGTGACGTGGCTCCGGCGTTAGGCGAATATGGCCCTACCACATACGCCGATCTTTCGCAGGACAGTTCCATACCGGCTATGGCCGCCCGCGGCCTAGCGCAAGCGCCGTCCAAATTCGTGCTGGTCGGCTTCTCCATGGGCGGCTACGTGGCTCGGGAAATCGTCCGGCAAGCTGCCGACCGGGTAACCGCGCTCGTCCTCATCGCAACGTCCCCACGTGGTGACAGCGATGTCGAGCTTCAGCGGAAGAAAGCAATCGCCGGGCAGACAGGCAGTGCCGTGTTCAAGGGGCTGAGCCGGACGGCCGTAATCTCGTCGCTGCATCCTGACAATGCCGAGCGGGCAGACATTATCGAACGCATCCAGGCGGCAGGGCAGCGGTTGGGAGGTGAAGTGTTTCGCCGGCAGTCGCTGATCGACCGGCGAGACGAACGGGATGATCTGAAAACGATCCAGTGTCCAACCCTCGTCATCGCGGGGGAACGGGACCGATTGAGGTCTCGAACCGAAGCGCTTGAGCTTCACCAGGGCATCGCCGGCTCAGGCTTCGAAATTATCGAACACACCGGACACATGGTTCCCATGGAGGCGNGCCAAGGTCATCGCGGAATGGCTGGAACGACAACGCGCCGGAAGCTGATGGACGCTGCCGGTGCGATATTAAGCTACGGAGGATGGGCGGCGTTGGCCGCCCACTTGGCGAAGTCTCCGACGCTTAGAGCGCGATTACCGCCTCGATCTCGACCTTTGCACCCTTTGGAAGCGCGCGGACTTCGTAGCAGGCGCGTGCGGGGAACGGCTTGGAGAAGAAGCCGGCATAGACCTTGTTGATTTCGGCGAAGTTGCCGAGGTCGGTCAAAAGGACCGTCGTCTTGACGGTGTTGGCGAGGCTCGTGCCGGCGGCGGCTGCAATGGCTGCAAGGTTCTTGAGGCACTGATCGGCCTGCGCGATCGCGTCATCCGAGTTGAATTCGCCGGTTGCTGGATCGATCGGCAGCTGGCCGGAGACGAACAGCAGATTGCCGACCTTGATCGCCTGCGAGAAGGGACCAACGGCGCCTGGCGCGTCATTCGTGTGGATTTCCTGGATCATGATCTGTTTCCTTGAAAGTGGTTGTACGGAGCCGGCCTAAGCGTAGCGAGCTACTGCGAGATCGGTTGCGTCGATCTCAGGCTTGCGGCCGCTGACGAGATCGGCGATCACTCGGGCCGAACCGGAGCTCATCGTCCAGCCGAGCGTACCGTGACCGGTGTTGAGATAGAGGCCCACGACCCTCGTCGCACCGATGACCGGCGTGCCATCCGGCGTCATCGGGCGAAGGCCCGACCAGAAGCTGGCCCTCGATACATCGCCGCCAGGGAAGAGGTCGGTGACAGAATGCTGCAGTGTGAGGCGGCGGGGCTCGCCGAGATCGTTGGTATAGCCGGAGATTTCGGCCATGCCGCCGACGCGGATGCGATCGCCGAGCCTTGTGATGGCGATCTTGAAGGTCTCGTCCATCACAGTCGATTCCGGCGCGCGCGACGCGTCGGTGATCGGGATCGTCAGCGAATAGCCCTTGACCGGATAGACCGGCAGACGGATGCCGTGTGGCCTGACGAGCAGCGGCGAAAAGCTGCCGAGCGCCACGACCACGGCGTCGGCCTGCAGCGTTCCGTGCGCGGTGACGACGCCGCGCACACGGCCGCCTTCGACGTCGAGGCCGCGGATGATACTGCCGTAGTTGAAGCGCACGCCGAGGTCTTCGGCCTTTTTCGCAAGTGCGTTGCTGAACTTGAAGCAGTCGCCGGTCTCGTCCTTCGGTGTCAGCAGGCCGCCGACGATCTTTTCGCGCACGTGCTTCAGCGCCGGCTCGACCCGGATGCAGCCGTCGCGGTCCAGCACCTCGTAGGGAATGCCGTCCGCGGCGAGCGCCTTGACGTCTTTTCCGGACGCATCGAGCTGCTGCTGTGTGCGGAACAATTGCAGCGTGCCCTGCATCCGCTCGTCATAGGCGATGCCGGTCTCTGTGCGCAGTGTGGCGAGTGAGATGCGGCTGTAGTCGGCGAGGCGCAACATGCGGCTCTTGTTGATGGCGTAGCGCTTGGACGTGCAGTTGGAGAGCATCCTCACCATCCACGACAGCATGGCGGTGTCGACCTTCGGGCGCAGGATCAGAGGTGCATGCTCCATGAACAGCCACTTCATCGCCTTCATCGGAATGCCGGGCGCGGCCCAGGGTGAGCAGTAGCCGAAAGAGACTTCGCCGGCATTGGCAAAGCTCGTCTCCAAGGCGGGGCCGGGCTGACGGTCGATGACCGTCACCTCATGTCCTGCCTTGGCAAGCTGGTAGGCCGAGGTCACGCCGATGATGCCGGCGCCGAGAACGATAACTTTCATGATGTCCTCACGGGAGAAGAGAAGGGGTCAGCGGTATTGCCGCTCGTAGCGCTGGCCGAGGCCGGTCAGGATTTCGTAGGATATGGTACCGGCGTCGCGCGCAATGTCTTCAAGCGCCTGATTGGAGCCGAGCACTTCCACAAGGCTGCCAAGATGCAGGCGACCATCCGGCAAAGCGGAGATGTCGATGGTGATGCTGTCCATCGAAACGCGGCCGACGATCGGCAGGCGAATGCCGTCGCAATAGACCGCGCCCCGGCCGCTCAGGCTGCGCGGCAGGCCATCGGCATAGCCGGCGGCAATGGTGGCAAGGCGGGTTTCTCCCGTGGCAATATGGGTGCCGCTGTAGCCGACGCGCGCGCCGGCAGGCACGGTGCGGGTCTGCACGACAGCCACATCGAGGCGCAGGACGGGTTCCATCGGATTGGGCTGGTTGGCGGTCGGCGCGCCGCCGTAGAGTGCGATGCCGGGGCGGGCAAGTACACCATGATAGGGTCTGCCGAGGAAGATGCCGCCCGAATTTGCGAAGCACAGGTCGAACTCGGGGAATTCAGCCGTGATGCGGTTCATCTCGGCTAGCTGACTTCCGTTCTGCTCGCTCTCGGCCTCGTCGGCCGAGGCGAGGTGGCTCATGATGAACTGGACATCAATGCTACCGCTTGCTGTCAGCAGGCTGGCAACGGCGGCGCGTTCTGCCGGTGGAACGCCGAGGCGCGACATGCCGGTATCGAATTGCAGAGCCGCCGGCAGCTTGCGGCCGAGCGTCTTCGCAGTCTCGTTCCAGCGCTGCAACTGCTCCAGCGAATTGATGACCGGCACGATGCGATGCTCGGCGCAGTCCGTTTCATTGCCGGGCTGGAGACCGTTCAACACGTAGACGGTCGCGTCCGCGGCGAGACTTGGCTGCAGGCGCAGGGCTTCAACAAATTGGGCGACGAAGAAGTGACGGCAACCATGTTCGTAAAGCCTGGCGGCGACCCGGTTGGCGCCGAGCCCATAGGCATCCGCCTTGACGACTGCGGCTGCGCGCGCAGGCGCTACCTCAGCCGCCAGCTTTTCATAGTTGCGAGCAATGGCCCCTAGATCGATGGCCAGGTAGCCCGATGCGCCGCCCGTGGCGGTCGCCGTACCTTGCCTTCTTGCCTGTATTGCCCCGTCCATTCCAGCCTCCCCCGTGTTGGCGGGAGATTAGTGAAACGATCGTGAAATTGCCAAGGAAAGAATGATTGATCGTTGCGTAAAATCATGATCATTAAAAGAAACGATGATAAATTGGAATAATCTGCAATGGCCGCACTTGATGCGATAGACCGCAACATTCTTCGCCTGCTTCGTCTCGATGCCCGGCGCAGCAACGCGAGCCTTGCCGCCGAAGTCGGCCTTTCGCCATCGGCCTGCCTCAGGCGCATAAAACTGATGGAGCAGGCCGGAGTTATCCGCGGCTATACTGCGCTGGTAGACACATCGAACGTCGAGGCCACCATCGCCGTGATCATCAACATCACGCTCGATCGTCAGACGGAGGATTACCTCGACCGCTTCGAGGCTGCGATACGCAGGCACCCCGAAATAAAGGAGTGTTTCCTGATGACGGGCGGATCGGATTATCTATTGCGCGTCGAAGTCGCCAATGCCGGTGAGTTCGAGCGCATTCACAAGGAAATCCTCTCGGCTCTTCCCGGTGTTTCGCGAATACATTCGAGTTTTGCGATCCGTAACGTGCTCGCGACGCGAACCGGTACTAAGCGCCCCATGCGGCCGTAGAGACGACGAGGCGGCGGCGCAGATTCTGCTTGCGCGCCGTGCACACGCGTGCAAATGTGCACGCGTGTGCAATGGAGTCCCACTGATGAACGTTCAAAATCCGCGCTATTCGAATGATCTCGCAGGGCGAGCGTCGTTATGTCGGGACGTCATTCGCTCCGCCGGCGAGCTGGTGCTCGCCGGTTTCAAGGAGAGTTTCAGGCGCGGCTTCTCGTTGAAGGGCCCTCAGGACTTTCTGACCGAGACCGATGCTGCGTCCGAGGCTCACATCCGTCAGGCGATTGCGACACACTTCCCGGGCGATGCATTTCTGGGGGAGGAAGGCGGCGGCTTGATCGCCGAGCGCATGTGGGTCGTCGACCCGGTGGATGGCACTGCCAATTTTGCGCGCGGGATTCCGCATTTCTGCATCTCGATCACCTATGTGGAGCGGGGCAGGGCAGAGATCGGCGCCATCTATAATCCCGCTCAGGACGAACTCTATTTTTGTCGAAGGGGGGCTGGAGCGACATTGAACGAAAAACCCATCGGCATCTCGTCGACGGTCGCATTCGATGCGGCCTCCATCGAAATGGGATGGTCACGCCGCGTGCCGGACGAGGCCTACCTCGAAACCATGCGGCGGATGCTCGCCAAAGGAGCCAATGTCAGACGCGGCGCGTCGGGCGCACTTGCGCTTGCCTATGTTGCCGACGGGCGCTCGGACGCCTATGTGGAATTGCATATGAACCCATGGGATTGTCTCGCCGGACTCCTGCTCGTGGCCGAAGCGGGCGGCGTCGTGTGCCCCTTCATGGAGATCGGCAGCCTTCAGGAGGGAGGGCCGGTGCTTGCGTCGACACCGGCCATCGCCGCTGGTGTGAGCGAGGCTTCGGGCATTCCGGTCAGCGCCCGCGAAATGACGGCTGCGCTTCAATCGGCCTGAAACAACGAGTGGCGGGATCACCGGCCGAACGACGCGTTCGCCGCCCTAGAAGGAAACACCAATGAATGCACCGGTATACGCGCGCCCCGCAATCAGTCTGATCGCAAAGGGGCTCGGACCGCACAGCGCCGATCTCTATATCGGCGGTAGCGACGGCGCGCGCGACATGGATCTGCTCAAGCGCCACGGGATCACCATCGTCGTCAATTGCGCGGTCAACTTGGATATCAATCTGGTGCGCGAAGAGGAAATTGCAGTCAACGATGACCTCTGTGCGAGTGGTTACGCCGACATACGCTACTACAAGCTCGGCATGATTGACGGCGACGGCAGCCCGGACACGATGATGCTCGGCGCTTACTACATTCTCGATGGCGCTTTGCGCCAGACGATGCCGAAACGCTCAACCTACCCCTTCGTCGACGGCGGCAACATTCTGGTCAATTGCCGCGGCGGGCGAAGTCGCTCCGTATCGTTGGTGGCGCTTTTTCTGCACAAGCAACAGCCGCATCTGTTTCCAACGCTGGACGCCGCAGTCGCCCACATCCGGGAGCACCGCGAACTGAGGCCGGACGAATGGTTCGAGACGCCGAAGCCCATGCTGTACGAAGCGGCGAGGCGTGCCTCCGCCTGGATCGATCTCGTCGAAACATCCCGTGCGCAGGTCAATTCCAATGGCTGATTTGCCGCGGATCGCCGTCATTGCCGATGCTCACTTTCATGATCTTGAGGGCAACTTCGAATTTCCCGCCATCGAGGTCGATGGCGAGAGGGTTGCCATCAGAAGCTGGGCCGATACCCGCGAATCCACCCGCGTTTTCAACGAGAGTGCGAAGGCATTGGACGAGGCGCTTGCGGAGGTGGTTCGGCGCGACATCCGGCATGTCGTCCTTCTCGGCGACTACACGGATGACGGCCAAAGGCAAACCACCGAACGGCTGCGCGCCATCCTGGAGCGACACGAACGCGAGCACGATACGCGCTTCTATGCGCTTCCCGGCAACCACGACATCTTCGGCCCGAAGGGGCGCCATCACACGAAGCAGTTCCTTGGCGCGAACGCCGCGAGGGTCATTGTCACGAGCGACGGCGAGAAGGCTGGCCCTGGCACGTACGCAACGCCGCTGATGTACTGTGAGGGATATCCGAAGGGTCTCGCCCCCATGGCCGCGTTCGGATACTTCCGGAGGCCCGGCGACATCCATTGGGAGACGCCGTTCGGCACATCGGACAAGGCCGAGGACCGGCTATATCAGGTTTCATCCCCCGATGGCCGAAACAGCTACACGCTGATGGACGCTTCCTATCTGGTCGAGCCGGCGCCCGGCCTCTGGCTGATGATGATCGATGCCAACGTGTTCGAGCCGCGCGACGGAACGTTCGAGGAGGGCGGCGAGGACGCCTTCGTCGACAGTACCGGCGCCGGCTGGAACGCACTGTTGAGGCTGAAGGCGTTCATCATCGAGTGGATCGCCGAGGTATCGGCGCGGGCCAGGAGGCTCGGCAAAACGCTTCTTGCCTTCTCGCATTACCCGGTGCTCGACCCCTTCGACGGCGCAACGGGAGCCGAAGGCGTGCTCTTCGGCGAGACCAACATTGCCCGCAGGACGCCACGCGAGGCCGTCGCGGAAGTGCTCATCGACGGCGGGATGACGGTGCATTTCAGCGGACATCTTCATGTCGAGGGCGTCACACGCCGAGAACGGGGCGGTCGGCAGCTCACCAATATTGCCGTGCCGTCGCTGGTGGCCTTTCCACCAGCCTTCAAGGTCGTCGAGTCATCCGCATCGGATTTCTTGGTTGAAACTATTGAACTGTATTCCACTGCTGTCGATCCGCGCATCCTGCACGGCTATCGCCGCGAAATGGCGCAACTGGAAGAAAACCTTGATCCCGCCTTTGATCCGTCTGACTACGGAGCGCTCCTGAAGGCGCACAAGCGTGCTCTGGTCCAGCACCGCTATTTCCCGAAGGAATGGCCGAAGGAAGTCGTCGACGAAATTTCCGGGCTCACTGTCGAAGGTGTCTGCGAACGCCTCGGTGGTCCCGGCACGATAACAGATGTGGTCGCGGCATGCGCGCTCGAAGATGCCGGTCAGTTGGCTCGCCTCGATATGCTCGAACTGATCGCCGATTGGTATTGCCTGCGGCAGGCCGCGGTGCTTGCACTCGACAAAATTCCCGCGCCACGCCTTTGGCTTTATCGCGCACTCGCTGAACGGTTTGGGCGCCCTCCGGAAAGCGGCTGGGATGGCTCGACGGACGGGTTCCTTTCGATCTTCTTCGGCGCGTTTGACGCCTTCCTCGATCGCGCCGAGGCTGGCGGTCTTCGCATCCGCATTGAGAACGCGTCCGCGAAAGAGGAGGCGGCCTGAACATGACGCATCAGTTGTCCTTCTGCGCGACCTCCACCGCCCCGCCTGCGACCTTCATCGAACTGCGAGAGTCCTGCCGCCTCGGCGTTCGGCGATTGAAGGGCGGGCGCCTCGAGGTGGCGAAGTTCGTGCTTGCTCACCCCTATGATGTCGCCTTTGCGAGTGCGCGCGAAGTGGCCGAACGCAGTGGTGTCTCGACGACGACCGTGATGCGCCTGGTCAGTGATCTTGGCTTCGAAAGCTACGCGGCCTTTCAGCGGCTCTTCCGGGCCGAGTTGATGCGCGGCAGACAGTAGCGTTCAGGGGAGAGGCCATGGATTCGGCGATCGTCAGCATCAATCTCTTCGGCGCCGTGGCCCTGCTTCTGTTCGGTCTCGGTCTGGTGCGTGACGGCATGCAGCGCGCCTTCGGTGCTCGCCTGAAGGCGGGTCTGGCGACCGGAACGCGCGATGGTCCGCGCGCCTTCTTTGCCGGCCTTGTCGCGACCGTCGCGCTTCAGAGTTCGACCGCCACCGCCCTCATGGTCTCGTCCTTCGTCGAGCGTGACCTCATCCTGCCCCGCATGGCGCAAGTGGTGTTGCTTGGCGCCAATGTCGGAACGGCAATGACTGCCTGGATCGTCGCAATGGGCGTGGGTTGGCTTTCGCCGCTTCTGTTGCTTTCTGGCGTTGTCGTGGGGCGTGGAAGCTCGAACGCACGCAAGGGGGCAGGTGCTGCCCTTGTGGGCATCGGGCTGATGTTGCTGTCGCTGCATCTGATCGGCGCCGCGACGGAGCCGCTTCGCACATCAGCCGCGCTTTCGGCCTTCCTCGCGCTGCTCGACAACGCCTGGCCGGTCGCCCTCATCATCTCCGCCGTCCTCGCCGTGCTTGCCTCGTCCAGCCTGGCGATCGTGGTGTTGATCCTCTCGCTTGCGGCGTCCGGGCACCTTTCGACAGGCCTGCTCATCGTCCTTGTGCTCGGCGCAAATCTTGGCGGGGCCGTGCCGCCGGTGCTGGCCACGCTGCATGCAGCGCCGAGCGCCAGGCGCGTTGCGGTTGGTAACCTGATCGTGCGGGCGGTCGGTTGCTTTCTGGCGCTGCCGCTCGCTGGCTATTCCGCCCAATTGCTCGAACTGTTGCCCCTGTCGCACGACAAGCTGCCGGTCGACGCGCATCTCGGCTTCAATCTTGCGCTGGCGGTCCTGGCTGCTCCTTTTACTGGCTTGCTTTCTCGCCTAACCACGCGGCTTTTGCCGGAGCCGGCTAAAGCCGAGAATGGCCGGTCGTTTCTGGAACACAGCGATCTACAGACACCTGTTGCAGCCCTCGCTGGCGCCAGCCGCGAGGTCCTCGGCGTCGGTGACATGATCGAGCGCATGCTCGTGCAGGCAAACGACGCGCTACAGCAGACGGACATTTCCAAGCTGTCGACGATCAGTGCGCTCGAGGGGCGGGTCGATCGCGTTCAGCACGAAATCAAGGTGTATGTCTCCCGCGTGGACCAGAACGAAATCGGCGACCAGCACCGACGCCGGGCCACGGACATCGTCGACTATGCCATCAACCTCGAGCACATCGGCGACATCATCGAAAAGGGTTTGTTGGCCGAACTCGCGAAGAAGATCACTCGAGGCCTGACCTTTTCCCGCGACGGCCATGAAGAACTATCGCGGCTATTCGCGGTCACGATCGACAACCTGCGCATGGCGCAGGCGGTATTTGCCACGCGCGACAACGCCATGGCGCGGCGCCTTGTCGAAGCGAAAGAAGATGTTCGCAGATTGGAGCGGCAATCGGCCGAACGGCATCTCCAACGGCTACGCGACGGACGCGCCGAAAGCATCGAAACCAGCTCGCTTCATCTCGACATGTTGCGCGACTTGAAGCGCATCAATGCGCATATCGCGTCGGTTGCGCATCCGATCCTGGATCAAAGCGGACTGTTGATCGACAGCCGCATCAGGCCGGCGGCTTCTTGAGGAAATGGCTTAGCGTCTTGCCGTCTTGCGCTCGACCATCGCGACGGGCACGACCTGGAGACGGGTTTCGGCATCGTCGGAATCAAGCGCGGCCAGCACGTGATCGGTCAGCGCGGTAAAGGATTGCGCGACGGTGGTGAGCTCGTAGCTCTTCCAACTCGCCTGCGGAATATCGTCGAAGCCAACGACGGAAAGGTCGGCAGGGATGCGGCGATGCATCTCGGTACGCGCCGCATCTAGAAAGCCGAGGGCGAGCAGATCGGTGACGCAGAATGCGCCGTCAATGGCCTCATCTTTCAGCACCTCACAACCGGCCTGATAGCCACTCTCGTAGCTGGTCGGGCCGCCCGACCAGGCAACGACTTCAACGCCTGCCGTAGCCATCTTCTGCTTGAAAGCCGTTGCCCGACGAACCTGCGCCGGTGTCTGACTGCCGCTTGAAATGACCGCGACCTTCTTGCACTGCGCCTCAATCAACCGAACGGCCGCGAGATCGGCGCCACGGGAATCGTCGCTCAAGACCATGCTCGTATCGGTGCGTTCGAGTTTCTGGTTGATGAGGATCAACCTAACGCCGTTCGCGATGCACTGGTCGACGATCGATTCCGGCGGCTCTCCGGAAAGAACCACGATGGCCTGCGCGCGGAACTCGAAGAGCAGTTCGATCAGCGGCGCGATATCCTTGCGGGCATCCGCGGCATTGAGTAGCAGGCACTGCAAACCCTTTCGCAAGAGGCCGATGCTCAGCAGATCGAGCTGTTTCGAAATGAAGGGTGAGCTGAGGTTGGCGCCGACGACACCGATCAGGTTCGATCGGTCGTTGTTCAAGCCTTGCGCCAGCCGGTTGACACGGTAGCCGAGCTCCCGGGCCGCCTTCAAAACCTTGCGCCTCACGGACTGGGAAACGCTGGCTCCAGGTGTAAAGGTCCGAGAGACCGCCGAGCGCGAGACGCCCGCGCGCTTTGCGACTTCCTCGGCCGTCACGAACCCTCTTGCCATGCCTTCCCCCTTGAATCAGACATTTCCATCAGGGCCATAAAAGCTGCCCCATTCCAACGAAAAAGTGCAAGCAATCGCTTAGGACCGACGGTCCTCGGTTCCCGCTCGACAGCCCCTATCCACGGTACTTTTACCTCCGCGCTCGCCATTGATCGTAGCCCCGGAAAGACCCTTCGATAGGCGATTGATCACGTGTTCTAAAATGAATAGCCAACCATCAAAAAAATATCAATTAAAACAGATGGATAAATCATTGCGCACGTGTGCATTTTTTTATTGACAAGATATCGTCGCCGTTGGATCATGCATTCCACAGCCGGAGAGTTTTTGGAATATTTGTTCCGTCTGTGTTCGCGACAATGGCGGCGCCTTTGAGGAGTTGGAGCTGTCGTTTTGGCAGGGCGTTCGTACCTGTCCGCGAGTGGGGAGGATTGGAGCCGGGCGGGTGCGGTATCTTGTGTCCGTGTGCGGCGCTGCGCGCGCTGCGTAGAGCGAAGCGCGAACTCTGCTTTCCCCATCAATATTACTGGAGCGCTGCCCGGCGTCGATCGCCGCGACAGATTGCGCATGTCGAGTTCCGAGGGGAAGAGCATGGCCTTATTGAGTGAAACAGCCAAGGCGCCGACAGTGCCAGATGGCGCGATCGCGCCGACGCCATGGCAGCGCTGGCGCTATCGCGCGAAGGTCGCTTCCCGAGAGCCGACCACATTGATCGGAATCCTGACGGCTCTTCTGTTCACCTATCTGATCGTCGTGCCGATCATTTCGATCGTCTTGGATTCAGTTCGGGTTCAGTTCGGTCACGAGCGGCGGCTCGGCAAGGATTTTGGTAATCTGACGCTCTACTATCTTGATCGTGCGTTCCTTTCACCTGTTTCGGTTGATCTCTTCTGGCGGCCCCTCCTGAACACCCTGTCGGTCGCCCTCGGGGCCATCAGCCTGTCGCTACTGATCGGGACTGTGCTCGCATGGTTGATCAGCCGAACAGATATGTTTGGGCGCCGCTGGTTCGCGACCGCGCTCATAGTGCCGTACATGCTGCCAGCCTGGACCTTCGCGCTCGCCTGGACGACGCTCTTCAAGAACAGGACGGTTGGCGGCCAACCAGGGTGGTTCGAGGCGATGGGGCTGACGCCGCCCGATTGGGTCGCCTATGGTCGCTTCCCGATCATCGTTATCCTGGCGCTGCACTATACGCCGTTCGTCATCCTGCTGTTTGGTTCGGCTCTTCGCCGTTTCGACTCGCAGCTCGAAGACTCCGCGCGCATCCTGGGAGCCAAGCGTTACCAGGTGGCGATCCAGATCATCCTGCCGCTGATGCGCCCGGCGCTGCTGTCCTCCATGGTGCTGATCTTCGCCAAATGCCTCGGCGAGTTCGGCGTACCCTATGTCCTCGGCCTGCCGGTCAAGTTCGAAGTGCTCTCGACGTCTCTCTTCCGCAGCATCGCCTCCCGTCAGACGGGCGTTGCCGGTGTCGTCGCGGCCTCGATCATGCTGATCGGCATCATTACCCTGATGATCGACGCCCGGCTTGTCCGCGAAGCCAGACGGTTTGTCACCGTCGGCTCGAAGGGCTCGATGAACCGCCAGAGCCGGCTTGGTAAGTATCGTCTGCCGGCGACGGGTTTCGCCGCGCTTATCTTCCTGCTGAGCGTCGGGTTGCCGCTGCTCACCCTGTTCCTGTCCACCATCATGAAGCTGCCGGCACAGTTTACACTCGACAACTTCACGCTCGACTACTGGATCGGCCGTGATCTCAACACCGTGGCGCTGCAGACAGGCATACTCTTGAGCCCGGACCTCTGGGCTGCCGCCAAGAACACGCTCATGATCGTCGGTCTTGCCTCGCTGACCTCCGGCATCCTCGGCCTGCTCGTCGGCTATGTCGTCATCCGCACACCGGTCAAAGCGCTCTCGGTCTATCTGCGCCAGGTGACCTTCCTGCCCTATCTGGTGCCCGGCATCGCCTTCGCCGCCGCCTACCTCTCGCTCTTCGCCGTGCCGCGTGGGCCAATGCCCGCTCTCTACGGCACGGTCACGATCCTGATCCTGGCGCTGATTGCCGACCAGATGCCCTATGCCTCGCGCGCCGGTATTTCCGCCATGACCCAACTCGGCAAGGATCCCGAAGAGGCCGCCCAGATCGCCGGCGCCGGCTGGTTCCGACGGATGATCTCGATCGTCATCCCGATCCAGAAGGGGTCGCTCGTCACCGGCGTGCTGCTGCCGTTCATCTCCGGCATCAAGGGGCTGAGCCTCTTCGTCATCCTCGCCGTGCCGAGCACCGATGTGCTGACGACCTACTCGCTCAGGCTCGTCGACTACCACTACACCCAGGCGGCAAACGCGGTCGTGCTGATCATCGCCGCCATCGCCTATCTCGGAACCCTGGCAGCCCAGAAGCTGACCAAGACCAACCTCGCAGAAGGACTCGGAAGCTGATGCCCACCATCAATCTCAGCGGTGCTCAGAAGAACTATGGCGTGAATTCCGCCAATGCCGTTTCGAACCTTGACCTCGAAATCCGCGACGGTGAGTTCATGTGCCTGCTCGGGCCGTCCGGCTGCGGCAAGACCACGACGCTGCGTATGATCGCCGGCCTCGAAAACCTCTCCGATGGAGAAATCCGCATTGGCGAGCGTGTGGTCGACTCGGTCAGGGCAGGCGTGTTCATACCGCCGGAAAAGCGCGAGATGGGGCTTGTTTTCCAGAGCTACGCGCTGTGGCCGCATCTAACCATCGAACGCAATACCGACTTCGGTCTGCGCCTGCGCAAGCTGCCGAAGGAAGAGCGGGAGCAGCGGGTAGAGAAGGTCATGCAAGCGCTCGACATCGCCAAATATCGCGACCGCTACCCCTCGCAGCTTTCCGGCGGCCAGCAGCAGCGTGTGGCGCTTGCCCGGATGCTCGCGGTCAATCCGGGCGTGCTTCTGCTCGACGAGCCGCTCTCCAACCTCGATGCGCGGCTGCGTCTCGAAATGCGGGCGGAGCTCAAGCGCATCCACAAGGAATTCAAGACGACGATCGTCTTCGTGACCCACGACCAATGGGAAGCGATGACGCTGGCGACGACGATTGCCGTCATGAACGAAGGCACGTTGCAGCAGATGGGCACGCCGAACGATATCTACGACCGCCCCGCCAATCGCTTCGTTGCAGAATTCGTCGGCAGCCCGCCGATCAATATCCTGACCTTCGGATCGTCCGCATCGGCGATGTCGCGGGCCGCCGCAGCCTATCTCGGCGAGCGCTATCCGTCGTTGCGCGGCGTCGGTTCGGCCGGCATCCGGCCGGAAGCGATCGGCTACGCGACAAAGGGCGGGGATGTTCCGGCCGGAAGCTTCACAGGTGAGATGACGGTGACGGGCGTCCTGCCGACCGGCGGCAGCTGGATCCTTGAACTTAGGAACGACAACGACACGCTGTTCCTGACAACCAATGCGCTCCCGCGCGTCGAGACCGGATCCAGGGTCGATTTTTTTGCGCCACCCGATGCGCTGCACCTCTTCGACAAAGACGGCCAGCGCATCGCCGAAGCGGACGCGCTTCTGCGCGCGAGCACGCTGAACTAAGGCGCCACAGCGATAAACCGAAACACGCTCTGAGGGAGGAACAGACGATGCAATTTCGGAAGACTGACAGGACAAGACGGGCAATCAGACGCGCGTTGCTGGCATCGGCCATCGCCACACTGGGTGGCCCGGCGCTGGCGGAGGAGCCGTTCGATCTCAACGCGCTGATCGAGGCTGCGCGCAAGGAGCCGCCGATCACGGTCTACGACAGCACCGGCAAGATCGTCGAAATGGCCAAGGCCTTTGCCGAGAAATACGGTGTGGGCGCCGAGGGTTCCAAGGTCAAGGCGACAGCACAGCTCGAGATGATCATTCGCGAAGCCCGGGCCAACAATATCCAGGGCGATGTCTCGATCATCAGCGACGCGCCGGCCGCGATGGCGCAGCTCATTCCGCAGGGCTTTGCCGAGAGCTGGCTGCCGCCGGACCTCGCATCGAAGATTTCCGCGCAATACCACGACCCGCTCACCGTGGTCACCAGCGCCAATGTCTGGGCCTACAACACCGAACTCTTCGACAAGTGTCCGGTCACGAACATCTGGCAGCTGACCGGACCGGAATGGAAGGGCAAGGTCGCGATGCAGGACCCGCTCGGCAAGGCGTCCTATGTCGACTGGTTCAACCAGATGGCCAAGCACGGCGACGACAAGGTTGCCGCCGCCTATAAGGAACTCCATGGCAAGGACCTTCAAACCGACGACGGCAGTGCAACCGCCGCCTGGGTGAAGGCGCTTGCCGCCAATGCTCCGCTCCTGACCGATGCCGATGCGGCGGCTGCCGATGCCGTCGGGGCGCCCGGTCAATCGCAGCCGTTCATGGGACTGATGAGTTCCGCGAAGTTCCGTGACAATGCCGAGAAGGGCATGAAGCTCGGGCTTTGCAAGGACCTGAAGCCGTGGCTCGGCTGGATGTATCCGGGTGTCGGGCTGATCACAAAGGGCACCAACAGCCCGAACGCCTCGAAGCTCTTCATCCACTATGTGATGACCGCCGAAGGCATCGCCCCGCAGGCCGAAGACGGGAAGATGTCGACGAACAAGGATGTCTCGCTGCCTGCCGACGAACCGTCCGGCATCGGCGCCGTCCTCGACCAGGTCATGCCTTATGAGATGTCGACCAGCCTCGACGACTGGGACGCGCGCGAAACCTGGCAGGACCTCTGGCGCATCAACTACCAGAAGTGAAGCGAGATCCGAGGATAATTTTATGAGCACTCAAATCATGGAGTCCCGTCGGCTCGGAGCGGTTGTGTCCGTCACCGCCTTGGGTATGGCGGCCGTTATATCCTTCGCTTCCGCAGCCAAGGGCGAGGAAATCTTCGATCTTGAAGCGACGATCGCGGCGGCAAAGAAAGAACCGCCGATCACGGTCTATGCCGTGACCGGCAAAATCGTCGATACTGTCAAAGACTTCACCGAAAAATACGGAATTGAAGCAAATGGCAAGAAGGTAAATGAGGCGACGCAGGTCGAACTCATGATCCGCGAGCATCAGGCGGGCAACGCCGTCGGCGATGTCAGCCTCGCCATGGATGTTGCTTCCGCAGTTGGGCAAATTCTTCCCGAGGGCATCGCCACCAGCTGGACGCCGCCCGATCTTGCGGGTGACATTGCCGAGACGTCGCGCAACCCGTTGGTGGTCGTCTCCGATCCGCACGTGTGGACCTACAACACGGAGAAGTACGAGAAATGCCCCATTACCAACATCTGGCAGCTGACCGAGCCGGAATGGAAGGGGAAGGTCGCGATGCTCGATCTGTTCGACAAGCCGCTCTATGCGGATTGGTTCAATCAGATCGCTGCTCATCGCGACAACGACGTCGCGCGCGCCTATGAGGCGCACTACGGCAAGACGCTCGATAAGCAAGGCGAGAGCGCAACGGTCGCTTGGGTCAAGGCATTTGCCTCAAATGGCCCGCTGCTCGCCGATTCATCAACCGTGGCCGAGGCCGCAGGTGCGCCCGGTCAGGCCGAGCCGTTCTTTGCGATTACCTCGACTGCAAAGTACCGGGAGAATGTCACCAAGGGACTGAAGCTCGGTATTTGTGCCGGTGTCGAGCCGTTCACGGGCTTCCTTTATCCCGGCTTTGGCTTGATCGCCGCCCAGACGAAGAGCCCGAACGCGGCGAAGCTTTTTGTTCGGTATCTCATGACCGCCGAGGGGATCGCGCCGCAGACCGTTGACGGAAAGGTCTCCGGCAACAGGACGATTGCCCTGCCTGCGGACGAGCCTTCCGGCGTCTCCAAACACCTCGGTGAACTGATGGTCTTTGATGCCGCGACGGCCGATGACGATCTCCAAAAGCGCGAAACCTGGCAGGACCTCTGGCGGATCAACTACCAGAAATAGCTTCGTGAATTTGAAACGGTCTCCTTGGGAGGGGAAGCCATGAAAAAAGGCAACAGCAAGTTTCTTGCAATGGGGGTGGCGTTTGCCGCCCTTGCGACTGCCGTCGCAGTTGAGGCGCGCGCCGAAGAAGCCTTCGATCTCGAAGCGTTGGTCGAGGCTGCGAAGAAGGAAAAACCGATCAACGTCTATGACAGTACAGGCAAGATCGTCGAAATGGCCGAGGCCTTCACCGCAAAATACGGGGTCAAGGCAACGGGCGTGAAAGTGTCGGCAAACAGCCAGCTGGAGATGATCATCCGGGAGGCGCAGGCCGGCAATGTCCAGGGCGACGTCGCGCTGATCACCGATGCACCCGCCGCGCTGGCGCAGCTTCTGCCGCAGGGCTTTGTCGAAAGCTATCTGCCCGGTGATATGAAGGAAAAAATACCGGCGGCCTTCCAGAGCCCTCTGGCGATTTCGACCAATGCCAATGTCTGGGCCTATAACACCGAGGCCTATGACAAATGCCCCATCAGCAACATCTGGGAACTGACGGAGGCGAAATGGAAAGGCAAGATCGCGCTCGTCGATCCCCTGACCAAGAGTACCTATACCGACTGGTTCAACCAGTTGGAGAGACACGCCGACGCCAAGGTCGCGGAGGCCTACAAGGTCCACTTTGGAAGGGACTTGGAGACGAGTGAAAAGAGCGCCGCGGCGGCATGGATCAAGGCGCTCGCCCAGAACGGACCGCTCGTCACGGATGGCGACGACCCGGTGGCTGAAGCGGTTGGCGCCGCCGGCCAGAAGGAGCCCTTCTTCGGGCTCCTGAGTTCGGCCAAGTTCCGCGACAATGAAGGCAAGGGCTATAAGCTCGGGCTGTGTACGGAACTCCAGCCATGGGTCGGTTGGACCTACACCAAGCTCGGCCTGGTCGCGACAAAGACCGCAAGCCCGAACGCCGCAAGGCTCTTCATCCATTACGTGCTGACGGAAGAGGGGATTGCGCCGCAGATGAAGGACGGCAAGCTGCCGACCAACTCCGATATCAAGATGCCGGCGGACGAGCCGTCGGGGATCATGGAAGTGGCGGACCGCCTGTTCCCCTACGATGCCGCAACGGGTCTTGAGGATTTTGACCGGCGCGAGGAATGGCAGGACTTCTGGCGAGTGAACTACGGCAAATAGAAACTTGGGCTCGGCGCGGCCTCACGAATGCGGGTCGCGCCGGCCGTTTCTGAATGAACGGAAAGAGAGCATGGACAACGCCTATCCGCAGGCAAGCCAGAGCCGATCGGACGATGCCGGCCGATTTGGCCGCTCGCGTCATCTGATGAAGATTGCCGAGGGCGCTGCCCGCGCCGTCGGACCGTCGCTGATTGCCGCCTTTCGGGCCGAAATGGCGGTCGATTACAAGCGCGACCTGCACGATATCGTGACGATACATGACAGGAATGCCGAGGCGTTGATCCGCGACGTCATCTTCGCGAACGAACCGAACTCCACCATGCTTGGCGAGGAAGGAGGCCAGATCGGCAAGGGTGACATCCAGTGGTATGTCGACCCGATCGACGGAACGGCCAATTTCGCCAGAGGGCTTGCTTTCTGGTGCGTGTCGATCGCCGCGGTCGAAGCCGGGGCCGTCGTGGCAGGGGTCGTCTACGATCCGGTCGCCGACATGCTCTTCGCGAGTGATCTCGAGCGCTCCTATTTGAATGGGCACGTCATCGTCTCAAAGTCGGTCAGCGATGAAAACCGTGCGACCTTGATCACAGGATATCCCGTTTCCAGGGACTTTCGCCTCGATGGGCAGGATGTCGCGCTTCGCCGCTTCGGCGATCTGGTCGAGACCTTCTCGACGTTGCGAAGGCCCGGTAGCGCCGCGCTCAGCATCGCGCATGTGGCCGCGGGCTTCGCCGATGCCGCCGCCGGCTTCGGTGTCAATGCATGGGACGTGGCGGCCGCCACGCTGATCCTGAAGAACGCCGGCGGCCGCTATGTGCCTCTGACCCTCGGCAAAGTGCCGGCCGGTTCCCCCGATTATCTGTGCCCCGGTTACGTCGCATACGGCGCCGGCGCGGATTATCCGACCTTGAACCGTGTCGCCATGGCCATTTCGGATGGCCGTGTTGCTAAAGTCCTCGCACCATGACTGCCTATGAGGAAATCATGCAAATTAGCGCGACCGACACCCCAACAACCGAAAAGACCAGCAGCGTGTTGCCAAAGCTCAGCCTCATATACGCCAAGCATCCGGCCTATGGTGTCGACATCTTCATCGCGGGCAAGGAGGGGGCGAGCGATCTCGATCTCCTGCGCAGCAATGGCATTACCGCCGTCGTCAACTGCGCGGTCAACCTGGATTTCAATTTCGTCCGCCAACCGCAACTCGTCTCGGATCATCGCAACAATGTCCATGGTCCGGGTGAGATCCGTTACTACAAGGTCGGGCTGATCGACGGGGACGGGAATCCGGATACCCAGATGTTGGCAGCGTACTATATCCTACGCGCTGCGCTGGAGCAGATCCTGCCGGAAAAGCCGTCCTACCCAAGGCGCGAGCGCGGTGGGGTTCTCGTCAATTGCCGCGGCGGGCGTTCGCGGTCCGTAGCCGTCGTGTCGCTGTTTCTGCATCTTACACTACCCGAGCAGTTCCCAACCCTGGAGGCCGCGATCGACTTCGTTCGTGATAGGCGCAACCTTCCTGAAGAGGAATGGTACAAGGCACCAAAGCCCGTGTTGACGGAAGCGGCGCGGCGCGCGGCCGAATGGGCACGCGCAATTGGTTGCTGATACACCAAGGACGATGGCCTCGACACTCGCGCGAGGCCCGGGAGCAAGCTGACAAATCGGGGCCTGCGAAGTGGCGTGTGTGCGAATGACGGTGGAGCACGCTGCGGGATGCGGCGGCCCCGCAGAGTGCCGTTACGACCGAGGCGTCACTTGAACGCCGCCGACGACTTCGATCAGCGTGTCGCCGCCAAGATCGGCAACGCCGACAGTTGCGCCGGTGGGCAGCTCCTCGGGAGCCATCCGGGCCTTCCATTTGGCATCCATTTCCGGCTTGCCGAGATCAAATGCCGATTTGTTGGTGCGCTCGCGGCGATTCAATGCGTATAAGTGACGCAAACTTGTGCCCCATTTAACGGCCCCCGGCACATTCTCGTTAAATGGGCGGGGCGCGGTGAACGGGACGAACGCGGATTCAGTCCTTGAAGCCGATCGCTCGCTTGACGCCTGATTTAAGCAGGTATTCGGCTCGGGAAATCGGGAATCGCTCGATGAATATCTCGGAGTAGTCGTAGTGTGTCGCGCCAAAGCGCTCCTTGAAATGTGAAAGTGAGGCCGAATTGCCACTCTCGCCAAGGTGATAGAAACGGCAGCCCGCCCGGCACGCATCTTCGATGGAGAGCTTTTGAAGGAGATCGTTGGCGCGCGACGTACCCAATGCAACCCGGTCGATTGCGCCGCGTGCGTCGTTCACATTCTTCCCCATCAAGACCAGGGACGCTGCAACGGGTTGTCCGTTCACCCATGCTGCCCAGACCTTGCAGGATGCTCCGAGCGCCTCCTGAATCCGATAGAGCTTTTTGATGGGATCCCGTCTCCCGAAGCGAAACTTCGCCAGCCAGTGCGGTTCGTTGTGCTGTTCGGCCCATCTCTTGACGGACGTCTCAAGCAAGCTGTGGAGCAACGGGATCAACTCGCCGCTGCTGCTGCTCTTAACGACAACGGCCTCCCTCTCGGCCTTGCGAATACTGACCCTTGTCGCCTTGGTGAAGAGCTTGCTGTAGACGTGATCGAAACCATCCTTGAGATCGATAACGTGCGCGCGTCGCGGTTTCGTCATCAGACCCAGGCCGCCCGCCGCTTCGGACCATCGTTTTCCCTGTAATGGGTTGGGCCTGATCCGAATGCTGAGGAAACGCAAAGCCATGAGATCCTTCAGGACTTCCCTGAGGTGGCGGCTGGTCGTGTTCTCGCAGCATACAGCCCCGCCCATACCGCAACCATCGGGATACGATCCCGCAACAAGGTCCACGGGACCAATGGCCGTCACGGTCACGAGCGGAACTAGGATCTGACACCCGTCTTCGAAATGGTAGTAGCGGCTGATGTCCCTGAGCCTGCCCTCAGCGCAGATTGCATTGTTCCACTCTGGCGATTGATAAGGCATCGCCTCCGGATCATGGTTCATCAATTGCCTCCACGCGTCACGCGGAGCGGGGCTTGTGACGCGATAGCAAATCGTGGGTGCGATCCGGTTGTCGTAAGTGTGTTGCATTGGCCCAATACGCAAGAAGAGTGGACACGCAAGAACAAGAAAATTATTTTATGCAAATAAATCGCGTGGAATCCGACACTTAAGCGTCGGTCCGCGAAGAAGCTAAAACCCATAATTCACTTCGGCAGTACAAATTTCCGCGTGATATATATTACGTATGTTTTAATTTAAGGAAAGAGGGCGCAGACTACATTCGCGCGCCCCCCGGCACGGAGTAAACCCACAACTAGTTTGCGACCAGGAACGGCCCTCAAGTTTCGGCAGCCAGGAATTAGCGCTTCGCATGGCGTCGCGACGAGTACATATAGACGGGGACCCGCTCTCGACGCCCGCTACCTGGACGCGAGTAGCAAGGATGTGGGGGCATCGGTGACTTGACTGCTGGGCAGCGAAAATGGAGGATTGAATAGAGACGCTGAGAGCGTCGGTGGTGGCGCAGAGACACCAAATATTGGTTTCGTTCGCAACTCATTTGCGCGTTCTGGTTGGCTAATTGCCGCGACAACTTTCGCCGAGACCAAATGTCATGGGGGAAACGGGTTGAAAACGATCTTGGTTACCGGGGGAGCAGGGTTCATCGGTGCGCATCTGGCGCGGCGATTGCTGGAAACTGGCCGCGAGGTTGTGGTGCTGGATGACCTCAGTTCAGGAAAGCGTGACAATGTGCCGAAGGCAGCCACGTTTATTAACGGTTCTATTCTGGATAAAGAGGTCGTTCGCGGTGCGCTTTCCGGTGTCGATGCCTGCATTCACCTGGCCGCCGTCGCTTCCGTCGAAAAATGCAATCGAGAGCTGACGCATTCTCACGCAATCAACATCACCGGGTTCCTAAATCTGGTTGAGGAAATTGCGAAGTCTGGCACCAAGCGAACAGTAGTCTACGCCTCCTCAGCCGCCGTTTACGGGGCGAGCCAGAACCTGCCGCTCTCGGAGGAAGGCAAGTGCGTTCCGCTTTCGCCCTACGGCGCCGACAAGCTTTCGTGCGAATTGCACGCCCGAGCCGCCTACGAAGTCTATGGTCTCTCGACGACGGGCCTTCGCTTCTTCAACGTCTTTGGACCGGGCCAGGATCCGCAGTCACCCTATTCCGGCGTGATCACCAAATTTGCGCAGCGGCTGGGAAACAACGAGGACATCGTGATCTACGGCGATGGTATGCAGACCCGTGATTTCGTTTACGTCGCTGATGTCGTCGAGGCGCTTATCCGATCAGCGGAGCGGATTCCGGACGGTGCTCGGATCTTAAATGTTTGCAGCGGTGTCGAGACATCGATCAATGAGCTCGCGCGGATCATGATCGAAGAAACCAGGTCTCAATGCGCAATCAGTTACGTGGACGGACTGCTCGGCGAAGTCAGGCGTTCTCAAGGGTGCACCCAAGCGCTCCAGGCAGAGCTCGACCATCGATGCCGCACGGATCTTCGCGCTGGACTGGCACAGTTGCTTACGCAAGGGCGGCAATAGCCTGAAAGTCCTTGTTGCGGCCCCCACGCATGACTACACCATAATGTGCGCTCCGATCCGACACACCTATCTGATGTTGGTTGAGCTCCGCTCAATGGTACCGATTGTCGCGGGCGCTGCCGTCCGCAGTCGCGGGCAGTAAGCGAAATACTTTCGCATTGGTCGATGCCCGCACCAGCTTAAAGCGAGGCGAGGTCAGCAGGTCCCGTTCGATGTGGTCAAAGTCGCCCGGCCGCAACTGCCCGTTGGCTTCAAGAGAAGCTTTCTGGCTGCGTGTGAGAATCACGTAGGCGTCACGCCATTGGGGACTGTCCATCCACCGCAAAAAGACACCTGATGGGTCGGCGGCAATTTCTTCTCGCGTTGACTTCGCTTCCAACGAAATCGCCAAATAGTAGAAATTCTCGTAGTTCATGAACTGCGACGGGTAGCTACGCGAACCTTCGATGAGGAGTGTGTCCTCAGGAGCTGTGCGATAGAGCCATTCGGCCACCGCGACCTCATCTTGCGCAAAGCGGTATTCGCGGTCCTTGCCATTGTTTGCGAATAGGAAACCGATGGTCGAAAAAAGAAGCACGATAGCAAGCGGCAGGAAGACATAGGCCGGCTTTCCCGCCCGCGTCGATGGAAAGAACGCGGCGGCAGCGAAGAAGGCAAGGAAGGGCGACGCAAAGAGGTAAACGCGAAATATCGACTCTCCGCCATACGCAACCGCTATCAGCGGCATTGGTGAGAGCAAGAGTGCGGCGGCGGTGAGGTCCCAGTGGCCATTTAAGAGCCGACGCAAACCGCCGAGGAGCGCAAGGACTATGACGCCTGCCGAAAGCGCGCGCCCGAACAAAACCACCCATGCACGTTCGGCACTCACGTCGGCCACATTCGCGAGCTTGCTGGTGGCTTCTGACAGCGTACCCATGCTGGCCAGTTCGCTCAAAATTTGCTCGTAGACAAAGGGGGCCGCTGGCCAGAGAAGCCATCCAATTTCAGCGACGATAGCAAACACCAGATAGGCGGGCGAAAGCCATCCGAGGACAGTCAGCGATACCGTCGCGAGGATGATCATGAGAGGCGTCAGCTGATGCGTGACCACGACCACGCAAATGAGCACCATCGCCAGCAACGCGGAGAAGGTACGCACAAAGCGGCTGCCCGTCCAGGAAGGTAGCCCGATGGGGCGTGAGACAGGGCCGAGCACATACAGAAAACCAGGTCGTCGCGCCGCCCATGTCGTTTCGCGTTTGCGCAAGGGGCCAAGAAATAGGCCCATGAGAATGAGGTAACAAAGAAATGTAACGCCTTGCGGCGAAAAATAGTCCTGGCCGACCCAGTTGGCGACTACGAATAGCCAACAGGCCGTCAGTTGTAGGCGGCGATCTGCGGACAGGCGTTTGGCAGTTCCCAGAAACGCCCCGACAAGCCCGAGCGTGAGGACCGGCGGGGTGAAGCTTACGATTGGTGCGAGATCGACCGATCTCAAGCCGAAGCGGTCGGCCAACCAAGCCGTCGCCGCGAACAGCCCGGGCCAATTGTGATAGGCCGCGAGGAAAGATGCATTTCGGTCAACGGCTCCATAACGTTGGATGTAGTCGACGACGCCGAGGTGCTTCCAGGCCCAGGAATAGCGCAATGTTCCGTAAACGATCGGCGGGGTCGCGTGAAGGACGATGACGAGCGCGATCAGATAGAAGACGGGTAAGGGGCCAGCGGTACGCCCAGCACATACCAGCCAGGCAAAACCTGCTGCTAGCAACGCCAGTGACAGAAAGAAGCTCCTGGGCAATACCGAAACCAAGCCGACGTCGGTCATCCGATCGGGCTCGATCGCAGGCAACGATATCGCCCAAAGGACCAGCGTCGCAAAGAGTATAGCGGCCAGGGCTACGTCATATCGCTTGGAGACTGTGTCAGCGCCTGTGTTCAATGGCATGTCTTCGACGCGGGCAAGAACGGTCATTACCTGTTACCCCCTCTTCGTGGAGCCGGCAGGAATGGGGTAGGACGACGTCGCGCTTGTCTTGCGCTTTTGTCTGCGGAGGCAGCCGATCGCAAGTATGTGCGGTGCCGCGTTCACCTTACCGCCGTACCAGGCCAGGACCAGGTCGATGTTGACTGCCAGCCATAGCGCCTTATCAGCAAAACAAGACGATTTGGTCAAATTGGTCGCAATGTGGTGCCACCACGCCAACCCGCAAAGCGCGCGCAACACGGCGGGGTCCGTAAGTGCACCGTAGCTCTCCTCAAGTGTGGCACGCATTGGTGCCATGGCCTTCATCTCCTCGGGTGACAATTGCGGCACTTCCAAAAAACGGCGTACAACGAAACCCAGGTCTTCGCCGCTGCGCAAGGCGCGCGCGGTCAGCAACAGGAAGATGACATCAAGGCCGGGCGGGGTATCCTGGGTGGCCGTCTCCCAGTCAATAATTGCACTCAAGCGGACATCAGCTTCATCTGGGCCGGACGTGAAAAGCAAGTTTCCCGGGGCGAAATCCCCATGGCCGAGACTGAGAGACAACGAACGACCGCTCCAGAACTCGCGTTGCTGCGCCTGAAAGACAGCAAGTGCCTCTGCGCGCGACGCCGGGCCGAGCAAATGCGATTGCGATGCGCACACAATATCGGAACCATAATAGAGCCAGCTTTCCAGCCAATCCTGGTTGATTACCCCTTTTGTTCCAGTGCGCGAGTGCATTATGTGGATGGCGTTTATCGCTTGGGCGAGTGCGGAAGGGTACTGTTCAGACTTGGCAAAAACCGAACGACCGTCGGCACCCGGCAACGCGCGCTCCGCGAGCTTTGCTCCTGATGGGTCAACAGAACTCGCGATAATCGTTGAAACCGCAAAATCAAGGTGTCGGAACGCGGGATTGGTGGCGAGCTCACGGCTGCGTTCGATGTGGCGGGTAACTGCTCGGTGACCCTCTGGCGAGGTCGATGCCTTGAAGACGAGGAGTTCGTTCGCAGCGTCATCCGTCCGGAACATGCCTGTTCGTACGTCGCTTTCACGGTAAAATTCCCGCACGGACTGCACAGCTGGCATGGCAAGCCCGGTGGCGGCACAGAAGCTCGCAATTGACGCCTCGAGTGGCGGCGCTGAATGCCGCCGCGGTGCGACATTGCTCCAGATCCGCGCCAGCGACGATAACAAACGCAACGTAAGATCGATCCGACCGGACGGTCCGAGACGGCGCGACAGGTCGCCCAACAGGCCGACCGTCGTTACGCTGTGGGCGATCAGCCACGCGGCCGCCATCCCTAGAGCGCCATAGGCTGCGACAAGCGGAGTGCCAAGACCAAGCACAATGACTAACGTTACGACTTGTGCCAGTGCAACAACTTGTGTCCGACCCGTCGCACGGTGGACGGCGAGAACGAGCGTGACGAGGCTCCAAGGCAGGCAGGATATAGCGAGTAGGCGCAGCAGCGTCGAATTTGTAAACGAGACATCGATACCGAGCACCGTCAACAGAAGTGGCGCGCCTATGATCAAAACCAACACAACAGCTGCCAATGGCGCGATCGTGTAGAGCAAGGCATCTACGGCCAGCCGATGCAATTTCGACTTATCGAACGCGATTTCTGCCAACAGGGAGACGCCCATCGAACGGCTGATCAAATAGACCCCGTAGACGATTTCCCAGCTGATATAATAGACAGCCAGATTGGCCGAGCCGCCATAATGCAGGACGACGAGAGGCGCGATGCCCATTGCCGTCATCGAGGCGAGCGTACCCAGATAGTCCCACCCAAAATATCGAGTGAGCGCCCTGCGGTCCGCTCTCTGGGATTCGCCGTTGATGCGGTGTTGCGGAAGAAAACGGATAAAAATCAGCCAGTTAATGCCGGCCAACAAGAGTGGCAGCGGCAAGATCCACGCCGCATAGAGGCCAGCACCGAGAATGGATGAGCCTGCAAATAGTGTAAGCAACAAAAGCTTGGCAACGGCGAATATGGCGTTTTCAATGGGCACGACCGTCGCCCGCCGCAAACCCGCTAACACGCTATCCTGTAGGGCAAAGAGGGTCCAGGCGACCGTTGCGACCACGAAGGCTGCGGCTGAGATGGGCTGCTCTCGCAGGAAACCCAATTCGGGTGTGATACGGGAGATGAAAATGATGGCGAGCGTGGAAAGAAAAGCCGCTGCGATGGCGGCTAATGCATAGGCCCAAAGCACCAGACGCCGGACGCCCTCCTTCGCGGTCGCAGGTAGATAGCGGTTCAGAAAGTTGCCCATGTTGAGCTGCGAGATGTTTCCAAGCGCCAGCATGGTAGAGATGAGTGCTGCCCCAAGCCCGACTTGTTCGGGGGAGTAAAAGCGGGAAGCCAGGCCCCAGAAGGCGAGTCCGAGCACCGAAGTGAGCCCGGCGCTCGCGATTAGCGCGTAGCCATTTTTTAGGAGTGACGATTGGGCAAGCGCAGCCAACGCGGGATAGGCCCGCGAGACTCGGGCCATGAAGTTGATGTGGTCGTGGTTGTTACGCTGCAACATCAGCCGTCGTCCCGCTGCCAGATACGTACGTAGTCGACGAGGTATGCGGAGGGAAATTTCGTAGTCTTCGATGGAGCCCCCGCCCACTCACCGCCAACAGCCAGATTGAGGAGCAGGTACATCTCTTCACTCGATATCGTCGGGACGTCCGTGTGTCGCCAGACCTCCTTGCCGTCGAGGTACCAAATGATCTTGTCCGCGTCCCAGGTCAGACTGTAGACGTGCCAGTTCGCCGTCAAGTCTGATGTCTCGACGTCCTTCCCGACGCTCTTCTTCTCAGAGGCCGCGTCAAGGTAATGATAGTGCATTCGCAACGTGGAGGATGAATCGCCCAGAACCTCCATAATATCGATTTCCGGACGGGATTTGCGTGTCTCCGGCAGAAGCCATATCGCGGCCCAGAGCCCCTTGCCCGCAGGAACTTTTGCCTTGACTTCAACGTGGCCGTAACGGAACCGAACACGCGAGGGACGAGGCAGTTCGTCGTAGTCGCGCCCCGTGGTGACGATGCCGGAGGTGTAGTCGAAAGTCCGGTCTTCGATGCCCTTGGCCTTTTGTCGTCGAGCAGTGAGCCGCAAAAGTCCTTCGGACATAGTGACGTTTTCTGGTCGGTACCATTGCAGTTCGGCATTGCCGAGATTGGTACAGCCGTCCTTGTTCCACCAATAACAGGTGGTCCACTTTTCCCGGTCAAGTTCGGGTCCGTCGAAGCTATCTTCAAAGATCAGCCGCCACGAACCTTTGGCAGCGATCGGAACCGGTCCGTCAGCACGTGCCGCCGATGTTGCGAGACAGAGAGACAAGAGTATGGCGGTGATGGTGATCGATTGCCTAAGATGCATCACGAAACCCCACCACGCGTTTGACTGTGCTTCGGGCGAAACTGTCGAGGCTTGCGAGGGGAAGTCGCTCATAGCGGTATTCCGCATAGGGGATGGCGACCGCGCCGAAGCGAGATTTGAATTGGGCGAGCGAAGCGGAATTCCCAGTCTCGCCCATATGATAATGTGTACTGCCGAGCCGGCAGGCATCTTCGATTGCCCGGGCTTGAAGCAGGTATGTGGCGCGGCTTTCGCCCGCGAGCTCCTCATCAATCGCGCCGCGCGTGTAATGGGCTTGGTGATGCATGAGCACCAATATTGCGGCAACGGGCCGGCCGTTGATGCGCGCCACATAGAGCCGAAAAGCCTCGCCGAGATGGCTCGCCATTTCGGCGAACTTTGAGCGAGGATCACGGCGCAACCCACGGAAGCGTGCAAGTACTGCAGGTTCATGCTGCTTGCGCGCCCAACGCAACAACGAAAGTTCGAGCAGGCTGTGAAACTCATCGATCAGTCGAGCGCTGTTACCTGCTTCCACCTCAACGCCACATTTTTGGGCGCGTCGGATGTTAGTTCCAGCATTAGAGCGAAAGCGCGCCCGTACAACCTCAATCCCTCCGGCCAAGTCAACGACATGCGCCATGCGGGGAATGGTCGTCCAGCCAGGGCGGACAATCTCAGCCCACATAGTCGCTAAAAGAGGGTTTGGTCGGATTTTAAGTCCGACATAGGGCAACGTCTCAAGATGAGCGAGAACGCAACGCAACTTGTCAGGCGAAATTCCCTGGTCAGAAAGCGGGCCACCGAACCCCCAGGCCGGCGGTGGCGACCAGGCGTAACGCAATGAGGCGACACCCTTGGTAAATAGGGGCAATACCGCTTGGGCACCGTCGGCGAAATGGAAGTGCTGTGGGCTGCATCGGTAGTTGCCGCTGGCAGTGACGGCTTGTGCCCATTGGTGCGATTGGCTGACGAGCGCGGTCCGGTCACTTTGATAGAGGTCAAGCCAAACGGCATCTGAGGCCGGCCCACTTGATTGGATGAGGTGACCAAAGGCGTTAGGGCCGATCGGTTGCGTTGATGCCGTCTCCAAACTCATACAGCCGATCCAGCGCTTCCCTCATGGTCGTTCATCGGTGCGTTTCACAAGCATAGGACGAATAAGCAGGAAATGAAATGCCCGAGAATGATCTCTTAGGGGGCGTGCATCTTCACAATTTTGTGCTTTACTAATGTAGGACAGCACACTGGCAGGTTATGCTTGGAGCCAGCAAATGCCGCATCGATCGCAAAACCGAATATTAACGGCGAAACAGAAGCTCAAAAAGATGAACTGGCGCGTCACAAGGTTCCTTACCGCGGGCGCCGTCTGGATGTTTGCGGTCTTACCGGCGTCAGCCCAATCGGTGGTGCTCGACACGCAGGACATTTCCTTACCCTATCTCGCGCGGGCACTTGAGCAGGCTTACCAATTGCCGCTTCTGTTAGGCGCCGGCGCTTCGCCGGCCGAACGAAAGGAGGCGCTCGCGACCGAAAAGGCCCGGCTCAAGGGCGTGATCGCCGGCTTTGGCTATTTGGACGCGGATGTCTTCGAGGAGGATCAGAAAGGGCAAATAGTTCTCCACCCCAAGCTTGGTGATCTCTACAGGGTGACGTCCGTCGAACTCAAGGGCATTCGTCCATCGGAACTGGACCGTGAGGTCCTCGATCGGCTCGCCGCGATCATTGATGAGTTTGTCGGGCAGCCCGCGACGACATTCGTCGTTGATACGTTCACTCGGCGTATCCTCCAAATCGTCACCGCCCAAGATTTCGCGCACGCACGGCGACGGGCAACGGATTGGGTCCGTAAGGGCGAGGGTGTCGCGACTGCTGTCATTGATCTCGACTTGGGCCCCCGCAACCGTTTCGGTGAGGTTCGGTTTAGTGGCGCTCTTCGCATGCAATCCGAACTCCAGCGCCTCGTTCCCTTTCGTTCCGGCGACCGCTACAGCGCCGCAGCTGTTGAACAGCTACGTCACAATATTGAGGCCCTTAGTACTGTGAAGTCTGTAAGGATTGCCATGGGTAAAGACGAAGACGGAATGGTCCCGATCGATGTCAGAATCCGCGAAGCGCCTGCAAATCTCGAGACGTTGCGCCATTCGAACCCGCTCGACGTTGGAAGTGGCCTCGCCGCGATCGCAGGTCTATTTTTTGTTCAGATGGGAGCACAGACTGGCTTGCCGCGATCCCGGTTGCGCCCATTAATATGGTGCACAGGTGGCTGCCTATTGATATTTGCAGCGTTGGCGGCTCTCAGGCTCGTTAGCTTCTTAGCTTGACGCCGGCATGGGTTAGGCTGGACGTGTGCTATTGCTCGCCTTTGGGCGTCGGAATAAGGGTTCCGACAATCAGTGGGCCGTTGACCGGCTGGCGTTGACTGGCGGCATCGCTGAGAACAGCGTCAATCTCTTCCTTAAGCGCCTGGCCTTTGGCGACGAGCGCCGCCTCGGCCTGGATTAAGGTAGCGTTATCCGCGCTCGCGGTTGTTGCGATGGAACGTCGCAATTCCCTCAAGTCCGCAATTAGAGCGTTCCACTCTTCCATGAGCTTCATCCACCGCTTGACTGGGTCCGTTGTCGGTGCCTTGGCGATATGTTCTTCCGACTGCATCAGCCTCGCTTACCTTTGTTTGCACGGTAATCTGCATCATGCCACGCGCTGCAAGATACGCGATTCCCGCTTGATAAGCCATCGGTCTTGCAACCTTAGTGGGTTGCAACCCTCCGTTATCCCTCATAATTAGGCAAATTCAATCGGTTAGATTCGACTGAGCTCAGCTTTGCGAGGCGCTATGTTGTGCTTCTACGGCACACAAACCAGCATATCCGAAGGCGAGCTGTTCTTTAACTGACGCGACGACGAGGCGCTCTGGTCACGACAACGTGTGTGGATAGCAGTCAGCCATATGCGCTCACAGTGTGGCTCCGCTCGTCATGGATCTCCGACGAATTCTTTCATTTAAGGGGTTGCTGATATTAAGGTTTATGTATTGAAATTCGGAAAATATCTTATATTCCAGAGAAAAATAAAGGGTATAAATATAACGACACCGGAGAAATTGCGTCCGTGAGAGAATTTGTTTCCTAAATTTTTTTGTGAGCGGAACTATTCCATCCGTTATACTGTGACATATTTCTGCAATAAAACGGTACCGTCGAGCCTATCTTGGAATAAACCAAGGAAAATAACGGTTTCTGCTATAAAATGCTCTTTTTCAAGAAATTCACGCGGTAGTTTACAAAGTTAGAATATTGTAATAAAACTGAATATGTACAAGTAATACACACTTTTCTCTTCCGCGGCCATCTGCATGACCGGGGATGAACGCTTATTGTTTTCAATTTTCTTTTTTTGGTTGGAGGATTTTGAATAAGATGGGTGAGCATTTTCACAATTCGTTAAGAGCAGCCCTCCGCCCGTCCACCATGGACAGGGCCATCGTTGTCCCAAGGGTCAGTGTCATCGTCCCTACGGTAAATGAGGCAAAAAACCTACCGCATGTCCTGCCACGCATACCCGCCTGGATAGACGAGGTCATCCTTGTCGACGGAAGCTCTACCGACGGAACCGTCGCCGTTGCGCGCGAACTTATGCCCGATATCGTCGTAATAGAGCAGCCGCGCCTTGGAAAAGGGGTGGCGCTTGCTGCTGGTTTCGCCGCGGCCCGCGGAGACATCCTCATCACCCTTGACGCGGATGGTTCCGCTGACCCGGAAGAGATGACTGGTTTTGTGGGTGCATTGCTTGCAGGCGCCGATTTTGTAAAGGGTTCGCGGTTTCTCCAAGGCGGCGATACGCGTGACATGGAGTGGTACCGACGTCTTGGAAACTGGGGTCTGCTGCAATTGGTGCGTCTGCGCTTCGGCGGCCGCTATAGCGATCTTTGCTACGGTTACAACGCCTTCTGGCGTGACGTTTTACCCCATTTGCGGGTCGAGTCCGCGACCGGTTTCGAGATCGAAACGCAAATGAATATCCGCGCACTCCAAGCAGGCCTCGCCATAGCGGAGCTTCCGAGCCGGGAATATGCGCGGATTCACGGCGTCAGCAATCTACGCACGATCCCCGATGGCTGGCGCGTCCTGAAGACAATTGCTCGGCTGGGCCTCAGTCAACGCAGTCGCGCCGGTGCCATGGTCAGAAACCGTACGCAGCGGGCAGGTTGAGGCCTGCCATGTCTTCGATTGCGGTTGTGATCTGCGCTTACTGCGATGAGCGCCGCCTACAACTGGGCGACGCTATTAACTCGGTATTGAAACAAGCGCGCAAACCTGATCGGCTCGTCGTCGTCATCGACCACAACGACGACCTGCTGCGGGAGATGCGGACCTCTTACCCCGGTGTCGAGGTGATCGCCAATGACGGGGCGCGAGGCCTCTCGGGTGCGCGAAACACCGGCGTGCGTGCCGCCGCGCCCTGCGATATCGTTGCGTTTCTTGACGACGACGCTGTCGCCGAAGCCGACTGGCTGCAACGGCTCACGCTGCACTTTGTGGATCCAAACATTATCGGCGTCGGTGGCAAGGTGCTGCCACTTTGGCCAGATCAGCGACCGCGCTGGTTTCCAGAAGAATTCCAGTGGGTGGTCGGCTGCAGTTACAAGGGCCTGCCGAACAGGCTGAGCCCGGTTCGCAATCCGATTGGCTGCAACATGTCGTTCCGACGGACGGTCTTCGATGCCGTGGGCGGCTTTCGCGAAGGTCTCGGTCGCAGTGGCCAGGATGCCGCCGGGTGCGAGGAAACAGAGCTTTGCATTCGCGCCCGCCGGCACTTCCCGGCAGCAGTCATTCTCTACGATCCGCTAGCCGTGGTTCATCACCACGTTACCAGAGAACGGACGCGGTGGGCCTACTTCCGCAGACGATGCCAGGCTGAGGGACGCTCGAAAAGTGCTGTGGTCGAAACCGCAGGGGCGGGCGACAAGCTTGGTGCCGAGCGTGCCTATGTTACCCGCACCTTGCCGGCTGGCGTCTTTCGCGGCTTAATGGATATGGTGACGCGACTTGACCCTTCGGGGCCGATGCGTGCGTTCACAATCGTCGCGGGGCTTATTTTTACCACGACAGCCTATCTTGCCGCAAAATTCTCCAGACACTCAAGTCCTTTCCGCCCAATCAAGATCGTAGACATAGACCATACCAAGCCACTTCCGGCGATCGACCTTACCAGGCCGAGCGGCGATGTGCCCTATGGCGGCGTTTTCTGTTTGATCCGCTCTGGCGCGCAGCCGCTCGCACTCGTCGAGTTGCAGCATTCTGGCCCCGTGATTGCGCCTGCAGACTTGCTCGCGGAGATCGGCTCCGTGCGCTCCTTGCCTTCAGTCAACTCCAACCGCGCGCCTGCGCGTGAAAGAGTGGCGGTGGTGATTGCAACGCGTGATCGCGCAGAGAGCCTGGATCGCTGCCTCGCCTCGCTGTTTGATCAGACCCGCGCCCCCGATGAGGTGCACGTTGTCGACAACGCTCCGGCCTCGGCGGCGACATTGGATCTGATTTCGACACATTACCGCGGACGGGTGCACTATGTGCTCGAGCCAACCCCGGGGCTCGGACGGGCACACAATACTGGCCTGCGCTACGTGTCCAGCGACATCGTTCTCTTTACCGATGATGACGTCGTGCTCGACAGACATTGGGTCGAAGCGATGGCAGCGCCGATGGAGGAGGATAAGGCTGTCGGTTGCGTGACCGGTTTGATCCTGCCAGCCGAACTCGAAACTCGGGCGCAGGTCTGGACGGAGCGGCATGGCGGCTTCGGGAAGGGGCTGCAACGTCGAGTTTACGATTTGGAGGCGAACCGTCCCAAAAGCATGCTCTTTCCCTTCACCGCTGGTCAATTCGGTTCAGGTGCCAACATGGCGTTCCGGGCAAGTGCGTTGCGCCGGGTTGGCGGCTTCGATGCAGCACTGGGTGCTGGAACGCTGGCGCGTGGCGGCGATGACCTTGCTGCCTTCTTCGCCATCGTTAGCGGCGGCTTTAGACTGGTCTACCAGCCTCAGGGCATTATCTGGCACTACCACCGCCGCGGCGAAGACGGCATGCGTCGGCAAGCCTTTTGTTATGGCATGGGGCTTGGTGCCTACCTGACGAAGATCGTTGTCGACGAACCACGTCGGGCTATTCGGCTCGCTGCGGCATTTCCAGCAGGTATCTTACACATGGCCGGGCCGACATCGCAGAAAACCGCGCGGCTACCGAGCGATTACCCGATACGACTCGTCTGGATGGAGCGCCTTGGCATCCTTGCAGGTGTGCCAGGCTATTTGCGCAGCCTAGCAAAACGTCGGCGCGACGATCGACCGCGTAATGGCATTGGCGAAAGACGACCGGCAGAAAGAGAGGTTTGACATGCAAGCTATCCCGATCCTGGTCTATCACAGCGTCGGCCGCACTTGCGGCCCGGCCTATCGACGCTGGCTGGTGACCGAGCGGGAGTTGGACGCACATCTCCAGGCCCTGACGCAGCGCGGCTACCGCTCAATGACGGTTCGCGACCTTGCGCTATTGCGTTGCGGCGGACAACCGATCCCTCCGCGCACCTGCGTCATTACCTTCGACGATGGACTTCGCGACTTTGCCGAAGCCGCAATGCCAGTTCTGGTCGACCGGAAGTTTGCCGCCACACTCTATGTCGCCACCGGTTTCGTGGGGGCGACCGCTCGATGGCTTGCGGATCTCGATGAAGGCAATCGCCCAATGCTCAACTGGACCGCGCTGCGTGACCTGCACGACGCTGGGATCGAGATCGGCGCGCACTCTGTAACTCATCCCGAACTTGACACACTGTCCTTTGCAAAGGCTACCAGCGAGCTTCGCGACAGCAAGAGGGCCCTGGAAGACGGGTTGGGCGCGGCAGTCACCACATTCGCATACCCTCACGGCTACGCGTCCCGCGCAACGCGCAGGATTGCAAAAGATGCTGGATACCTCGCCGCCTGCCGTGTTCGTCACGCGCTCAGCGACGAGACGGAAAATCTCTTCGCTCTTTCTCGCATTGTTGTCACCAGTGAAGTGACGCCAGACGCGCTCTTGGATATGATCGAGACGCCGCAGCTTCCCGTCGCACCACCAGCCGATCGGCTGATTGCCACCGGTTGGCGCGCAGCAAGACGCCTGCGCGCCTTGCACCGCTCGGTGTTTCCAAGGCGCCAAGTGGCCGGAGCAGAAAGTGGGGCGTGATGAGTTCCTCGGGCTGGATCGGACTTGTCGCTGTCGCTGTCGGTGTCCTGTGGGCCGGGTCGGCGTCTGCCGCCGCGCCGGAAACCTCAGCGATCGACCCTCTATCCCAACACGATCGGCCTGAAGGAGGGCAACAGCTTGTCTTCCAACCCAACCTAGGCCGGGCACTGGCGCAACTGGCTGACCTCTACATTGCACGCAAGGTCGATGCCGCGACCGTGGATCGTCTGCTCGGCGAGTATGAAGGCATGCTGCGCAATGCCGGGCCGGATGCGATTGTCGCGGTATCGCAGCCGAGAGGCTCGGGTGAGGTTGTTAACGAAGCGCCCGATGGCGCCCGCGTGCTTACTCTTTACGAACGTGCGGCGGCCTACGGCTATCGGGGCGCGCTGTTTGGTCTCGGTGATCTCTACAGTCGTGGCGAACTCGTCCCTCGCAATCCCGAAAAGGCATTTGCCGCTTATGCCGAGGCGGCAAATCAGGGGATCCCCGCGGCGCAGTTGCGGATGGCGGAATTGATGATCCGGGGTGAGGGCACGAAACGCGATGTGACGGCAGGCGAGGCGAGCCTGCGCGTGCTCGGTCAATCCGAAAATCCCAGCGTGCTGGAGCTAGTAGCTGAGCTTTGCCTTTCCGGACGCATACCGGAACAGACCGATATCGCGGTTTCGGCGCTGCGCAAGGCGGCAGATATGGGTTCCGCAAGGGCGCACTTCAGGCTCGGCGAACTCTACTACGCCGGAACAGTCCTGGTTTCGGACTATTCCGCCGCGCTTGTTCATTACCGTCTGGCTGCGGGACACGGAAATGTGGATGCAAAAGTTCGGATTGCCGAAATGCAGGCGCGCGGTCAAGGCATGGCCCGCGACGTGACGAAGGCGGTGCGCGAATTGCAGGCTCTGGCCGATCTCGGCTCGCCGATTGCCGACCTCTCCCTTGGAAGTCTCTATCTGAAAGGCGATGTCGTGCTGGCTGACCCGGTTCGTGCGGCAAAATACTTCCGTCAGGCCGCCGCCCGTGGCAGCGGGACGGCGCTGATGCAGCTTGGAGACCTCTATGCGGATGAGGGGGCGGTGACTGGCGACTATGGTCCAGCCGTTCAAAGCTATCAACAGGCCGCAGCGAACGGCAATCCAGGCGCGAGAGTACGGCTTGCGGAAATGAAGGCGCGAGGGCGCGGAATGCCGAGGGATCTTGCCGCGGCGACGACGGAACTTATGACGCTTGCAAGTGCAGGGGAGGCCGGTGCCTCTTTGGCGCTTGGCGATCTCTATGGCGAAGGGCGCGCGTTAGCCATCGAGCCCGCCAAGGCTCTGATCTACTATCGACAGGCCGCCGCTCAGGGCAGTGTCACGGCGTTGCTCCGGCTCGGGGAATTCCATTCGCAAGGCGAGTTATCCCGACCCGAGTACGGACGTGCGTTGGAATACTATCGTGCCGCAATCGCTAGGGGCAGCGTCAGTGCAAAGGTCCGGTTGGCAGAAATGACGGCCATGGGCCGAGGCGTGCAGCAGGATGTCGTCGCCGCCAAAGCCGAACTGGAAAACCTTGCAGCCCGCGGCGAGGGGGAGGCATCCCTTCTTTTGGGTGATTTCTACGCCCGTGGGGATGTCATGCCAGCCGATCCTGCCCAAGCCTGGCTCCACTATCGACGTGCTGTCGATCAGGGAAGCGTCGCTGCGCTGACACGGCTTGGCGATCTCTACGCTGGCAACGGTAGGGCTAAGCCAGACTATACCCTCGCGCAGGACTACTATCGGCGCGCCGTCAGCAGAGGAAGCGTGAGCGCCCAGGTGCGGCTCGCAGAAATGGAGGCTCACGGGCAGGGGGTCGTTCGCAACGTATCGACGGCGACGCGAATTTTGACGTCGCTTGCCGAACGGAGTGAACCGGCTGCCGCCCTTAGCTTGGGTGATCTCTATTACTCCGGAGAAGTCACCCGAGCGGATCCGGCACGCGCAACCGGATATTACCAGCACGCTGCCGCGCTTGGAAGCATAACGGCCTTGCTTCGACTGGGCGATCTCTACCTTACCCAGGGCGCACTAACGGGCGACTATAGGGCCGCAAGAGTAAGCTATGAGCAGGCAGCGGCGAGGGGAAACGTCGGTGCGAAGGTGCGGCTCGCGGAAATGAAGGCGAGAGGACGCGGCACAACGCAGGACGTTGCAGCCGCGAAGGCAGAGTTGGATTCTCTCGCGTCGGCCGGGGACGCGGGCGCTTCGCTATCGCTCGGCAATCTGTATAGTGACGGACAGGCTCTGGCAGCCGAGCCAGCTCAGGCCCTCCTCTACTATCAGCAGGCAGTTGCACAGGGCAGTGTCACGGCGCTTCTTCGCCTTGGCGACCTTTATTCCGACGGTGAACGGACCGCCGCCGATTACGCGCGCGCCATCGAGTTCTATCGCAAGGCCGCAGATGCAGGAAACGTCAACGCAAAGATACGGATGGCGGAGATGAAGTCGCGGGGGCGCGGCATCAACCAGGACATCGCCGCCGCGAAAGCCGGACTCGAGCAGCTCGCAGCAGCGGGCGAGGCAGATGCCTCACTGGCTCTCGGCGACCTCTATGGTAGGGGCGAAGTTGTCGCGTTCGATCCTGAGAAAGCTCTCAGCCAGTATCGGCGGGCTGCCGATGGGGGCAGCGTGACCGCCTTGTTGCGGCTCGGCGACTTTTATTCACAAGGCCAACCGACGATGCTCGACTACGGGCTTGCGCAGGACTTTTACCGTCAAGCGGTCGGCCGGGGGAATGTGAGCGCCAAGATCCGGCTCGCCGAAATGCAAGCACGCGGGCAAGGTATTGCGCGGGACGTATCCGCCGCGACCCGGGAACTGACCGAGCTCGCGCAGCGGGGTGAGACGGCTGCCGCGCTGGCGTTGGGCGACCTCTATGGCAGGGGAGAAGCCGTACCGGTCAATCCGACGCAGGGTTTGCAATATTATCGCCAGGCGGCCACGCAAGGCAGCATGACTGCGTATTTGCGGCTTGGCGACCTCTATTCCGCCGGCACCACATCGGCGACGGATTACGCGGCAGCGCTAGACCACTACCGCCGCGCTGCTGAACGAGGGAATTTGGTGGCGAAGGTTCGGCTCGCCGAAATGAAGGCGCGCGGCCAGGGTATGGCGCCGGATGTCGCGTCGGCGACAAGCGAATTGACCGCCCTGGCAAAAGGAGGAGAAAAAGCCGCAGCGATTGCGCTTGGCGAACTCTACAGCAATGGACAGGTCGTGCCTGCCGACCCAACCCTTGCTGCCGGCTATTATCGCCGCGCCGGAGAGCTTGGTAGCGTTGAGGCAAGGGTGCGGCTTGCGGAGATGGAGGCAAGAGGGCTGGGCGTCCAGCAAGACGTGACGGCTGCCACCGCCGATCTGGCGGCGCTTGCCAAGGGAGGGGAGGCCAGCGCGTCCCTCGCCCTTGGTGATCTCTATGCCGAAGGAAAGGTCGTACCCCAAGATCCATCGGCCGCCGTCAACTACTATAGGCAGGCGATCTCGCAGGGAAGCGCCACCGCACATCTTCGCTTGGCCAATCTTTACTCTGCTGGCGGTCTTTTGGCGACGAACTACGCCGGAGCATTCGACCAATATCGCCAGGCGGCAGAGCGTGGCAGCAACGAGGCAAAGATCCGGATGGCTGAAATGACGGCGCGGGGCCAGGGGACTGCCCGCGACGTAGCAACGGCAACGCGTGAATTGATTGCGCTCGCCGACAGGGGAGAGACCGCCGCTGCGATCTCGCTTGGGGACCTTTATGGCGCGGGAGACGTGGTCCCAGCCGATCCGGTGAGAGCGCTGCATTACTACCGGCAGGCCGCCCAGAACGGCAGCATTACCGCGTTGCTGAGACTGGGGAGCTATTACTCCGAAAGCGGGTCGCCAGTGGCGGACTTTGCTCTGGCGCAAAACTATTATCGGCAGGCTACCAGTCGGGGGAACACGGAGGCCGCAGTCCGGCTCGCCGAAATGAAGGCTCGGGGACAGGGCATGGCGCGGGATGTGGCATCGGCCACACAAGAATTGGCTGCCCTGGCCGAAAAGGGAGAGACGGTAGCCGCGCTTTCTCTCGGTGAGCTCTATCGCCAGGGGGAGGTTGTGCAAGCCGACCCTGGGCGCACGGTCGAGTACTATAGCCAGGCGGCCGAACGCGGCAGCGTGACGGCGATGATACGTCTCGGCGAGTTTTACTCCAAGAGCCAGACGGCCATGACTGACTACGCTCGCGCGCAAAACTTCTACCGTCAGGCGGCAAGCCAGGGTAGCGTTGAGGCGAAGGTCCGGCTTGCGGAAATGAAAGCCCGGGGCCTTGGCGTTCCGCAGGACCTCGCGCCGGCCCAGGCCGAGCTTAAAAGCCTTGCTGCATCTGGCAGACAGGAGGCTTCACTGGCATTGGGTGATCTTTATAGTGACGGAAAAGTAGTCCCGGCTGATCCCGCGCAAGCAGTGCAATATTTCCGGCAAGCCGCGTCGCAAGGCAGCACCACGGCGAATGTTCGATTGGGCGACCTCTATTACGCGGGCAAGGGGGTGAGGACGGACTTTGCGGCCGCCTTCGATCACTATCGCCGCGCGGCAGAGCGGGGCAATTTGGAGGCCAAGGTTCGGCTTGCGGAAATGCGGGCGCAGGGCAAGGGCATCCCCCAGGACCTCTCCGCTGCCAAGACCGAGCTGGAAAACCTTGCCGCGCGCGGCGGGGCCGAGGCGTCGCTTGCCGTCGGCGATCTTTATAGCAAGGGCGAGGCGGTGCCGGCCGATCGCGCCCGCGCGGCGGACTATTATCGACAGGCCGCCGCGCAAGGCAATGTCGCCGCATTGCTGCGGCTTGGGGATTTCTATTCGCAAAGCGAGGCGGCCACGACCGACTTTCCGCTGGCCCAAAGCTACTACCGCCGGGCGGCAGAACAGGGCAACGTCGAGGCGAAGATACGGCTTGCAGAGATGCAGGCCCGAGGCCAAGGTGGAGAGCAGAACATGGAGGCCGCCAGTGCCGAATTGGCGGCGCTTGCCGACAGAGGCGAAGCCAGCGCTGCACTCGCCCTTGGCGATCTCTATGGACGTGCAGGCGTGATGCCCAATGATCCGATCCGGGCCGCCCACTACTACGAACAAGCCGCAAAACAAGGGAGTTTGACGGCGCTCCTGCGGCTCGGCGACGTTTATCGAGGTCGCGAACCAGGCAAGGCCTTCGCCGCCTTTAGCGCAGCGGCCAAGCAGGGTAGTCTAGACGGCAGCCTGCGTGTTGCGGAGCTGACGATCCGTGGCGAAGGAACGTTACGCGATGTCCCGCAAGGCGTTGCGACGATGCGATCGCTCGCCGAAAGTGACAATCCGAACGTACTGGAAGCGCTTGCCGACCTCTGCTTGTCCGGTCGCGTGCCCATGCAGCCGGAACTCGGCATCACAACCTTGGAGCGCGCTGCGCGCCTCGGCTCGGTGCCGGCGCATGTACGGCTCGGCGATCTCTACGCCGCCGGGGATGCCGTGACGGTCAACTATGCTCTCGCACTAGAGCACTATCGCCAGGCGGCCGATCAAGGCAGCCTGGAGGCGAAGGTGCGGCTCGCTGAAATGAAGGCACTCGGCCGGGGCATGGCTCCCGACGCGGGAAGCGCCACCGGCGAACTGGCGATGCTTGCCGCCCAAGGTGAAGCGGGCGCGGCCTACTCTTTGGGTGACCTTTACGCCAAGGGCCAAACGGTGCCAGTTGATCCGCTGCGGGCTCGGCAATATTACCAGCAAGCCGCAGATCAAGGCAGCGTGAGGGCCATGTTGAGGCTTGGTGACGGCTATCGGTCGGACGATCCAGCTAAGGCGTTTGCGGCCTATAGCACCGCAGCAGATCAAGGCAACCTGGAAGGCCACCTACGTGTCGCCGAACTGACAATCAGGGGTGAGGGGACAGAACCAAATGTGAATGCCGGCATGGCGGAGCTTCGTGCACTCGGAGCAAGCGAGAGCCCGGATCTCCTGGTCACACTCGCCGAACTCTACCTCTCCGGACGTATCCCATTGCAGCCAGCGCCTGCCGTCGCGGCGCTTGAGAAGGCGGCGCATTTGGGATCCGTCCGGGCGCATCTACGGCTGGGCGACCTTTATTCCGAGGGAGATGATGTAAAGGCGGACTACAGCGCTGCGCTTGAGCACTATCGCCAGGCAGCCGAGCAGGGCGATGTGGACGCCAAAATACGCCTTGCCGAGATGGAAGCACGCGGCCAGGGCATAAAGAAGGACGTCGCTTCGGCGGTCAATGTGCTTTCATCGCTGGCGGCCGAGGGCTCAGCTTCCGCCCTGCTCTCCCTCGGTGACATTTACGGCGGGGGGCAAGTTACTGCGCAAGATCCGAAGCTGGCTGTGAAACATTATAAGGCCGCAGCGGAGCAGGGTAGCGTTTCAGCGATGCTCAGACTCGGTGATGCCTACAACAACGGACGTCTTGTCCCGCGCAATACGAAGGAGGCCGAAAGGTACTACCAGATGGCCTTCGAAACGGGGAACCCGGGTGCCAATGTGGCGCTCGGCCGCTTCAAGGCGTTGACAAAGACACGCAAGAATGCAGCTGCGGGAATGGCCTTGCTCCAACGCTCCGCAGACGAGAAAGTGGTCGGAGCATCATCGGTTGTCGCCGAGGCCCTATTTTACGGTCAAGGCGTCACGCGCAGCAGCAAGAAGGCTCTCGCCGTCCTGCAGAAAGCTGCCAAGGAGGGTGATCGGATTGCCGCAATCGATTTGATCGAAGCCTATCGTGATGGCAAGCGCGATGGCCGCACACAACTCGTGAAAAGGGACAACGCGAAAGCGAAGTCGGTCTTGCTCGCGTCGGCCGACCTGCTCTCGGGCCCCGAAAAAAGCATTCAAACCTTTCTGTTGGATGCCTCGACGGCAAAAGCCAGCGCGTTTGCGGCGCTCAGCAACAGGTTTAAGTCCCTGACACAACCGGAACGCCAAAGGGTCGTGCGTGATTTGGCAAGGACCAACCCTCGACTGTTTGCCTACCTGATAGAAGCACAATTGCGCCAAAACGGTGTGCGCGTCGGGCCGGTTGACGGACGGCTTAACGTGGCCGCCCAAAGGGCAATGGCCCGGCAATGCCGCACGCTTCTTCCGGCGCGCCAATGCAATCAAGGTCTCTCGACGCCGCGGGTCGTTGAGACGCTTGCCCAGATGTTCTGAAGCAATCTCGCGATCGGGGGACGCCCGTCTTCCCGTGCGACCCTGATCGCCACTGCCTGTATAGACCGGCGGTGGCTGCCAACGGCTCTCTAGGGGCCCTGAAACTGAAGATTTTCCTTGAGCAGGATCTCGATGCGAATCCTCTCCTGCGAAGCCAGCAGCTCGCGATGATCTGCGCGGGCGCGCATGATGCGCAGTGCGCTTCTGACCGCATGGCCGGGGTCCTGGGCGATCAGGGCATCAATGCGTTCGTCCATCAACGCCCGCTCGCTGAACGGCGTGCGCTCGTGAGCAACGACGGTGAGCTGACGCGAGCCCTGCGCATTCCAGACCGCCGTTAACGGCGCTCGCGCCTCGGAACTCAGCACATAGACGGCAAGCGTATCGGGGTTATGTTGCAACGTCCTGTTGATGATCAATTCGGCGCGTTTCTCGTCGGCATAGGTTTCGAGCGAAGGCAGACACTGGAGATGCGGAAACTGCGCATTGATGATGCTGTCGAAGCCGAGACGGCGCTGGATGCTGTCGAGTGCCATCATGGTTTCCGCCACGACCATGATCTTGCCGGGCTGGTTGCCGATGAAGCGGCCTGCGATCTTGCCGGCCGTGGCGCCGGCCGCGAAGTTGTCGATGCCGACATAGTCGGCCCTTTCCAGCCGTTCCTGGCCTGACAGGAACTGCACGACCCTCACGTCTCGTTCCACGAGCCGCACGAGCGCATCGCGCACCTGTGGCGATTCCGGTGCCATCACCGCGACGCCATCGACAGTTTCGTGATCGATGAGGCTCAGATACTTGGCGACGTGGTGCGGGTCTGCCATCGGGATCTGCACGGCCTCGACCTCGGTGGAATCGGCGCGCAGCGCGTCGCGTGCCTCGGTGACGCGCCCAATCAGTTCGCTCAGATACTGGTCGCCGGAGACGGGAAGGACGAAGCGAAACCGGTAGGTCTTGTTGCGCGCAAGTGCTACCGCCGCCGGGTTCCTGACGAAGCCGATGCGCTCGATGGCGTCGTTGACCTTGCGGAAAGCCTTCATGCTGACATTCGGCCGGTCGTTCAGCACGCGGTCGACGGTGGCCAGGCTCACGCCGGCTGCCTCTGCCAGATCTTTCGCGGTAGGGCGCATGCAATCGCTTCTCTTTGCTCTCGATCCTTCAGGGCGATTCCTCCAACAAAAGCAATCGAAAAGCAAGAATTGATGTGCGCACCTCAAAATTTGCTTGCATTGAGGTGCGCACCTCAATAAAAATAATGCTGTGGCCGGCAGAGGAGTGCGTGAGGCCACGGAGCGATGCGAGGGAGGCCTGCCCACGAAGAAACGTCGCTTTGCGCCCGCTATTCGCCACAGGCGTTTTCAGCTTCCGATGGAGGTCGGGAGGAAGGGGAGGAGGCCCCAGCTATGGAACTTCGTCATTTCAAATCATTGGCCGCATTGGGTGCCCTGCTGGCGGCAAGTGTCGCAAACACCGGCAACGCAAGCGCAGCCGAGCTGACGCTCTGCTGGGCGGCATGGGATCCGGCAAATGCCCTGGTCGAACTCAGCAAAGATTTCGAGGCCAAGAGCGGCATCAAGATGAAATATGAGTTCGTGCCATGGCCGAACTTCGCCGACCGCATGCTGAACGAGCTGAACTCCGGCGGCAAGCTGTGCGACCTGATGATCGGCGACAGCCAGTGGATCGGCGGTGCGGCTGAAAACGGCCAGTACGTCAAGCTCAACGATTTCTTCGACAAGGAAGGGATCAAGATGAGCGACTTCATCCCCGCAACCGTCGTCGGCTATGCCGAGTGGCCGAAGAACTCACCAAACTACTGGGCGCTGCCGGCATTCGGCGACGTCGTCGGCTGGAGCTACCGCAAGGACTGGTTCGCCCGCCCCGAACTGCAGGCGGAATTCAAGAGCAAGTACGGCCGCGACCTTGCCGTGCCGAAGACCTTTGCCGAACTCAAGGACATCGCCGAATTCTTCCAGAAACGCGAGATCGACGGAAAGACGGTCTATGGTGCTGCGATCTACACCGAGCGCGGATCAGAAGGCATCACCATGGGTGCGATGGACGTGCTCTACAGCTTCGGCTTCGAGTATCAAAACCCCGACAAGCCCTACGAGCTCGAGGGATACGTGAATTCCGCCAAGGCGGTGAAGGGGCTGGAGTTCTATAAGGCGCTCTACGACTGCTGCACGCCGCCTGGGCATTCCGACGCCTACATGTCCGAGGACATCGACGCCTACAAGTCAGGCCAGGTTGCCCTTCACATGAACTTCGCCTTTACCTGGCCCGGCATCAATGCCGATGCCAATGTGGGCGGCGACAAGTCGGGCTATTTCCCGAACCCGGCCGGTCCCGATGGCGTTGCCTTCGCGCAGCTCGGCGGCCAGGGCATCTCCGTAGTCTCAGCGTCCGAGAAGCAGGACGATGCCCTCGCCTACATCAAGTGGTTCGCCCAGCCGGAAATCCAACAGAAGTGGTGGCAGATGGGCGGCTATTCGGCGCTGCGCAAAGTCGTCGAAGATCCTGGCTTTGCAACCAGTCAGCCCTATGCCCAGACCTTCCTCGACTCCATGGCGATCGTGAAGGACTTCTGGGCTGAGCCCTCCTATGCCTCGCTGCTTCAGGCGACGCAGAAGCGCTTCCACGACTATGTGGTCGCCGGCCAGGGGTCTGCGCAGGATGCACTCGACGGTCTTACCAAGGACTGGACGCAGATCTTCGACGACGAAGGCAAGTACTGACCGCCATCAGGCCATGGCTGTGCACCTCCCAGCGCGCCATGGCGCGACACGGAGCCGGGGAATTTCCCCGGTTCTGTCGCCGCCTTCTGCATGGTTCCTTCGATCGTGGTCGATTGAAGGACGAAAACATGCAGCAATTCAAAGTGCTGCAGCGGCCTTTGCGCCTCGATTGAGACGCGCGGCGCGGCAGTCAAATGAGGGAACTACCCATGCTGAAATCAACAGTGGACCGGGTCGCCGGAGCGACACCGCATGCCCTTGCCAAACGGGTCCGAGGTCTCTCGGATCGGTCGCTGGCCTGGCTGTTCGTTGCCCCGTCCATCGTCCTGCTTCTCGCGGTCAATATCTTTCCGCTGATCTGGACGGTCCGACTGAGCTTTACGAATTTTCGCGTCAACAGGCCGAATGCCGAGGTCCAGTTCATCGGGCTCAAGAACTACCTGAGCATCCTGTCCGACAAGGACATCTGGCTGACCATGCAGGCGACGGCCCATTTCCTGATCTGGACCATCGTCCTTCAGGTGCTCATCGGCTTTTCCCTTGCCTACCTGATCAACAAGAAGTTCCGCGGCAACGATCTGTGGACCACGATCATCGTTCTGCCGATGATGCTGAGCCCGGCGGTGGTCGGCAATTTCTGGACCTTCCTCTACCAGCCACAGATCGGTCTCTTCAACTACGCAGTCGGTTTCCTGACAGGGGCTGATCCCTCAAGTTTCTCGATGATCGGCGATGTGTCGCTTGCCCCTTGGGCAATCATCATCGTCGACACCTGGATGTGGACGCCCTTCGTGATGCTGATCTGCCTTGCGGGCCTTCGCTCCATTCCGAGTAGCATCTATGAGGCCGCCGAATGCGACCGCGCCAGCAAATGGCGGCAATTCTGGACGATCACCATTCCGCTCGTACTGCCGTTCCTGATGCTCGCCGTGCTCTTTCGCGGCATCGAGAACTTCAAGATGTTCGATCTCGTCGTGCAGCTGACGGGCGGTGGACCGGGATCGATCACCGAACTCACCTCGATCAACCTGAAGCGTGAAGCTTTCGAGAAGTGGCGCACCGGCTACGCATCCGCCTACGCCGTCATCCTCTTCGTCACCGTCTTCGGCCTGGCGTCGATCTACGTCAAAGCCCTGAACAAGGTCAAACAACGATGAGCTATTCCGTTACCGAGCCGTCGCAACGGCAAAAGTGGTTCGCCGGGATCCTGGTCGTTGGCTACGCGCTGATCACGATCCTACCGCTTGTCTGGATCATCGCGACGAGCTTCAAGTCGCCGGCCGACGCGATCGCCTATCCGCCCAAGACCTTCTTTACGCCGACGGTGGAAGGCTATGTCAACGTCTTCACGACGCGAACCCGGCTCACCGAGGAGCAGTTGAAGGCGGTCGGCGAGCCGCAGACCTGGTATGACCGGCTGGTTCGCAAGGATGGCCTCGTCATCTCCGGTCCGTCGCGCTTTGCCGAGCGCTTCACCAATTCGGTGATCATCGGCTTCGGCTCGACCGTGCTCTGCATCGTGCTCGGCACGGCCGCCGCCTATGCCTTCTCGCGCTTCAAAGTTCCGCTGAAGGATGATCTGCTGTTCTTCATTCTATCGACGCGCATGATGCCGCCGATCGCCGTCGCCATCCCGATCTTCCTGATGTTCCGGTCATTGGGCTTGAACGACACCCATGCGGGCATGATCCTGCTCTACACGGCGGTCAACCTGTCGCTGTCGGTCTGGCTGCTGAAGGGCTTCATCGACGAGATACCTGTCGAGTACGAGGAGGCGGCGCTCATCGATGGCTACACCCGGTTCCAGGCTTTCTACAAGGTGGTGTTGCCGCAGGCGGCGACGGGCATCGCCTCAACCGCGATCTTCTGCCTGATCTTTGCCTGGAACGAATACGCCTTCGCGGTGCTTTTGACATCGGGCAACGCCCAGACGGCGCCTCCCTTCATTCCAACCATCATCGGCGTCAGCGGTCAGGACTGGCCGGCTGTTGCCGCCGGGGCGACCCTGTTCCTCGTGCCGGTCATGGTCTTCACCATTCTTCTGCGCAAACACCTGCTGCGCGGCATCACTTTCGGAGCCGTCCGCAAATGACACGATTTTTCAATGGATTGCTGCACTTGCGCCGCGGTGCCTGGGAAATGCTGGCATCGGCCCTGATCGCAGCGGGCGTCTTCATGCTCATGCAGCCCTTCGCTCTCGCGCTCTATTCCTGGTCCTTCGTCATAACCTTGCTGGGTACGGTGATGTTCATCATCGTCAGCCATTTTCCGGAGTAAGCCGATGGCGCAGATCAGAATTCAGAATGTGCGCAAGGAGTTCGGCGCCTTCACCGCGGTGCGCTCCTCGAGCTTCACCATTGAGGATGGCGAGTTTTTCATGCTGCTCGGGCCCTCCGGCTGCGGCAAGACGACGACCTTGCGCATGATGGCAGGCCTGGAACTGCCGACGAGCGGCGAGATCTTCATTGATGGTGAAGAGGTCGGGATGAAGCCGGCCAGCAAGCGCGACATCGCCTTCGTCTTCCAGATGTTTGCGCTCTATCCGCATATGAATGTGCGCAAGAACATCTCCTATCCGCTGGTCAGCCAGGGCTTGCGCGGCGAGGAAGTCAGGTCACGCGTCGCCGAAGTCGCCCGCATTCTCAAGATCGAGAACATTCTCGACAAGCCCGTCGGCGGCCTTTCGGGCGGCGACCGCCAGCGCGTCGCGCTCGGGCGCGCCATCGTGCGTCGCCCCAAGGCCTTCTTCATGGACGAACCCCTCGGCGCACTCGATGCCGAGTTCCGTGAGCACATGGCCGAGGAACTGCGGGCACTGCACGACCGCATGGGTGCGACCACCGTCTATGTGACCCATGACCAACTCGAAGCGATGCAAATGGGCGACAAGATCGTCGTCATGAACCATGGGGTCGTCGAACAGTTCGGTAAGCCGCAGCAGATCTACGACTGGCCCGCGACGAAATTCGTAGCCCAGTTCATTGGTTCTCCGCCGATGAACTTCCTGGAATTCGAGGGGATGATCGGCGTGGGCGGCGGCGCTATCGATCTCGGCGGCATAGAGGTCAAGGTGCCGACCTCGCGGGAAGGACGCGCCGGAAGGCTGACGCTTGGCGTCCGGCCGGAACATGTGAAATTTGTCAGTGACGGCGCCTATCGGGGCCGCGTGAGCGCTGTCGAATATCTCGGGACCACCCAGATCGTGACGCTCGCAACGAGCCACGGCCACCTGAAGGCACGCATTTCATCGGGCCACCGGGTTCAGGAAGGCGAGCAGATCGGCCTCGAATTCGATGCGAGAACGCTTTCGGTTTTCGATGCGGAATCCGGCAAGGTGCTGTTATCCGACGGCAATCAAGGAGTGCTGAGACATGGCTGAAGTCGTCTTGGAAAACGTGACGAAGACGTTTGCTGGTACGGTTGCTCTCGATAATGTCTCACTGACGGTTCCGGACGGTTCTTTCGTCGTGCTGCTCGGGCCGACCGGTGCTGGAAAGACGACGACACTGAGAATGGTCTCCGGCTTGGACACCCCCGATCGCGGCGAGGTCTATATCGACGGAGAACCAGTGAAAGGGCTGGCGCCTGCCGAACGCAACGTAGCCATGGTCTTTCAACAATACTCGCTCTACCCACACCTCACGGTTCGTCAGAATCTGGAGTTCCCGCTGAAATCTCCGCTGCTGAAGACGCCAAGGGAAGAGATCGACCGGAAGGTGAGGGAGGTTGCCGAGGTTCTCCAGATCACGCACAAGCTCGACAACAAGGCAACGGCATTGTCAGGTGGAGAGATGCAGCGCGTTTCCATCGGTCGTGCTCTTGTCCGAGACCCGCAGATATTCCTCATGGACGAGCCGTTGAGTTCGCTCGACGCCAAGCTCAGGGCCGATCTTCGCATCGAGCTCAAGCGCATCCAGGCAAGGTCGGGCGCAACGCTGCTCTACGTCACTCACGACCAGATCGAGGCGATGACGATGGCGACCCATGTCGGGGTGCTGAATGAGGGCAAGCTCGTTCAGTTCGGCTCGCCGCGCGAGGTGTATGAGCAGCCCGTCAGCGTCTATGCGGCGACGCGGCTGGGACAGCCACGGATCAATGTGCTTCCGGCCGACATTTTTGCCGGCGCCCCCTTAGGCGCGGCAAGCATCGGGCTAAGACCGGAGCACATCCAGCAGGGTGCGGGGGAGGATGCTCTGGTCAAGCGCGTCGAGCACTTGGGCGACCAGACGCGTCTGCATCTGACCTTCAGGAAACACGATCTCATCACCGTCACGGACGCCCACACGCCGCTCCGTGGCGGTGAAACAATCAAGATTCAACCTTTAAAGCCGCTCTACTTCGATGCGGCAGGCATGCGTTTGGCTTAAGGAGCTCGATATGGCGCAATTCATCAATAAGCGGGAAGATGTCGTGACAGAAGCGATCGACGGTGTTCTGGCCCTGTCCGGCGGCGCGCTGACCCGCCTTGACGGCTATCCGCACATCCGGGTCGTGTTGCGCAGCGACTGGGACAAATCGAAGGTCGCGGTCGTCTCAGGCGGCGGCTCGGGCCATGAGCCCGCTCATGTCGGCTTCGTCGGACGGGGAATGCTGACGGCTGCGGTCTGTGGCGATGTCTTTGCTTCGCCGAGCGTCGACGCGGTTCTTGCCGGTATTCTCGCCGTGACCGGTCCGGCCGGATGCCTGCTCGTCGTCAAGAACTATACCGGCGATCGGCTGAATTTCGGTCTTGCGGCAGAGCGCGCCCGCGCCTTCGGGCTGAAGGTCAGCATGGTGATCGTCGGCGACGACATCGCTCTACCCGACCTGCCGCAGGCGCGCGGCGTTGCCGGCACTCTGTTCGTGCACAAGATCGCCGGCGCGCTCGCCGAACGCGGGGCGGACCTCGAGACGGTAACGGCGGCGGCCAAACGGGTGATCGCGGGCACGCGCAGCATCGGCATGTCGCTGGACACCTGCCGGGTACCGGGTTCGCCAAAGGAAGCGCGGATACCTTTGGGCAAGGCGGAGCTCGGCCTCGGCATCCATGGTGAGGCCGGTGTCGAACAGATCGATTTTGCGGGCGCCCGCTCGGCGGTGGCGACCATGGCTGAGCGTCTAGCAGCCGTCATGGGGGAAGGCGCCCATGTCGCGCTGATCAACAATCTGGGCGGCACCTCGGTTCTCGAAATGTCGGTGCTCGCCCACGACCTCATCAATTTGCCTCTCGGCAAAAGGATCACTCACACGATTGGTCCAGCGCCGCTGATGACATCGCTCGACATGCAAGGCTTCTCGGTCTCGGTTTTTGCCGCAGACCAGGCGGAACTTGAGCTCTTGAAGGCACCAGTGGCGATCGCCGCCTGGCCGGGTGTCTCGGAGGTCCGACCGATCGCCGTCAGCGCGTTGCCGGATGGCTTGACTCCGATCACGCCGATGGCATCCGACCATGGGGCAACGCGTGCATTCCTGATCGACTGCTGCAAGGTGTTGATCGCCGCCGAGCAGGATCTCAATGCGCTTGACGCGAAGTCCGGCGATGGCGATACGGGCTCGACGCTGGCGGGAGCCGCTCGCGCCCTGATCAACGCGATCGATCGGCTGCCATTATCCGATCACACCCAGCTTTTGCGTGCGATCGGCCAGGAGCTAAGCCAGACTATGGGCGGTTCCTCCGGCGTCCTGCTTGCCATTTTCTTCGCAGCCGCCGGCGACGGAGCATCAAGCGGTCTACCGATGCGCGAGGCGCTTCGAACCGGGCTTGCGCGCATGCAGGAGATCGGCGGCGCCAAGATCGGCGACCGAACGATGATCGATGCTCTGTCTCCCGCGCTCGATGCGCTCGGCGACAGCGTGGTCGCGGCAGCGGCTGCGGCACGAACGGGGGCGAACTTCACCTCCACCTTGACGCGTGCCAAGGCCGGTCGCGCGGCCTATATCAACGCAAAGCAGCTTGAGGGCCATGTCGACCCCGGTGCCGAGGCCGTCGCCCGGCTGTTCGAGCACCTGGCCGCCTAGGCTGTCGTGCCGCTCATGAGACGCCGCCGAGCCTAGCGTTCGGCGGCGTAGGGGATTTGCCTCCCGTCTATGTCTGATCGAAAGCACGCCACATCTCGCCGATGGTTCGTAAGACGCCGCCAGGACATCAAGGGCATCGAGCATTCCCAATCAGAGACTGCAAAGGCACAGCCGCGACTTCCGCTTTGACAGTGCGCGAAGGGACGAAGGGCAATTTCGAGCCAGGATCGACATTCCCGCACGGTCGTTGGCGGCCTAGCAGCAAAGATCGGGATATTTTCTCCTGCATATTGCTAAAGTATCTTTCGTCATGGTAACGTTCCCACAGAGATCAGGTGATGCCTTGAGAGGCATTGCTTGAGCTTTGGGAGGAAGCTTCATGAACAACACGACGGGTCGAAGGGCGACCATTATCGACGTTGCCAAACGCGCAGGCGTTTCGAAGAGCACCGTCGCGCGTGTTCTCGGCGGCTCCGCCAACATTTCCGAGGAAGCGCGCGACCGCGTATTGAAGGCGGTTGCTGCCACCGGTTACGAGCCCAATCAGCTTGCCGTCGGAATGCGTTCGGGTCGCAGCGGCCTGCTCGGCATCGTCATTCCTGATATCACCAACCCGTTCTGGGCCGAAGTTGCCCGCGGAGCGCAGGATCGGGCGGCGAAGGATGACATATCGCTTCTGATCTTCTCGTCGGATTGGGATGCGCACAAGGAGGCGACCCACCTGCGCGCCCTGCGCAGGGCGCGTGTTGACGGGGCGATCATCAATCCCGTTGCGGATAATTTCGACGACCTCGACCGTTTTGGCATGCCTTTCGTCTTCATCGGCTCCAGCGCCGAGCGCTTCCCCGATACGTTGAGCGTCGGATCCGACATCGCTCAGGCGGTGCGGCTCGGCATGGATATTCTTGTCGAGCGCGGACACCCGGCGCCGGCCTTGATGCTCGGGCCGAGGTCTCGTCTCGCGCGCGCCCGCTTCCTGCGCTCGGTCCACGAGCACTGCATCGCCCGCGATGTCGATCCCGAAGTCCTGATGGTCGAAGAGTCCGACTATACGGTCGAGGGCGGTCGCAGCGCGATGGCCCGCCTGCTTGCGAAGCAGTGGAGAGGAAACCGCGCCGTGTTCGTCGCCAACGACCTGATGGCGCTTGGGGCCATGATAGCCGTTCGCGAGGCGGGGCTGAGATGCCCTGAGGACATCTCGATCCTGGGCTTCGATGGCATTCCGGCAGGGGCCTTTTCCTGGCCGGGCCTGACGACCATCGAAAAGCCCGGCCGGCAGATCGGCATTCGTGCGGTCGAATGCCTGATCGATCAGATTGCTGGTGGGCGCCAGCGCGAGCGGATTTATCTGCCGTGCCGATTGGTGGAGCGCGGCTCGCTTGCCGACGTTTCAGCCTCGGCACCCGTGCGTGTTGCGGCAGGGAGGTAAGCAATGGCGGTAAGCAACGAACTTGCAATGAACGCGACTATGCCACGAAATGGGAACGTTCCCAAAGCTCGCCGCCGGAGCTTCGCCAAAAGCGTTCGGCAATGGTGGCCCTATTACCTGATGATGGCTCCTGGCCTGATCTTCTTCGTGATCTTTCACTATTTTCCGATCTGGGAAGCCAAGATCGCTTTCGAGCAGCTGCGTATCATCCCGCCGAACATCTGGGTCGGTATCAAGCATTTCCAGACGCTGTTCTCGTCTCCGATCTTCTGGCAGGTGCTGGCGAACACGCTGATCCTGTCAACGATGAAGATTGTCTTCTTCTTCCCGGTCCCGATCATCACCGCGCTCTTGCTCAACGAGATCCGGGGAGGCGCCTTCCGTAAATTCATCCAGTCGGCAATCTACCTGCCGCACTTCCTCTCCTGGGTGGTCATCGCCGGCGTGTTCATCGCAGTGCTCTCGCCGAGCGACGGCGCGGTCAATGACATCATTGGTTTCTTCGGCATGCAGCCGGTCTCCTTCATGACCGACACCGGCTCGATCCGCTGGGTGCTGGTCTTCTCGGAGATTTGGCGGTCGGCCGGCTGGGATAGCTTGCTCTATCTCGCTGCCATCATCGCCATCGACCAGGAGCTCTACGACGCGGCCGAGATCGATGGGGCGAACCGCTGGCAAAAGATCCGCTACGTTACCATTCCCGGCATCGTGCCGACGATCGCGACGCTCTTCATCCTGAACGCCGGCATGTTCCTGAACGCCGACCTCAACCAGGTGATCAACTTCTCCAACGACGTCGTGCGCAGCAAGATCGATATCATCGACACCTATGTCTACCGCATCGGCCTGCAGACCGGCGAATACTCGCTGGCGACAGCGGCCGGCCTCTTCAAGGCCGTGCTCGGCATGCTGATGATCGTCGCAGCGCACCTTCTTTCCAAACGTCTTACCGGCAAGGGGGTATGGTGATGGCCGCCCACAACGTCCGCAGAACACCGCTTGAGCGGCTCGAATATGCGATCATCGTTTCGACGCTCTTGTTCCTTGTCGTCCTGACGGTCCAGCCGCTCCTCAACCTGCTCGCCATTTCGTTCTCCGACCCGGGCAAGGTCGCAGGGATGAGTGGCTTGACGGTCATCCCCAATGGGTTTTCGACCGAGGTCTGGGATCTGCTGATCAACAATTCCGCCGTTCAGCGGGGCCTCCTCAACTCGATCTTCATCACGCTCGTCAGCACGGTTCTTGGTGTCGTGCTGACGGCGCTGATGGCCTGGGCGCTTTCGCGTCCCGGTCTGCCCGGCCGGCGCATCATCTTCGTCTTCGTGCTGGTCACGATCGTCTTCGAGCCCGGCATCATCCCGGACTACTTCATCAACAAACGCCTCGGCCTGCTCGACAGTTATTGGTCGCTGATCCTCTTCAAGGTGGTCAACGCCTGGTACCTGATCATCCTGGTGCGCTTCTTCGAGGAGGTGCCGAAGGAACTGATCGAGGCCTCCGAGCTCGACGGCGCCAATCCGTTCCAGATCTTCTGGTACGTGGCGCTGCCGCTCGCCAAATCGGCGCTCGCAACCATCGCGCTCTTTTATTTCGTCTTCCACTGGAACGAGTTCTTCCGGGCGATGATCTACCTCAACGACCAGTCGAAGTGGCCGCTGCAGGTCGTCCTGCGCCAGTTCGTGGTCGAGGGCGACAAGCTCGCCATGGTCGGGGTGGTCGAAAGCAACACTTACACGGGTGCGAGCCAAATCAACATCCGTGCGCTGAAGGCCGGCATGATCCTGCTCACCATCGCGCCGATCCTCGCGATCTACCCGCTCATCCTGAAGTTCTTCACCAAGGGCACCATGAGCGGTGCGCTGAAGGGCTGACGATGTCGAACCGAACATAAATGGCCAAAGCATATTGGGAGGAACAAACATGCTTGGAAGACTGATCCTTGGCGCAACGACCGCCGTGGCACTGATGGCGAGCGTCGCGATGCCCGCCTTCGCCGACCCAGTAACGATCCGCGTCGTCTCGAAGGACCTCACGACGAGCAATCCTGACGACGTCAAGCTCATGAAGGCCTACGAGGAGGCGCTAAAGGCGAAGGGCACCGACATCCATATTCAGGTCATCGACCTGCCGTCCTCGGGTTACGCCGACAAGCTGAGCGCCATGCTTCTGTCAGGTGATATCCCGGATCTCATCTATTTCCAGGGCGGCGACGCCAAGATGGCCGAACAGGGCGTGCTCGAAGACTGGAACAACTGGCTGCCGAAGACGACCCATCTCAAGGACGCGCTTTTTCCGCACAATGTCGAGCGGCTGAAGAACTATCCCTATCTGCTCTATGTCTATCCGCCGCGCATACCGCAGCCGGTCATTCGCACGGATTGGCTCGAGAAGTCGGGCGTCGCGGCGCCGAAGACGACAGACGATTACGTCACCCTCTTTAAGGCGATCAAGGACGGCGATCTCGACGGCAACGGCAAGGCCGACAGCTATGGCGTCACCACTGCCGACAACACCCAGGAGCTCGATGCGATCTTCAACCAGGCCTTCGGCGTCACCGGCACTTGGCTGAAGAACGATGCGGGCGAATGGATCCATGCCCGCGTCTCGGCAGCGGAAAAGGCGAAGATCGCCTTCTATGCCTCGCTTCGCGAGCAGGGCCTCTATGACCCGGAGTTCATCACCACCAAGTGGGACGTGAAGGAAGACAAGTTCTATTCCGGCCGGGCCGGCGTGATCTTCGGCTCTTCCGCAGAGGTCATCGACATCTATGGCGGCAAGATGCGCCAGGCGCATCCTGACGTGACGCTGAGCCTGCTTTCGCCGCCGAAGGGGCCGGCCGGCCAGGGCTTGATGGCACTTGACGTTTCCAAGGAATCCCGCGGCCTCGCCATCGCGACGACTTCGCAGCACAAGGAAGAGGTGGTCAAGCTGCTCGATTTCATCGCCAGCCCCGAGGGCCAGGCGATCGAACGCCTTGGGTTTGAAGGCGAGCAGTACACCAAGGACGGCGAGACCATCAAACCGACCGACAAGATCGCCACCTGGTATGCCCGCTTCCTCGTCGCCGCCAACTGGCAGCCACCGGTGCAATGGCTGAGCGAGGCCGCGCAGCAATCGCTGAAGACGATTTCAGCCGACTTCAAGCCGGACAATGCCTTCGTCTGGCCTGCCGAATACGCCACCGACATCGATGCGACCGAAAACGTCTACCGGGCCTGGGTGTACAAATTCGTCTCTGGTGAAGCCAAGATGGACCAATGGGACCAGTTCGTTTCCGAATGGAACGCTGCCGGCGGCGAGAAAATGACCGAATATGCAAGGACGGTTCTCAATGACAAATGATGCTGCAGGGCTCTCCCTCAAGGGAAGGGTCCGGGCGCTTCTTTTTGGCGTCGCTTACGGCGACGCCATCGGGGCGCCGGTCGAAAAACTCTCTGCCGCCGAAATTCGCGAGCGCTATGGCCGGGTGACGTCGCTCGACACCGAGTGGCACCGGATGAAGCAGAGCGAAGCGGCCCGCAACGGCCGTGTCCGCGGTGGCGGCATCGTTACCGACGACACGCTGATGACGCTCTGCGTCATGTCGATCTACGACGACGTCAAGCGTCACCTCGATGCCTGGGATATGGCCTCCGGCATGGTGCGGGAGATCGCCTGGACGCCGCGCTGGGTGCCGGAGCTGCAGCGCGAGACGATGCTGATCGAGCGTCTGTTCTATCCGGAAAAATGGATCTTCCAGCGCCATCAGCTTTCCGGCTGCGATCCGCGACAGGGCGGGATCGGCAACATGGTGAACTGCGGCGCGGCCATGTACATCGCGCCGATCGGCGTGGCGAACGCCTGCGATCCAAAGGCAGCCTATGACGAGGCGATCGCCTTTGCCTCCGGCCACCAGCAGAGTTTCGGCCTCGAGGCTGCCGGCGTGCTTTCGGCAGCCGTTGCCGCCGCTTTCGTGCCGGGCACCACGCTTGACGCCGTCATCGAAGAAGCCCTTGCCGTTGCCAAAGACGGTACGCGCAATGCGATTGCCGATATCGTGGAAGCTGCGCGCGCACTGAGGGGCGCGGACCATCAGACGGTCGTCGGCGAGTTCCACCGTATCATCGCCCGCTATTCGCCGATGGGCGACAACGTCCAGCATACGCCGCAGAAGGCCGGCATTGCCACCGACGCCTACCAGCCGTCACGCCTCCACGCAATCGAGGAATTGCCGCTGGCGCTCGGCTTTGCCGTCGTCAATGACGGGGATTTCTACAAGACGATCATCGACGGCATCAATTCCGGCCGCGACACAGATTCGATCGGCGTCATGGCCGGTGCGATCCTCGGCGCGATGCACGGCGAAACGATCATCGACCCGGCGATGGCCTCCCAACTCGACCGCGTCAACAGGCTCGATCTCTTCCGCTCCGCCGACCTTTTTACCGATGCGGTGACCGTGATCCAGGCGGCCGATCACAAACGCGAAACGGCGCGGGCGCAGGCACGCGCAGGGCTCATTGCCGCCCGCGAGCTCACCCAGGTTTCCAGTCTCTAGTCTTTGAAAGTATCCGATGCTCAGCACCACAGAAATCTTCGAGCGCATCTATTCCGGCTTCATCGGCAAGGCGATCGGCGTGCGCCTCGGCGCGCCTGTCGAACCGACCATCTGGAGCTATGAACGCATCCGGGACACCTATGGCGAGGTGACGGAATATCTGCGCGACTTCAAGAATTTCGCAGCGGACGACGACACCAACGGCCCGGTCTATTTCATCCGGGCGCTGCGCGACTACGGCCTCGGCGCAACCGCCGAAGAGGTCGGCAAGACCTGGCTGAACTATGCGGCCGAGGAACATGGCATGTACTGGTGGGGCGGCTTCGGCAATTCGACCGAGCATACCGCCTACCAGAACCTTCGGGCCGGTATCCCGGCGCCGCAGTCCGGCTCGATCGCCCAGAACGGCACCACGGTTGCCGAGCAGATCGGCGGCCAGATCTTCATCGACAGCTGGGGCTGGGTGCATCCGGCCGATCCTAAGACGGCGGCCGAAGCGTCCGCGCGTGCCGCGAGTGTCGCCCACGACGGCGAGGGATTGAACGGCGCGCGTTTCTGCGCCGCGGCGATCGCCCAGGCCTTCGTTGCAAAAAGCATCGAGGAAGTCATCGAGACGGGCCTCGCGACGATCCCGGCCAATTCCATCTACGCCAGGGTCTCTCGCGCGGTGCTTCGTTTCCACGACAGCAACCCGAATGACTGGCGCGCCTGCCGCGACATGCTGACTGCGGAATGGGGCTATGACCGCTATCCCGGCGTCTGCCACATCATTCCGAACGCCGGCGTTCTCGTCATGGCGCTGATCTATGGTCAGGGCGACCTGCCGCGCACGGTCGAGATCGCGACGATGGCCGGCTGGGATACGGACTGCAACGCCGGCAACGCCGGCGCGATCGTCGGCACCCTGCAGCAGGTTCAGCCGGGCTGGGACAAATACCGCAAGCCGATCAACGATTTCGTCGTAGCCTCGGGCGTTACCGGCACGATCAACGTCGTTGATATTCCCTCTTTTGCCCGCGAGCTGACCGTGCTCGCGCTCCGCCTGCAGGGGCGAGAGGCCCCGGCGCTCTGGGTCGAAGATTTCGAACGTCGCGGCGTGCGCTTCGATTTCGACGCTCCCGGCGCGACCCATGGCTTCCGCACGGAGCCGTTCAACCAGATCTCCGTCAAGGCATCGGCGGAGCGCCATACCGAGAATGCCAAGGGATCGCTGGAAATCCTGCTCGACCGGCTGGAACGCGGGCAGGGTGGGCGGATATTCTGGAAGCCCTTCTATCGCCGCTCCGACTTCGACGACGAGCGCTACCGTCCGATGTTCACGCCGCTTGCCGATGACGGCCAGACGGTGAAGTTCAAGCTCTGGCTCGACCCGTGGAATGGCGACGGCAACCTGCGCGTAGCGCCCTACGTCCGTCGCGCCATGACCGACACCATCCAGGAAACAGGCGCCTGGCACGTGCCCTCGGCCAGCGGCTGGCAGGACTACGAATTCACCATCCCTGATGGCAATGGCGAGGCGGTCGATGAGATCGGTATCCTGGTCGAGTATTTCGGTCGTTTGAAGTTCCTCGGCCGGCTGTTCCTGGCGGACTTCACCGTGTCCGGCAAGGGTCGCGCCGTGATCGACCCGGCGAAAGAAGTGCACGAATGGGGCGGCATCACCCGCTTCACTTGGAACCGCGGGCACTGGAGTCTGCAGCAGGGCCGCATCCATGCGCATACGGCCACCGATGCGGACGCCTGGACCGGCAATGCCTACCTGCGGGACGTCAGTGTCATAGCGGAGCTGCAGCCGCTCTCCGGTGCCTCGCATCTGGTGGTGGCACGCGCTCAAGGAACAAGCCGTTTCTATGCCGCCGGTTTTGAGAATGGCGAGGCCGTGATCCTTCTGGAAAATCACGGCACCACGATCCTCGCCCGCAGCCCGTTCCGTATCGAATACGGCCGAAGCTACGCGGTCGATCTCACGGTCGAAGGTGGCGAGCTGACCCTTTCCGTCGATGGCGAGCGAGTGCTCCAAGCGGACGATGCGACGCTCCGCTACGGCATGGCGGGTCTACGCATGGCCTCGGCTGGACGCATGTCGATCGGCCGGGTCGAGGTATCCGAGCGCTAGTCGCGCGACGAGGAAAGGAAGGGAGGAAACATGTCCGAGATAGAGCTCAGAAGTGTCGGCAAGAGCTATGGCAGTGTCGCCGTGCTCAACGACATCTCGCTGGAGATGGGCGATGGCGAATTCGTCGTCCTCGTTGGTCCTTCGGGCTGCGGCAAGTCTACGCTGTTGCGCATGATCGCCGGGCTGGAGGATATTTCAGCCGGCGAGATCACCATAGGTGGCAAGATCGTCAACGACATGCCGGCGAAGGAGCGTGACATCGCCATGGTCTTCCAGTCCTACGCGCTCTATCCGCACATGAAGGTCGCGGAAAACATGAGCTTCGCGCTGAAGCTTGCCGGCGCGCCGAAGGCGGAGATCCACAAGCGCGTGACTGAGGCCGCCGAAATCCTCGGCTTGGAAAAGTTGCTCGACCGCTTGCCGCGGGAACTCTCCGGCGGCCAGCGCCAGCGTGTCGCCATGGGCCGCGCCATCGTGCGCGACCCGCGCGCCTTCCTCTTCGACGAACCGCTCTCGAACCTCGACGCCAAGCTGCGCGTGAAGATGCGCGGCGAGATCAAGAAGCTGCACCAGCGGCTGCGCCGGACGATGGTCTACGTCACCCACGACCAGACCGAGGCCATGACCATGGCCGACAAGATTGTGGTGATGAACGGCGGAAAGATCGAGCAGGCGGGCGCGCCGCTCGAACTCTACAACGATCCCGCCAATCTCTTCGTTGCCGGCTTCATCGGTTCGCCGGAGATCAACCTCATCGAGGCGATCGCTGACGGCGAAACGGCATTGACCCGCGGCGGGGTCTCCTTGCCGCTTGGAAGACAGGTGCAGCCGGGTACGCGCGTCGTCTGCGGCATCCGCCCGCAACATATCACGCTTGGAACAACGGGTGTGCCGGGCCGCATCAGCCTGGTCGAACCGACCGGCGAAGATCAGGAAATCGTCGTCGATATGGGCGGCCAGGATATTTCCGTCGTCGTCCATGGCGGCAAGCTGCTTTCGGCCGGCCAGGATGTGACGCTTACGATCGACGTCGACAAGGTTCTGCTCTTCGACAAGGAAACCGGGGAGCGCATTCGATGAGCGGGTTTGCCAAGCGACAGTTCGATCCCGCTGCCACGGGGCCGCTTGTCGGCACAAGGGTTCTGGATCTCTCACGCCTCGTCGCCGGCAACATGTTGTCGCTGCAGCTTGCCGATGCCGGTGCAGACGTCATCAAGATCGAGGCGCCGGCCGGCGATCCGCTGCGGGACTGGAAGGACGACGGCCACTCGCTCTACTGGAAGACCTATAGCCGCAACAAGCGCTCCGTCGTGCTCAACCTTCGGCAGGAGGCGGCCATGGCGGCGCTCTGGGCGCTGATCGAAACGGCGGACGTCTTCATCGAGAATTTTCGGCCGGGGACGCTGGAGCGCATGGGCCTTTCGCCGGAAGCGCTGCATGCCCGCAACCCCAACCTGATCATCGTGCGGATCTCTGGTTTTGGACAGACCGGCCCCTATGCGCAGTTCCCTGGCTTCGGCACGATCGTCGAAGGCATGAGCGGATTTGCCTACCGAACCGGCTTTCCCGATCGCGAACCGGTGCTGCCGCCGCTGGCGCTCGCCGACATGATCGCCGGTGTCTACGGAAGTTCGGCCACCGTGACGGCGCTGCTCGCGCGTGATCGCGGCTACGCAAAGGGGCAGGTGATCGACCTCTCGCTGCTGGAGCCGATGTTCTCGGTGCTCGGACCTGAAGCCGCGATATACCAGACGACTGGCAAGATCAAGGAGCGCGTGGGCAGCGCCTCCAACACAGCCGCGCCGCGCAACGTCTACCGGTGCCGCGACCGTAAATACGTGGCGCTGTCCGGTTCGACACCCCAGGTCGCAAGGCGGATCTTCGAGATCATCGGCCGTGCCGACATGAACGACGATCCGCGCTTTGCAACGAATTCGGAGCGCGTCAAGAACCGGGATCTGGTCGATGAGGCCGTCGGCGGCTGGTTTGCCCGGCACGACCACGACGAAGCGCTGAAGATCATGCGCGACGCCGGCGCGACGGTTGGGCCGATCTACAACATCGCAGATGCCGTTTCCGACCCGCATTTTACCGAGCGTGAAATCATCGTCGACGTGGAGGACGCGGAGTTCGGTAGCCTGCCGATGCACAACATCGTGCCACGGCTTTCGGAGACGCCGGGTGTCTGGCGGAGACCGGCGCCAACGCTTGGGGAACACACGGCTGAGGTCCTCACCGAAGCAGGGTTGGATGCAAGCGCAATCGACCTCATTCTAAAAGGCAGGGCGGCATGAGACTGCGATCTCTTCTCTACGTGCCTGCCTCGTCCGAACGCTTCATCGCCAAGGCGCATGAACGTGGCGCTGATGCCATCGTCCTCGATCTCGAGGATTCCGTCGCCGACGGCGAAAAGCAGGCGGCACGTGCTGGACTTGCGCAGTCAGTCCCCATGGTCGGGCGAAGCGGCGCCAAGACCTTCGTGCGGATCAATGCCGAACCGGGACTGCAGAAGGCGGATGCCGAGGCCGCCTGCCGCGCAGGCACTTTCGGTCTTTTCATCGCCAAGGCCCGTTCGCCCGAGCAGGTGGGCGTTCTTGCAGAACATCTGGCACCGATCGAACGTGAGCTCGGGCGCGAGCCGCTCGTTTTCGTCGCGCTGTTGGAGGATGCCGGCGCGGTGCTGGACGCAAGACCAATTGCCGCCTGCCAGCGCGTATTGGGCCTCGTGGCCGGTGGAGAGGATATTGCCACGAGCATGGGGGCCGAACCACTCCCCGAGGTGTTGCGTCTGCCGAAGTTGCTCGTGCATTTCGCAGCGAAGGCCGAGGGCAAGCTGTCCTTCGGCACTCTGACGACCGTTGCCGACTATCAGCAGCGCGATGCCCTTGAGGCTGCTGCCCGCGAAGCAAGCCACCATGGCTTCGACGGTGTAACCTGTATTCATCCCTCGGCCGTGCCGATCATGAATGCGGCATTCTCACCCAGCGAAGAAAAGGTCGCCTGGGCGCGCGCCGTGCTCGATGCCGCGGCAGGTGCGACCGCCGATGGCAGGGGTGCCTTCCTTGTCGGCGACCGGATGGTCGATGCACCGATCATCGAACGCGCCCGCCGCATTCTGCAGAAGATCGATTAAGTCAAAGCCCGCGAAGACCCCGCTTTTTTACTGGGCGCCGGCCTGGGTGTCACGCCACGCGGAAAGTGGCGAAACACCCGAGCCGCCGCAACCTGAAATCACATGGCGTCCTTGCCCTTCATGGCATTCTCCATGTGGGTCTTGCATTTTGCCGTATCTTTCGCCGCCATTGCTTCCTTGGCCATGGCCAGTTCCTTCGTTGCCATGTCCTTCTTGGTGGCGTCGGTGATGGAGCCCACGTCCGTTTCCAGCTTTGTCATGCCGGCCTCATCGCAGGTCATATCGGCCTGGGCCATGGCGGCGCCGGTGAAAGAAGCGGCCATGACGGCTGCAATTAGAAGCTTGTTGAACATCGCATCTGCCTCCTGTTTTGGGTGGTATTTCGCGCCCCAAACCAGCGGGCGGAAACTACGTTCCCTTGAAGGCGACAATTGCCGTCCGCGCGTTGGCTTTCAGCGGCTCGCGCGGAACCAAAGCGGCCTGCCAACGTTATGCGCTCGCAAGGGGAGGTGCAGGATGAAACACGCGGATATCCGAACAGTCGACAACCCCCAGGCCAGGCATATCTGGGATGTCGCCGATTATTGCCGGCGCACCGGCATTCACAAGACCGAAGAGCAGCGCCTGATCAAGGTGCTGGGCAGATACGCGACGAGTCATGAGCTTCAGATGAACATCGTGCGCGTTCAGACGCGCATACGCTGATTGCTCGATACAGGCTCGGAGTACCACGGCTCGACCGCTCGTTTTGCGGGGCTTCACTTTCTCATTCGCGACGTCGTTTCAGTCCTTCGCAGCGTTGACGAGGCTCAGTCGACAAACTCAACGATGACGCCGGGTTTGACCATCCCTGCCAATTCTTCCGCATCCCAGTTCGTCAAGCGAACGCATCCGTGCGATCCGGACTTGTCGATCATTGATGGTTCCGGCGTGCCGTGGATTCCGTAGGTCGGCTTCGACAGGTCGATCCAGACGCTGCCGACAGGGCCGTTCGGACCGCCGGGCAAGGTCAGTATCTTCCGGTTGTCGCCCTGCTGAAAATTGATCTTCGGATTGTAGACATAGGGAGGCGTGCGAGCGACCCCCTTGACCTTATGCGTGCCGGAAGGCGACGGGGCCTCTCGGCTGCCGATCGTGGCTGGGTAGGCGGCGATCACCGTTCCGTCGCCTGCAAAGGCCATGACCTGGCCCAGGCGTCGGTGCACTTCGATGCGTTTGACTGTCCCCTGCCTTGGGGCTCCGGGGACCATAACGGACACGGTATCGCCGACCGAAAACATCGAGGCCGCATTGAGCGCCTTGAAGAGATCGATGTCCATGTGAAAGCGCTCGGCCAGCTTCTCGGCGACGCTCGTATATCCGAGCTGATCCATTTTCGCCTGTTCGGAGTAGTCTTTGGGTATAGTGGCGACGAGCCCTTTGATGTCCTCTTCGGAGATGACATAGGGCTGTACCGTCGGCGTCCGGTCCGAAATTCGTTCAATGACATCCGGGTCCAGTTTGCCGTCTGCAGGCAGATCCTGCATGGTTTCGAAGGCGGCAATCGCCTTGCGGACGTTCTCACCGTAGTAGCCGTCGATCACGCCAGGCGATGCACCCGCGCGATCCAGGAGAACTTGAAGCCGAACGATGGCGGGGTCGGGTTCGTCCGAGGCTCCAGTCTTCGGCTTCAACGAAGTGGGCGCGATCGAAGCGTTGTTGATCGCATCGGGCTGAAGCGGTTGGGCCAGAGCCATAGCGGCGGGAAACAGCATCAACAGTACTGTCGACAGGGTCATGTTTTTCATGACCATTCAATCGACTGGCGCCGGATTTGTTCCCGCCCATCGAGATACCGCAGCCGGCCGGATCATAGCCGAGAAAGTCGACACGCCGTTGATCGCGACAACAGCCATTTCTGTAGCGTCCCGATGGCCGCGGAAACGCTTTGCCCTCAAAAGGGATCAACCTTGCAGGTCTCGCGGATCTATCTATCGGGCGGAGCTAGTTGAGCACACGCATCGGCGCGCCGCGTCGGGGAAAGGACGTCGCCTCCGAACGCGATCGCTCCAGCAACATGGCGTTTTCAAACAAGGTACCCTCGTCGCAGATGCCGCCGCGAAGCTGATCTGTCAAATACCGAACCAGGCGCCCTGCACGCAGACTGTTCGCAGGGATGTTCTGCCACAGGCAGACCCGGTCGAATGTGCGCTGGAGCATTTCAAGCTCGGTTGCATTCCATTGGCCATTGAGATCATTGACTGCCCACTGCATTGAAACCCTCCCTGGCGGCCGCGGTTTCCGGCCCATCTTCCAGTTGACGCTTTCACTTTCACGCGGAGGTATCGCTGATATTGGCTTCCCCCGCGGGCCTTCTTGAGGGAGACAGTCATCGATCGCTCGGTCTCCCATGCAGTCATTCCCGGTCGTTGGCTCTGGGGCGACGACCGGCCGGTCAATTTATACCTCTTCATGGAATTAAGCCAGTGACGTTGGGTTGCCGTGGACTCGGCACCCGCAGCACGTGTCTTTCATGGCGATCATCGCTATCTGCAAAAAGGGAGCGTATGAATCGTCCGATCACAGAGCAAGATTAACCGAAGGTCCCGGCGATCAGCCGGCACCAGTGTTCTCCGGCAATGCCGTTGAAGAAGCCTTGTCCGTCCCGACAGGCTTGGACGATCGCGGGGTCACGGGAGTGGAGTACTGTTGAGTAAACATGGACGAAGGCAATCCGACGTCCGAGCATCGCTTCCATAAGTGCCGGCTGTGTCCGTCCCCGTAGGCCCGGAAGTCCACGCTTGGCGGCATGATCGACAAGACAGTCGATGACCGGGCCGGCCTGGCCCGGCTGCGCCAAAACCTGCAGCACCCGTCCGATCGCGCCCGCCTTGGCGTAATAGGCGAACGCGCCAACGAGCGTGCCGGTGCGCGCCGCAACCACAGCGTAGACGAGCTCGCCTTGTTCGGGCTTTTGCTCCGCATCGCCGAGAATGTAGTCGAGCTGCCCTTCAGCCCATTCGGGGCGCAGCGGAAACTGCGCGAGGAAACGA